>JBGPLZ010000016.1:0-37140 GCA_041486695.1 Acidobacteriota bacterium | reverse complement strand
GTCAGGGCGGGCGTCGCACCCCGATCCCCCCGCGCCGTTCCCAAGAGTCGCCTCCCCCAGGGGCAGGAGGCCCCGACGCCCTGAGGAGCCGGGGCCAGCACTCGCCCGCGCGGGTGTGCCCGCGCGACCGGGGCCCCGCCGCGCGCTTCACAGCGCGGTGGGTAGGAGCGAGGCGAACCGAGGGGAGGCTCGCGCAGCGAGCCGGACCCGTGCCCGGCGAGAGCAGGCCCCGGCTCCTCACCCCGCCGGTTGCCGCCGTCTCCCCCCCCGCTGTGCTATCATCGCCGCTTCCGGGCCCGCGCCGTGCTTCGCGCCGGACTTCGGCCTGGACTCCTTGACCTGCGGCCCTTTGGGACGAGGATCGTTCCCGGAACGCAGCGCCGTGCGGAGCGGACGATGTCGAAGGTCCTGACGATGAAGGAGGCCATCGCGCGCTTCGTGCGCGACGGCGATCTCGTCGTCCTGGAAGGGTTCACCCACCTGATCCCGTTCGCGGCCGGCCACGAAATCATCCGGCAGCGCAGGAAGAACCTGACCCTCGCCCGGCTGACGCCGGATCTGATCTACGACCAGCTGATCGCGGCCGGCTGCGCCCGCAAGTTGATCTTCTCCTGGGCCGGGAACCCCGGCGTCGGGCCGTTGCACGCCTTCCGCCGCGCCGTCGAGCAAGGCAAGCCGCAGCCGCTCGAGATCGAGGAGTACACGCACTTCGGCATGGTGCTGAGGTTCATGGCGGGCGCCTCGAACCTGCCGTTCCTGCCGACCCGGAACTACCCCGGCACCGATCTCACCCGCTACAATCCGGGCCTGAAGACGATCCGCTCCCCCTACGGCGATGAGCAGCTCTGGTGCGTGCCGGGGCTCCGCCCCGACGTCACGATCGTGCACGCCCAGCGCGCCGACGCCGACGGGAACACCCAGGTCTGGGGCCTGTACGGCGTTCAGAAGGAGGCCGCGTTCGCCAGCGCGCGGGTGATCGTGACGGTCGAAGAGATCGTCGACTCCAAGGTCATCCGCTCGGATCCGAACCGGACGATCATCCCGGGAGCGATCGTCAGCGCCGTGGTGTACGAGCCGTTCGGCGCCCATCCGTCGTTCGTGCAGGGCGGATACGATCGGGACAACGATTTTTACGTCACGTGGGACACGATCTCGCGCGACGAGGCGGGCCTCAAGGCCTATCTCGACGAGTGGGTCTACGGTCTCGCTGACCGGACCGCCTACATCAAGAAGCTGGGAGCGCGCCGCGAAGAGCTGAAAGCCGATCGACAGATGTGCGCGCCGGTCAACTACGGGTTCTGAAAGGGCGGCCCGGCGCGCCGGGCCGTCGGGGAGACGCGGGTGGCGGACTACACGACCTCCGAGCTGATGGTGTCGCGGGCGTCCAAGGAGCTGAAGAGCGGCGACGTCGTCTTCGTCGGCATCGGCGTCCCGTCGCTGGCGGTCAACCTCGCCTACCGCCTGCACGCCCCGGGTCTCTGCATGATCTACGAGTCGGGCGCCGTCGGCTGCGTGCCGACGCGGCTGCCGATCTCGATCGGGGACCCCTGCCTGGTGACCGGATCGCTCGCCGTCGTGCCGATGCTCGACGTGTTCAATCTCTACCTCCAGAACGGCCTGATCGACGTCGGCTTCCTGGGCGGCGCGCAGGTGGACCGTTTCGGCAACATCAACTCGACGGTGATCGGCGATTATCGCAAGCCGAAGGTTCGCCTGCCCGGCAGCGGCGGCGCCTGCGAGATCGCCGCGCTGGCCAAGAGGGTCCTGATCACCATCGCCAACTCGAAGCGGACCCTGCCGGAGCGGGTCGACTTCGTGACCAGCCCCGGCTATCTCGGCGGCGGACGGGAGCGCGAGCGCCTCGGCCTCAAGGGGGGTCCGGAGCTGGTGATCACCGATATGGGGGTGTATGGTTTCGACCCGGACACGCGCGAGATGGTGCTGGTCTCGATCCATCCCGGGATCACCGTGGAGAAGATCAAGGAGAACATCGGCTGGGACGTGAAGGTGGCCGCCGACCTCACCGAGACGCCGCCTCCGAGCCCGGAGGAGATCCGGATCATCCGCGATGAGCTCGACCCCCAGGGGATCTTCCTGCGCTCGAAGGCGGGCTGAATGGCGCGCTCCCCCTTTCAAGGATGGCTCGGATGACGCGCGTCCCGTCGCGCCGATCCGGTCCCAGGCGGCACCGGCAGCCGGCCGCGAAGTCGCCCCGGCGCTCCGCCGCGGTCCATCGCATCGACCCGGACGAGGCGGTGCGCCGGAGCCTCGAGGAGGCCGAGGAGATCGGCCTGCTCCTGGACGACGAGCATGATATGGAGGAGGAGGCCGACTCCGGCGAGGAAGAGGCCTACTTCGTGAAGGCTCCCGGTCAGTCACGCCCCAAATCTCCCGCCCGCCCCGCGCAGTCGATCATCGCCGGTCCCCGGGCCGGCGCGGGCCGCCCGGATGCTCCCCAGGATGAGCCGGCGGGCGTCCGGACGGCGGAGCTTGCCGGCGCCGTCCATCTTTTCCCGCGCAATCTGAAGCTCAGGTACCCGGTCGCCGTCCGCGCCGAGGGAATCTGGATATACGACGGCGACGGCAGAAAATATCTCGATGGCTGCGGCGGCGCCGTCGTCTGCTCGATCGGTCACGGGGTCAAGGAGGTCGCCGCGGTCATGACCGCGCAGGCCCGGCGGCTGGCCTTCACCCATTCATCGCAGTTCATCACCCGCGAGGCGGTTGGCCTGGCCGCGCGCGTCGCCGCCCTGGCCCCCGGTGACATGAAGAAGACCGGCCGGGTCTACCTCGTCTCGGGAGGCAGCGAGGCGGTCGAGACCGCCATCAAGCTCGCGAGGCAGTACCACGTCGAGACCGGCCACCCCGGGAAGTCGAAGATCATCGCCCGCTGGCAGTCGTATCACGGCAGCACCATGGGGGCGCTGGCGGTGACCGGCAACCTGGCGCGCCGCGCTCTTTACACGCCGCTGTTCGCGCCGATGCCGCACATTCCGCCCTGCTACTGCTACCGCTGCCCCTACGGGCTGAAATACCCCTCGTGCGACATCGCCTGCGTCGAAGATCTCGAAGCGATGATCCACCAGGAAGGGCCCGACTCGGTCGCCGCCTTCATCGCCGAGCCGGTGGTCGGCGCCACGCTCGGCGCGGTGCCCGCCGTCCCGGGGTACTGGAAGCGGGCGCGGGAGATCTGCACCAAGCACAACGTCCTGCTGATCGCCGACGAGGTGATGACCGGCATCGGGCGGACCGGCAGGAATTTCGCCGTCGATCACTTCAAGGTGGTCCCCGATCTGATCGTCACCGGGAAGGGCCTGTCGGGCGGCTACACTCCCCTCGGCGCGGTGATCGCCCGCGGCTTCATCGCCGACGCCCTGCGCGACGGCCGGGGCTACTTCGAGCATGGCTTCACCTACAGCGCCAACCCGCTGTCGGCCGCCATCGGATCGGCCGTCCTCGACTATCTCGCCAAGCACAAGCTGGTGGCGCGCGCCGCGCGGATCGGCAAGGTGCTCGGCGCGAAGCTTGCCGCCCTGAAGCGCCACCTCATCATCGGCGACGTCCGCGGAGTGGGGATGATGTGGGGCCTCGAGATCGTCCGCGACCGCAAGAGCCGCGAGCCGTTCCCACCGGCCCTCAAGGTCTCGCGCCGCCTGTACGAGGCCTGCGTCGAGGAAGGCCTGCTGATCTACCCCGGCAGCGGCACGCGCGAGGGGCAGGACGGCGACCACTTCATCATCTCCCCTCCGTTCACCATTACCACCGGCGAGATCGACGACCTCGTCGCCCGCCTCGATCGGGGCCTCACGCGACTCCTTAGCTCGCTGCGATAAGCGGCTTCACCCCGGGCTCCGCATCTCCCCCGGGATCCGAAACTCCCCCTGGCCTGTCGCCTCGGCTCCGCCGTGAGTGTCGCGCACGCGAATCATGATTCGATAGTCGCCGGGTGGCCAGCCCGCGAGCGGCAGGGCGTAGCCGATCGACGGCTGCTTCACGTGCGGGACGATGAACGCTTTGCCGATCTCATGGAGCTCCTGCCCCTCCTTCCTCGAGAACCGGTATTCGACTTCGAGATCGGTCTGGCCCCGACGCTGGCGGCCGCCGTAGACCTGGTAGGCGAAGGTCACGGTCTCCGACGGCCGGAAGATCGGATCCGGCTCGGGCGCGAAGGCCACCATTCCATTCTGGAACGGGCCGGTGGCGCCGCCCTCGTCCTCCGGGAGACGGCCGACCATGATGCTGCTGAGCGCCAGGCCGCGCGACAGGTCGGGCGCCTCGATCGCCCGCGCGACCCTCGTCCCGAGATGGGTCTGCCGATCGTAAAGCGTCAGCACGGCCCGGTACGACCCCGGTCGCAGCGAGAAGGCCGCCTGGACGAGAACGGCGAGCTCCGCACGCTGTCGAGCCGGCGTGTCGATCAGCTTGATCTCCGTGACGCGACCGACGGGCTTGTCGCCCGACAGGTCCTCGATCTGCACCGACAGGTTGACGTCGGGCACGATCGGGACGCCGGCCGGGTCGTGGAACTGGCCCCTGGGCATGGCGAGGGTCATGAGCAGGCGCGTGGCCCCGCGCTCGGCCTTGGTGGCGTCGATCCGCGACCGGAACGCGAGGTCGCCGAAAAAATCATCCGCCCGGACCTCCCCCTTCGGGAAGTCGACCATCCGGATCCGTCCCTCCATGATCTGCGGACTGGCCCCCTCGGGACCGAAGGCGAGATACCACCCGCCCGCCGGCACGCCGCCCCCCCTGGCCAGCGGATCCCGATAGACCAGATCCCCGGGGCGCATGCGGTACTCCCCCTCGCTCGTCCTCCGGAAATGGATCTGGATCTCCGGCACGGCGTTGGCGCGCTTCAAGGCCACGTAGGTCCAGGTTTCCTCGCTCCCATGCTGGTTGCGCCCGTCGGGGGGCCCCATCAGGATATAGACCTTGCCGCGATCGCTCTTGAATCCCGGGGCGAGAGACTCCCGGAACAGCCGTTCCACCTCGTCCACGCGCTTCCAGAACTCCAGCCGCCGCTCGTTGATCCCGGTCCCCGGAGTTGGATCGAGGGCGGCCCAGAAACGTTCGATGAAGACGCGGCGCGCCTCGTCCGTCGCGAGGGTCTTGTACTCCGCGTCCTCCCCGACCGTCAGGATGTAGCGGACCGGCGCCTCGCGCCACGCCGGGGACGGCTCGTCGGGGATGAGATCGGCGGCGGCCCGGTCGACCGGGAGCAGCAGGGCGAGCGTCGAGAGGCACGCGGTCAGACTCGCGGCCCGGGTGGATCGCATCATCGGCGTTCCCGGCCCGCGACGATCAGCGTCGCGCCGCCGCGTGATCGTCGAGAGTCCGCAGGCCTTTGGCCGCGACGCCCAGGGCGGCGGCGGCGCGTCCCACCGTCTTCGCCCGGGCGCGCAGCGCGGCGGCCAGCCTGGCCGCCTCGGTCCGGGCGCGCCCGGAGTCACCGGAGGCGACCGCTTCACGCAACCCCGGCAGGGTCTCGGCGGCGTACGAAGGAAGCGGCGCGTAGATCAGATGCCGGTACCAGGGACGCCCCGGAAGACCGCCCTCCCCGAGGAGATCCCGTTCCGCCTGCATCAAAGCGGCGTTGGCGAGTCGGAGCGCCTGGCGATCGGGACGGGGCCCCGCGAGCGCCGTCGTCATGGCGCCGTCGACCGCGCTGGCCGCCTGCCGCCACGCCCCGAGGGCCGCGTGCAGGTCGGTCAGGTCGAGCGGCTCCATCCCGGCCCGCCGGCCCGCCTGCGCCTCCAGATCGGCGAGGTAGGTCTCGACGTCGGCCACGTAGGGCGATTCCTCGAACGGCAGGATGTCGGCATTCGCCAGCCGGTAGGCAAGAAGCCCCCAGAGCTTGACGGTGGCGATCCCGTAAAGCGCGCCCGGATCGCCGAACCGGCTCATCCAGAGGTGATCGTCATAGACCGAGTGGTAGACCCCGTACGGCCCATCGAAGCCGAGATCCGCCGAAGGGATCCCGAGATGGTTGAAGAAAACGGTGTAGTCGGAGCCGCTGCCGAGCAGACCGTAGCTCACCGCAGCCGCCGCGGCGGCGCCCGGGGCGGCCGACGTCGCGCCATAGAGGGCCGCGAAGCTTTCACCCGCGTTCGCGGCCGCCGCGGTGGTCACCGTGTAGAGATCGCGTCCGGTCAGGGGATCTTGAAGATCCCGCAGGCCCTCGGACAGCAGGCGCCGCATCGTCGGCACAAGCGACGCCGAGAGCGCGCCGGCGATGGTGGAGTCGACGTTCAGGCAGGCGACGCCGTTCCGGCTCAGATCGCGCGCGCGCTCCTCGCCCCACTCGGTCGAGCCGGTGAGGGTGAACTCCTCGCCGTCCCAGTTGCCGAAGACGAGGGTCCGGCGCGGCCGGAAACCCCGCCGCGCCAGCTCGCCGGCGACCCGCGCCAGCTCGAGCATCGTCGCGGTGCCGCTGATCGGATCGACCGCCCCGTAGAACCAGGCGTCGTGGTGGTTTCCCAGAACGATGCTGCGTTCCGGCTCCTGGCTGCCGCGCAGCCGGCCGATGACGTTGGTGATGGTGCGCGTTTCGAAGGAGGCGTCGATCGCCAGATGCACGCGCGACGGCCCGGGGCCGAGGTGATAGGTGAGCGGCAGGCCGCCCTGCCACCCGGCCGGCACGACCGGCCCCCGCAGCGCCGCGAGAATGACCCGGGCGTCGCGGCCGGAGATCGGCATCGAGGGGAGGCGCGGCAGGCTCACGGCGTCCTCCGGACGGATCCGGGGTGCCTTCGGAAGCGAGGGCCACCCGGGCGTCAGCGGATCGCCGGGGACGAGGAAGTCGAGCGCGGTCGCTCCCCTCTGCACGTGCCCCTCCGGGCCCCACGGTCCCTCGGGGTACGGATCGCCACGCACGTAGCCATCATCGGCCGGATCGCTGTAGAACAGAAGGGCGGCCGCGCCGCGCGCCCGGGCTTCGATCACTTTGCCCCCGCGATAGCCATGGTAGTAGCGCGCCAGAAGGATCCGATCCTTCACCTCCACCCCGAGCCGTTCGAGGAGCTCGAAATCCTCCGGCCGGCCGTAGTGCACGAACACCACCTCGCGGGTCAGGTCGCAGGCGGGAGAGTAGGCGTTCCATTGGAGCGCCGCGCGCTCGTCGCGGGTGTCGTCGTCGCCGGGGATCGGGTCTTCCGGGCTTCCCAGGCTGCGCGGCTCGGGCTCGATCTGCTCCAGGCGCGCCTGACGAACGTAACCGAGATAGACCGCGTAGCGCTTGAGCTCCACCTCGAGGCCGGCCGCCTCGAAACGAAGGGCGATGTAACGCGCCACGGCCTCGTTCTCCGGCGTGCCGGCGACGTGCGGCGCGCGCGTCAGCAGATGCGCGTCGCGCTCGATTCGATCGGAACGCGGCAGGCTGACGAGGAGCGCCTCGAGGCGTCGCTGCGCCTCGATGGCGTCGTGGTGGAAGCCGAAGAGAGGATTCGGTTCCGCGGTTTCGCCCGGCGTCCTGGCCGTCTCCGGTCCGGCCGCAAGCACCGCCGGCGCGGCGATCAGGACCCAGGCCACGAGCATCGCCTGCGCGGCGCGAACCGCCCGGACCTTGCGGCGCTTCCAGAACAGGTAGGCCGGCAGGCCGCACACCAGGATCAGCAGGCCGATGCCCGACTCGACCGGCTTCTTCCAGAGCGTATTCGCCAGCACGACGAGGCAGACCGAGACGAACAGGATCGGGGTCAGGGGATATCCCCAGGTCTTGTAGGGGCGCGGCCATTCCGGATGCCGCCGTCGCAGAACGATCACCGCGGCGCCGGCGAGCGCGTAGAACAGCACCGCCGCGAAAATGACGTAGGTGTAGAGCTGATCGTACTGGCCCGAGAGACACAGAACGCTCGACCAGACGCACTGCCAGAAGATGGCGCGCGCCGGGGTCCGGTAGCGCGGGTGCACTTCGGCGATCCCCTTGAAGAAGAGATCGTCCTTGGCCATCGCGTAGAAGACGCGCGGCCCGGAGATCACCGTCGCCGAGATGCATCCGAACACCGAGATCAGGACGGCCAGGGCCATCAGCCGCGCGCCGATCGGGCCGAACAGCGCCCCCGCCGCCGCCTCGCCGATGCGCGTCGAATCGAGCATTTGTTCGATCGGCATGGCGTACAGGTAGAGGAGATTCATGCCGAGGTAGATCAGGGTGATCGCGGCCATTCCGAAGATCAGCGACCGCGGCAGGTTGCGCTGCGGATCCTTGATCTCCCCCGCGGTGAAGGTGATGTTGTTCCACCCTTCGTACGCCCAGAGCATCGCCACCATCGCGAGCACGAAGCTTCCGAGCCCCACGCCGCCCGCCGCACCGGGGGCCGCGCTTCCCCCGGCGGCGGTTGCGCCGGCCGGGGCGAAGAGGGGCAGGAAGTGGCTCGCGCTCCCGCGGCCGATCGACAGGCCGAGCACCATGAACCCGGCGAACGAGAGCAGCTTCACCACCGTCACGATCCCCTGGAACAGGCTGCCTTCCTTGATCCCGAAATAGTTGACGATCGACAGGAGAACGATCACGAAGACGGCGTTCAGCTGTCCCGCGGAGATCGCCAGCGGGTGGCCGAACAGAGGGAGGGTCAGGACGACCCGACCGGTTCCGAGGGCCGGGAAGAAAAAGCCGAAGTATTCGGCATAACCGACGGCGAGCGCCGCCAGCGTGCCGGTGTGAATCACGGTGAACAGGGTCCAGCCGTACAGGAACCCGGTCAGGTCACCGTACGCCTCGCGCAGGAAAACGTACTGCCCGCCGGCCCGCGGCAGGGCCGCGCCGAGCTCGGCATAGACCAGGGCGCCGGCGAAGGACACGATGCCGCCGACGACCCAGGCGACGATCAGCCAGCCCGGCGCCGGCAGAAGGCTTGCCACGCCGCCCGGTCCGCCGGTCACCATGAAGACGGCAGAGCCGAGCACGAACCCGATCACGAGCAGGGTCGAGTCCCACAGACCGAGCGCGCGAAGCAGGCCGGCGTCGTCGACGGCCGGAGTCGGAGACCCGATCTTGGTCATCGCAAGCAAGGAGGTTATCACGTCGTCAGAGGCAGGGGTTGCTGTTGTTCCTCACCTGGCCGGCGCTGTCGGTGCCGAGGATCCCTTCGACGCCGGCATGAACCCCGGTGACGAGATAGAAGAAGGCCTGGCCCGGCGCAGGCAGGGCGGGGTCCGCGAACGCGGGGGCCGCAAGACCCTTCAGGAAGCAGCTGCCGTAATTCGTGGACCCGAGCCCCGGGATCGCGCCGCGATAGATATTGTAGGAATCGACGAACGGGCTGTCGGTCGCGTTGAAGCCGGTGGCCGTGGCCGCGAGATCGGTCACGATCGATGCGGCCTGGTAGAGAGCTTCCGGGGCGCGCAGCTTGCCGGCTCCGAAGCGATTGTTGGGGACCGCGCCGGTGAAGGCATCGATCTGCGCTCCACGCGCGATCGCCGCCTTGATCGCCCCACCGTCGAGCGCCGGGTTCAGGGCGAACAGGAGCGCCGCCACGCCGGCGACGTGCGGCGTCGCCATGCTGGTGCCGCGAAGATCACCGTGCAGTCCGTCGCGCTCCTTCGAAGTGATGTTCAGGCCGAGGAAGATCCCCGCGAGCGTCGACCCGACATACTCCCCCGGCGCGCCGATGTCGGGCTTGGTCCGGCCGTCGCGCGTCGGCCCGACCGAGGAGAAGGACGACAATCCGCCAACGCCGTTGCTCGTGACCACCGTCGTCGTGGTGCCGCGGCCGTTGATCCAGCTGCTCTTGCTGACGTAGGCCGCGACGGTCAGCGCGTTGCGGCCCGTTCCCGGCACGCCGACGATCTTCGCCTGGTTGCTCGTCGTCCAGGTGACGCTCGATAGGGCCCCCGCGAGCGCCTCGTTCCAGAAGTCGAAGCCGCCGGCGGTGACGCTGTCGCCATGCAGGCTCACCGTCCAAGTGCCGCTCGCGGGGTCGACAACGGGGCTGCAGTCGCTGCTGTCCCAGATTTGCACGAAGACTTCATTGTCGCCGTTGGCCAGGTCGGGGGCATTGCCGGCGTTGACCACGACCGCCCCGGACGTCGTGCAGACGACCCCGCTGCTCAACGCGTAGCCGGCGCTCACGGTCTGGCCGCCCGGTGTCACGAGATCGACCGTGGCGCGATCGGCGCCCCGGTACCAGAGGTCGAGCCAGATGAAATCGCTCTCGGCCCCGGAGTTCGGCGTGTAGGCGGGGATCGCGAAGCTGTTGCTGGCCACGCCGCCGCTCGTGAGAGTCCCCTCCCAGTGGATGCGCTTGGCGCCGGAGTTGCCGGCGGCGATCGCCATCTGCGATCCGGGATGGCCAGGGCCGACCGCCGCGTCGATGGTCATCTCGTCGGGATCGGTGCCGTCGTGCGCGCCGAGATCGTCTCCGAGGCTCATGTTCCCCACCCACGGCTTCCCCGCCGCCGCGGCGAACCCCTGGACGAACTGCACCGCCGCGGTCAGGTCGCAGGCGGTGCAGAAGCTCCCCTGCGAGTCGAAAACCCTGACGATGAGCAGATCGGCCTCCGGGACGACGCCGGCGAAGGTGCCGGCGGGGATCGAGTTGCCGGTCAGCCGGCCATTGCCGGCCGCGCTGCCGGCGACGTGGCTGCCGTGCCCGTAGCCGTCGGAGGTCAAAAGACCGGTGCCGCCCAAAAGCGCCGCATCGATGTCGCTCTTCGGGAAGAAGGCGCCGAACCCGAAACCGGCGGGCGGGGGATGCGAGGCGTCGCTCAGCGTCTGGTCCCAGATCCCGAGGACGCGGCTGGTTCCGTCGGCCTTCCGAAAATCGGGGTTGGTCCAATCGATTCCGGTATCGATCACCGCGACGATCACGCCGGCCCCTTTGGTGCCGAACGTCATATTGGCATTGCGCGCGGCCACGAAGCTGCTGCCGGTGCTGACGTCGTTCTGCGGGTGGTAACCGTGGGCCGCTTTCAGCCAGACGATCTCCGGCCGCGCCGCGAGGCCCGGCAGGGCCGAGGCGGGAACGCGAAGGGCGGCGATCGCACCGACCCGGCCGCGCACCTCGACCCCCAGGGCGGCGAGAGCCGCCTCGAAACGATCCCCGGGCGCTGTTCCGTTTGCGCCGTCCCCCGGCACCGCAAGCGCCGTCTCGATCCGCGCCTTGACATAGAGGATCGGTTCCGCCCCGTCACGCTCGGCCCGGACGAACTTCGGAAGCGCTCTCATGGCGACAGCCGACCCGGGCGGGATCCGTTCGGTGAAGACCCCGGCCGTCCGGGTCGTGCCGAGAGCGAGCTGCCTCAGGAACGGGTCGAGCTTCCGCGCCCAGTCGGCCGGCGTCGGATCGCCGGCCACGCCCGCGATGACCGGGGCGGCCCCCGCGATCAGCATGGCCGAGAAGAGCGCGCTGGGCAGGAGACCCGGAACGACGCGACAGATTTTGAGCATGAGACATTCATGGTACGGCGGCGGGCGGGTTAAGGCAACGACAACTGTCGGCTTAATAGGTGAAGTGCACGCCGATGGTGAGCGCCTGGATCGGATTGGCGATCTTGCCGGTCGTGTAGTGCAGCAGATACTCGCCTCGCAGGGCGAAATTTCGCAGGAGCTGGATGTCGAGCCCCGCCCCGAAGTTGGCGCCCAGCTGGACGTTGTGCCGGTTGTCGACATTGTCGGTCGTCCGGAAGCTGTAGACGCAGAGACCGGCGGTAAACAGGGGGTGCAGGATGGCGAAGCGCGGCGTGAAGACGAGGTTTCCCGTCATATAGAGAGCGTCGGAATTGCGGGTGCCGATGGCCGGCGAGATTTCCTCCCGCCCCTGGAGCGACATGAACCCGGCCGTCCCGCGGTAGGCGGCGTATCCGGTCTTCTGGTACTCGTAGGAAAAGTTGAGGGTCTGATCCGAACTGTAGGAGCTGTCACTTCTGGGGTCGGAGAAACCGAAGTTGATGGCGACGCCGTGCTGGCCTTCCTTCGCGGAAGCGCGCGCCGGAGCGGCGACGAGCAGAAATGCAATCAAGAGGAAGCGGATGACAGTCAGTGACCGTCTCATCACGGCACCTCCGCGGCGGCTCACGCCGCCTCTCGTCCCCACACCGCGGAGATGCTACCACACTATTTGGTGGCGTCTAGATCCTTCGGTCACCAGATATAGTTGGATCCGCCTTCCAGGATAGTCGGCACGGCTATCTGATTCTAGAGACTCGGGTTCCTGTTCCACATCGAGAACTTTCTACTTGACAAGATCTCGGCCCCTCTCTATATTCCTTCGGTGGACCAGAGTGGACCGTAGTGGGCGATCCACCCAGTCATCCGACAATCATCAGGCAACGATAACTTGAGTCGTCCAGAACGGCAGCCTCAGCCGGGAGGCCTCGACAAGGGCGTTTTTCAACTGGGGTGCGCCGCCGCATCGCGCCTCGGGGATCGACGAGCGGAGAGGTCGAGGTCGAATGCTCAGGGGTAATTCTCCCGCCAAGCTGGATGCGAAGGGTCGGATCAAGATCCCCTCCGTCTTCCGCAGGTACATCGAAGAAAAGTTCGGTCGTGACTGTTTCGTCACCTCGCTGTCCGGGGACTACGTGCGCGTCTACCCGATGCCGGTGCTTATCGAGATCGAGAAGAAGCTCGAGAAGCTGCCGTCGCTCAACCCGGCCGCGTCGCGCTTCAAGGATCGTATCAATTATTACGGGCAGCCCGCCGCGCTCGACGAGCAGGGGCGGATCCTGATCCACCCGCTCCTCCGGAAGAGCAGCGGAATCGTCGGTGAGGTCTCGATCCTGGGCAAGATCACCTGGGTCGACATCTGGAACCGGGAAAAGTTCGAAACCATGGTCAAGGCCCAACCCTTGACCGAAGCCGATCTGGAAACCCTTGCAGCGCACGGTATCTGAGGGAGCCTTGCGATCCGCGACGAACTGGGCGCGCCCATCCATCGACCGGTCCTCCTCGCGGAGACGATCGCGGCCCTCGGCTGCCACCCCGGAGGTCTCTGGGTCGACGGCACGCTCGGCGGGGGCGGTCATGCCGAGGCGATCCTGCGCGCCACTGCTCCGGATGGGCGGCTCCTGGGCTGCGATCGCGATCTCGAGGCGCTGGAGCTCGCGCGGCGCCGCCTGGCCCCGTTCGCGGCGCGCGCCGTCCTCCATCACGCCGATCACAGACGGCTGCCGGAGATCCTGGACGCCCTCGGAGCCGGGCCGGCCGATGGCATCCTGCTCGACCTGGGAATCTCCTCGCTGCAGCTCGACGATCCCGAGCGCGGCTTCTCGTTCCAGAGAGAGGGACCTCTCGACATGAGAATGGATCGGAGCACGGGCCGGCCGGCGGCCGATCTGGTGAACCGGCTGCCGCAGGGCGACTTGACGGCGATCTTCGCGAGATACGGCGAGGAGCCGGCGGCGGCTCGAATCGCCGCCGCGATCGGGCGCGCGCGCGATCGGGCGCCGATCCTCACGACGACCGGGCTCGCGGAGATCGTGGCGGGCGCCGCCGGCCGCGGCGCGGCCCGGATCCATCCGGCGACGCGCGTCTTTCAGGCCCTGCGGATCGCGGTCAACGACGAAATTCGGGGCCTCGACCACCTGCTCGACGAGGCGATTCAACGGCTGCGGCCCCGCGGGCGGATGGCGGTGATCTCCTTCCACTCGCTCGAGGATCGCATCGTCAAGCGCGGCTTCCGGAATCTGACCGAGCGCTGCACCTGCCCGCGCGATCTGCCGATCTGCGCCTGTGGCCGTCCCGGGATGGTGCGCCTGGTCACCCGCAGGGCGATCCGTCCCTCCGTCCAGGAGCTGCGCGACAACCCGCGCAGCCGGAGCGCCCGCCTGCGCGCGGTCGAACGGCTCTCTGGGCCGGACGAAGACCCAGCCGCCCGGATCGGGAGGAAGCCGTGAAGGCCGCGATCCGGCCCGGGAGGAAGCCGTGAGGACCGCGATCGCCCGACCGCATGGCAAAGGACGGCTGCAGCTCAACGCCCGCCTGGTGCGCGAGAAGGATCGCGCGCGGCTTCGCGAGCTGCGCCGTCTGGCGCTGTACGGCGCCGCGATCGTCGTTCCCCTTTTGGTCTATGTCTGGCAGCGGGTCGACTTCATCCGGACGTCCTACAGCCTCGAGGCAATCAACCACGAGCAGCAACAGCTCCAGGAGCTGAACAAGCAATACACGCTGGAGCGCTCGTCGCTGCTCGCGCCCGATCGGATCGAGAAAGTGGCGCGCCAGCAGCTTGGCTTGTCCGAGCCGACTCCCGAGGATGTCCGGAGAGTGCAGGTGATCGACGGGCGCGTCAACGAGATCGGCGTGACCCTGGCGTCCCTGCCGCCGCCGGCATCCCGACCCGTGACCGAGCCGGGCGCCTACTTATCCGCCTCGATCCTGCCGGCGCTGCCGCTTCCCGAGAAGCGCGAGGAGCCACCGCGATGAGGCACGCCGGCCTGCGATCCGGAGGCACCCGCCGGACGCCGGACGCCGCGTCCCGCCGTATGCCCTGGGCGCCCCACGCTCGCACCTCGCGCCGGCGCGGGCGAAACGGTGTCGCCGTCCCGACGTCCCAGTCCCGCCGCGCCCGGCTCGTCCTGCTGGTGGCGATCGTCGCGATGGGGCTCGTGAGCGTCGGCACCCGCTGCGCCCATCTCCAGCTGGTGCGCGCTTCGGAGCTCCTCGAACAGGCGCGGTCGCAGCAGGAAAAGGAAATCACGCTCGATCCGCACCGCGGGCCGATCCTCGATCGCAACGGCAAGGAGCTGGCGCTCAGCCTGGCGGTCGACTCGATCTTCGCCGATCCGACCGAGGTCGGGGACGCCGCGGCCAGCGCCGCCCGGCGCCTGGCGCCGATCCTGGCGCTCAAGACGGCGGAGGTGCGCGAGCGGCTCGAGGGCGACCGCCACTTCGTCTGGCTGAAGCGGAAGGTGACGCCCGAAGTGCGCCGCCAGGCCGAGGCGCTCGGGATCAAGGGGATCGGTTTCGTACGCGAGAGCCGGCGCTACTACCCGAAGCGCGGCCTCGCGGCGCACGTCCTCGGCGCCTGCGGCGTGGACAACCAGGGCCTGGCCGGTCTGGAGTTCGCCTACGATACGGCCATCCAGGGGACCCCGGGGAAGATCCAGTTCCTGCGCGACGGACACGGCGGCCGCGTCCTGGATCGCTCCCGGGTCGACCCGGTCGCGGGCACCGGCCTCGTCCTGACCATCGATGAGGTGATCCAGCACATCGCCGACCGCGAGCTCGACACCGCCATGGCCGAGTTCTCCCCGGCGGGCGCCTCGGTCGTCGTGTTGCGGCCCCAGACGGGCGAGGTCCTGGCGCTCGCCTCCCGCCCGGGATTCGACCCGAACAGCTACGCCGCCGCCCGCGAAGCGTCGCGCAAGAACCGCGCCGTGAGCGATTACTACGAGCCGGGCTCAACCTTCAAGGTGGTGACCGCGGCGGCGGCGCTCAACGCCGGGCGGGTGCGCCCGAACGAGGTGATCTGGTGCGAGAACGGCTCGATCGTCGTCGGCAAGCACCGCTTCAAGGAGGACCGGGTTCCCTACGGCAACCTGACGTTCACCGAGGTGCTCGCCAAGTCGAGCAACGTGGGGGCGATCAAGGTCGCCGCCCGGCTTCGGGGCCAGGAGTTCCTCGACTACATCCGGGCGTTCGGCTTCGGACGCAAGAGCGGCATCGAGCTGCCCGGAGAGAGCCCCGGCATGCTGCGCGAGGTCGCCGACTGGTCCGGCCTTTCGCAGGCCTCGATCGCCATGGGCCAGGAGATCGGCGCCACGCCTCTGCAGCTGGCGACGGCGCTCGGGACGATCGCCAACGACGGCGTCTACGTCAAGCCGTTCGTCGTCGGCGCGACCATTGACCCGGACGGCCGGCGGCGGCCGGCGCGGCCGGCGCTCGCCGCCACCTCGCATCGGGTCATCGACGCGGCGACCGCGCGAACCTTGCGACGGATGCTGCAGTCGGTGACCATCGACGGGACCGGCAAGGCCGCTGCGGTGCCCGGCTACACCGTCGGAGGCAAGACCGGCACGGCCCAGAAGATCGATGCCAGCGGCCACTACAGCCACGGCAATTACGTCTCCTGGTTCTCCGGCTTCGTGCCGGCGGAGGAGCCGGCCCTGGTGATCGTCGTCATGGTGGATGAGCCGCGCGGACCGAAGTTCCATGGCGGCGAGGTCGCGGCGCCCGTCTTCGCGCGCATCGCCCTGCCCACTCTCCAGTACCTTGCCGTCCCCACGGATCGCGAGACGCCGCTGCTCTTCGATCGATCGGTGCAGGCCTCCCTGCACGACCGCCACGTCCCGCGCGGCGGGGAGCGCGCCCTGCCGGCGATGACTCTGACGCAGCGCCCGGTGGCGGCGCGCGACCGCCGCCCGGCGCCGGGGCGGGCGTCGGGAGCCGCGCAGGCAACGCTTGCCTCCCTCCTCATGCCGGCCGCCCCCCGGGAAAGGGCGGGCGACGCGCATGACGCGGACCCGGCCTCTCCACCCGCGATGCCCGACGTGAACGGCTTGAGCCTGCGACAGGTGAGCGAAGCTCTCGCCGCCGCCGGCCTGGTATGCCGCTCGGAGCGCTCCGGGCCACACGTGATCCGACAGGAGCCGGATCCCGGCGTCCCGGTAAGCGGCGGCCGCTGCGTGGTTTTCTTCTGAGAGGTTTCGAAATGCAGTTGCAACGTTTACTTCAAGATATTTCGGGGGCCCGCCTGACGGGCGATCCGGCGCTGCCCGTGCGCGGGCTGGCCTATGACTCGCGCGCCGTCGAGCCGGGCTTCCTGTTCGTCGCCCTCAAGGGCGAGCGCCGCGACGGCCACGACTTCCTGGATCAGGCGCTCGAGCGCGGGGCGGTTGCGGTGCTTTCCTCCCGCCCCCCGGGCCGGCGTCCGGCAGGAATCGCCTGGGTCCAGGTCGACGATGATCGCCTCAGTCTGGCGCTGGTGGCGCGGAATTACTACGGCCGGCCGGACGAGCGGCTCACGATGATCGGAGTCACCGGAACCAACGGCAAGACGACGACCTGTTTCCTGCTCGAATCGATCCTGCGCGAGGCGGGGCAGAAGCCGTGCCTGATCGGGACGGTGCTTTACCGCTACGGGCGGGATGAGACCCGGGCGGAGCGCACCACCCCGGAGTCCCTCGACCTCATTCGGCTCCTGGACCGCTTCGCCACCGCGGGGGCGCGCTCCTGCGCCATGGAGGTCTCCTCCCACTCGCTCTCCCTGCGGCGGGTCGCCGGCATCGCGTTCCGGATCGGCATCTTCACCAACCTGACTCAGGATCATCTCGACTTCCATCGCACGATGGAGGCCTATCTCGAGGCCAAGACGACCCTGTTCCGCGGCTTGGCGCCGACCGCGCTGGCCGTGCTGAACGCCGACGATCCGAGCCTCCCGGCCCTGCGATCCGCGACCCGCGCGCGGGTGATCACGTTCGGTGAAAGGGACGGGGCCGACGTCCGCCTGCTCTCCTTCACGCCGACCGGGCGCGGCAGCGATCTGACCATCGCCATCGCCGCGGGGGTCGAAGGTCCGGGAGGAGAGGCGGGGCGCCTCACGATCACCAGCCCCCTTCTCGGCCGCCCGAACGCGCGCAACGCCACCGCCGCCGCCGCCGTGGCCCTCGCCCTCGGGTTGCCGCGCGCCGAGGTGGCCCGCGGCCTGGAGAGCTGCCCGGGAGTGCCGGGCCGCTTCGAGCGCATCGACGACGGCGAGCCGTTCCGCGTCCTGGTCGATTACGCCCACAGCGACGACGCCCTCAAGACCCTCCTGGGGGCGGTGCGGGAGATCGGGCCGCGCCGCATCATCACGGTGTTCGGCTGCGGCGGCGATCGCGACCGGGGCAAGCGCCCCAAGATGGGGTTCGCCGCGGCCGCCGGCAGCGACATCGTCGTGGTGACCTCCGACAACCCGCGCAGCGAGAGCCCCATGGCGATCATCGAAGAGATTCTCCCTGGCGTGCGCCAGGCGCTCTCCGGCGATCCGCAGGGCGCGCTTCCGCCCGGCCGCTGCCTGGTGATCCCCGACCGCAAGGAGGCGATCCGCGCCGCCCTGGCCCAGGCGCAGCGGGACGACTGCGTGGTGATCGCCGGCAAGGGTCACGAGACGTACCAGATCCTCGGGGACCGGACGGTCCCGTTCGACGACTGCGAGGTGACGCGCGAGCTGCTGCGCTCGCGCGGGCGCGAGGATCGCGGTCGCGCCGCCCGGTAGGAGGGGGGGGCAGGAGCCGGCAGGCGGGCGAAAGGACTGGCGGGATCCTGGGATGGCGACGCTGAGCCTGGACGAGATCGCCTTTGCGGTCGGAGGCACGCTCGATCTCGGGGCGCACCCACCCGAGGGCGGCGGCGGCCATCGGGTGGCGGGGTACAGCATCGATTCGCGCAGCCTCTGCGCGGGTGATCTGTTCTTCGCCCTCGTCGGCCCGCGGCTCGACGGTCACGACTACCTGGCCGCTGCCTTGGCGCGCGGGGCGGTGGCCGCGGTGGTTTCGAAGGGCCGCGCGGAGGGCGCCCCGGGGGCGCCGGCGCTGGTGCGGGTCGGCAACACGACGGCTGCCCTGCAGGAATTGGGCGCCTTCGTGAGGCGCCGGCGGCCGCTCACGGTGATCGGGATCACGGGGAGCGCGGGCAAGACCACGGCGAAAGAGCTGACGGCCGCGGTCGTCGGGAGGCGGTTCCGGACCATGAAGACCGAAGGGAACCTGAACAACACCTACGGGCTGCCGCTCAGCCTGCTGCGCCTCGCGGACGACCGCGAGGCGGCGGTGCTCGAGATGGGCATGAGCACTCCGGGAGAGATCGCCCGGCTGGCGGAGATCGCCGACCCGGACATCGGAGTGATCCTCAACGTTCTTCCGGTGCACATGGAGCATTTCGGAACCATGGACAAGATCGCCGCCGCCAAGGGAGAGCTGTTCGCGGCAATGCGCCGGGACGCCGTGGCGGTGTGGAACGCGGACGACGCGCGCGTCGGCCGCCTGGCGCGCGCTTTCCGGGGCACGACGATCTCCTACGGCGTGAGGGCGCGAAAGGCGCAGATCACTGCCGACGCGATCGTCGTCCTTGGCCTGGCCGGCTGCCGCTTCCGCCTTAGGCACGGCGGCGCGAGCACCGAAGTGACCCTGCACCTGCCCGGGCGGCACAACGTCTACAACGCTCTCGCCGCGGCCGCGGTCGGCCACAGCCTCGGGATCGATCTGGAGGCGATCCGTCTGGGGCTCCAGGCGGTGCGGCCGGCCGCGATGCGCGGCGTCCTGCATCGATTGCCGGACGGCGTCGAAGTTCTTGACGACGCCTACAACAGCAACCCGGCCGCGATGGAGAAGGCGATCGAGCTTCTGCGTGACGCCCAGCCGCGCGGCCGGCGGGTGCTGGTGGCGGGTGACATGCTCGAGCTCGGCCCCCTCGAGACCCGGGCGCACGCGCGGCTGGGCGAGCAGGTGGCGAAGTCCGGCATCGACCTCTTCGTCGCCGTCGGACCTCGGAGCGCGCGCGCGGCGAAGGCGGCCGCGCGACCGGGCGCAGCCTCGTCGCCGGAGGTGCGGCACTTCCCGGATTCCGAAGCGGCGGCGCCGTTCGTGGCCGGGGCCTGCCGGGCGGGCGATCTCATTCTGGTCAAAGGATCGCGCGGCATGAAGATGGAGCGCGTCGTACAGGCTCTCTTGAAGAAGGCCGGCGCGACCTCCACCGAGGGGGAGAGTCACTGATGCTCTATCACCTCCTCTCCCCGCTGCACGAGCAGTTCAAGGTCCTGAATGTTTTCCGTTACATCACTTTCAGAACAGCGCTGGCCACCCTCACCGCGCTGCTGATCAGCCTTGCCCTGGGACCCCGCCTGATCGACCGCCTGCGGGAGTTCCAGATCGGGCAGCAGATCAGACCCGAGGGACCTCAATCCCACCAAAGCAAGAAAGGCACACCCACCATGGGGGGGCTCCTCATTCTCATCGCGGTGGTGCTCCCCTCCCTTCTCTGGGCTGACCTCACCGACACCTTCGTGTGGATCGTTCTCATATCCACGCTCCTCTACGGCGTCATCGGCTTCGCCGATGACTACCTCAAGATCACCAGAAAGAGGTCCCTCGGGCTGACGACCCGGCAGAAGTTCGCGGCTCAGATCGTGGTCGCGTTCGCCGTCGGGTGCGCCCTGCTGTATCTCGCGCACGACGGGCGTTATCCGACGACTCTCAGCGTTCCGTTCTTCAAGCGCTTGGCGCCCGATCTCGGCTGGCTCTACCTGCCCTGGACGATCCTGGTCCTGGTCGGGGCGGCCAATGCGGTGAACCTGACCGACGGCCTGGACGGCCTGGCGATCGGCACGTCGCTCATCGCCTCCGGAACCTACGCGATCCTCGCCTACACCGCGGGCCACGCCAAGGTCGCGGGCTATCTCGATGTCACCAACGTCAAAGGGGTGGGCGAGCTGTCGATCGTCTGCGGCGCCATGGTCGGCGCCTCGCTCGGATTCCTGTGGTTCAACTGCAACCCCGCCCAGGTCTTCATGGGAGACGTCGGCTCCATGGCGCTGGGCGGCGCTCTGGGGACGACCGCCATTCTGATCAAGCAGGAGATCCTGCTGGTCTTCGTCGGCGGCTTGTTCGTCCTCGAGGCGCTGTCAGTGATCCTGCAGGTCGGCTCGTTCCGGCTGCGCGGTAAGCGGATCTTCAGGATGGCGCCGATCCACCATCATTTCGAGCTGTCGGGCTGGCCGGAGCAGAAAGTGGTGATCCGCTTCTGGATCATCGCCATCATCTTTGCCCTGATCGGCCTGTCGACCTTGAAGCTGCGTTAAGGATTCGCCCGGGCACTGGGGAGGGAGGGACTGATGATCGACGTGCCGCGCCCCGCGACGCCTCCGAGGCTCGCCGGCGCACGCGTCGTCGTGGTCGGCGCCGCCAAGAGCGGCGTGTCCCTGGCGCGGTTTCTGCTGTCGCGGCAGGCCTCGGTCGTGGTGACCGACAGCCGCGATGCCACGGCGCTCGGGCCCGAAGTGAGCGCCCTCGAGCGCGCCGGGGCCCGCCTCGAGCTCGGTGGTCACGACCCCGACACGTTCGCGCGGGCCGAGCTGATCGCGGTCAGCCCCGGCGTGCCGTTGACGATCCCGCCGCTGGCCGCGGCGCGCAAGGCCGGGGTCCGCATCGTGGCGGAGGTGGAGATCGCCTCCTGGTTCCTGAAGGGGATCGTGATCGGCATCACCGGGTCGAACGGCAAGAGCACGACGGCGGCTTTGAGCGCGCACCTGCTGGCGCACGCCGGCCTCAAGGCGACGGCCTGCGGCAACATCGGCACGCCCCTGACCGATCTGATCGCCCGCGATGCCCCCGACCACTACTACATCGTGGAGCTCTCATCGTTCCAGCTCGAAGGGATCGAGACCTTCCGTCCCTGGATCGCCGCGCTGCTCAACCTGAGCCCGAATCACCAGGACCGCTATCCGAGCCTGCAGGCCTATTACCAGGCGAAGTGCCGCCTCTTCCTCAACCAGGGGCCGGCCGACCACGCCATCCTGAATCGGGATGATCCGGAGGTCTGGGGCCTGGCCGAGACCATTCGGGCGCGAATTCATCCCTTCAGCCACGCCCTCGCCCTTCCCGACGGGGCGTGCTTGAAGGAGAACGCCATCGTGCTCCGCCGGCAGGGCCGCGAGATCCGCGGCGTGCCTCTCCGCGCGTTGCCGCTGCACGGCGCCCACAACGTCGAGAATGTGATGGTGGCGCTGTTGATCGCCGACCTGGTGGGGGTGCCGATCCCGAAGGCGGTTCAAGGGCTGAGCCTGTTCCGCGGCCTCCCCCACCGGATCGAGAAAATCCGCGACCTCGACGGAGTCGCCTGGTACAACGACTCCAAGGCGACCAACGTCGCGGCCACCGTCGCTGCGATCGAGAGCTTCCGGGTCCCGATCGTCCTGATCCTCGGGGGCAAGGACAAAGGGGGCGATTTCGCGGCATTGCGGCCACTGCTGCGCGATCGCGTCGTCGCCCTCATCCTGATGGGGCAAGCGCGCGACACGATCGCGCGGCAGATCGGCGAGGGCGTCCCTTCGACCCGCGTCACCACGATGGCGGAAGCGATCGAGGCCGCCCGAGGCGCCGCCCCGCCGGGCGGGGTCGTGCTGCTGGCGCCGGCCTGCGCGTCCTTCGACCAGTACGCCAGTTTCGAGGCGCGCGGGGACGATTTTCGCGGGCGCGTGCTGGCGCTTTCTGAGCCCGGCCAGCCCCGCACCCTGACCGGAGAAGGCTCCTAACCATGGCGCGCAAGCTGGCTTTCGACAAGATGCTTTTCGCCGTCGGCATCGGCCTGGCTCTGTTCGGCCTCGTGATGATCTACAGCGCCTCCGCGGTCGTCGCCATGGAGCGCTTCGGCAGCCCGCACTACTTTCTGATGCGGCAGGCAATCGCGATGACCATCGGCCTCGGCGGCATGTTCGCCGCCATGCACATCGACTACCGGCGGCTTTTGGCGCGGCCCCTCGTCTACCTGGTGCTTCTCGTCAGCACCGGTCTGCTGATTCTGGTGCTGGCCACGGATCAGAGCCACCAGGTGCATCGCTGGCTGAAGCTCTGGATGTTCCAGATCCAGCCGTCGGAGGTCGCCAAGCTGGCGCTCGTCCTCTACCTCGCCTACCAGCTCGCCGGCAAGGAGTCGGAGGTGAACGATCTGGTCGGCCCGGTGATCCCGTGCGCCGTGGTGGTCGGGCAACTGGCCTTCCTGGTTTATCTCGAGCCGGACATGGGGACGGCAAGCCTTTATATCCTGCTGCTGATCCTTCTCCTGTTCCTCGCCGGCCTGCGCTGGCGCTACTTGCTGACGGCGGGCGGGGCCGGGCTGGTGCTGCTCGGCATTCTCGTGCTGCAGGCTCCCTACCGGGTGCGGCGGATCATGTCCTTCATGAACCCGGACGAAGACCCGCTCGGAGCCGGGTTCCAGATCCGCCAGTCGATCCTGGCGGTCGCCAGCGGCGGACTGCGCGGCACGAGCCTTGGCGAGAGCCGCCAGAAGCTCTTCTTTCTCCCCGAGCCGCACACGGACTTCATCTTCTCCGTGATCTCGGAGGAGCTCGGCCTGATAGGCGCCTGCGCGGTCATCATTACCTTCGGGCTGCTCCTGTGGCGCGGCGTGACCGCCGCGGTCGGCGCGCCGGATCGCGGCGGCTATTATCTCGGGATGGGCATCACACTCTGGATCACCCTGCAGGCGACGCTCAACATCGCCGTGGCCGTGGGCATGATCCCGACCAAGGGGGTGCCGTTGCCGTTCCTGTCGTACGGGGGATCGAGCCTGGTCGTGAACCTGATCGCTCTCGGGGTGCTGTTGAACATCTCGCAGCACTCATCGTAGGGCGCCATGGCGGTCGAGACGATCGTCATCGCGGGAGGAGGCACGGGAGGTCACCTGTACCCGGGCATCGCCATCGCCGAGGAGTTGCAGCGGCGGTGGCAAGGAGTGCGGATCCTTTTCGCGGGAGTCGGATTGCCGTTGGAGCGGGACATCGTGGGCCAGCATGGCTTTGAGCTGATCGCGATACGGAGCGGCGGGGTGATCGGCAAGTCCCTTGCCGGACGCGTGCGCGGCGGCCTGCGCGCCGCCGCCGGATTCATCCAGTCTTTGCGGCTCCTCATGAAGACGAAGCCGCAGGCCGTCATCGGCGTGGGCGGATACGCCTCGGGCCCGATGGTGATGGCGGCGGTGGTCCTGCGCGTTCCGACCTTGATCCAGGAGCAGAACTACCACCCGGGAATGACCAATCGTCTCCTGGCGCCCTGGGTGAAGCGGGTCGCCGTGTCGTTCGAGGAGACCAAGCACTCCTTCGGAGGGCGGGGCGAGCTGACCGGCAATCCGATCCGCGCCGCCTTCGCGGCGGTCCGGCGGAAGGTCCGGGGGGAGACGTTCCAGGTGCTGATCTTTGGAGGCAGCCAGGGAGCGCGGGCGATCAACGACGCCGTCATCGCCGCGTTGCCCCATCTCGAGGCGAACCGTCTCGGGCTGCACTTCCAGCATGGCACCGGCCCCCGGGACCTGGAGCGGGTGACGCGTGCCTATGCGGAAGGACGGTTCGAGGCGCAGGTCCTCCCCTACATCAGCAACATCCGCGAGGCGTACGAGCAGGCGGACGTCGTGATCGCGCGCGCCGGCGCGAGCACCGTGTCGGAGATCGCCGCCTGCGGCAAGGCTTCGATCCTGGTGCCGCTGCCGACCGCGGCGCATGATCACCAGCGCTCGAACGCCCGCAAGTTCGCCGAAGCCGGCGCCGCGATCCTGCTCGAGGAGGCCGGGCTCGGCGGCGAGGCGCTGGCGCGGGCCATCCTGGCGCTGCGCGACGAGCCGGCCAAGGTGGTGACGATGGAGCGTGCGGCGGCCGCGATCGCCCGGCCCGACGCGGCGGCGCGCATCGTCGACATGGTCGAGGAGCTTTTCGCATGAGGCGGCGCGTGGAGGGCCGGGCGTGGTGATGCTGCGCAAGACGCGCCGGCTGCACTTCGTCGGCATCGGAGGGATCGGCATGAGCGGCATCGCCGAGGTGCTGATCAACCTCGGCTACCAGGTCACCGGTTCGGATCTCGAAGAGGGGCCGACCGTGAAGCGCCTGCGGTCCCTCGGCGGAGCCGTGACGCTGGGACACCGCGCCCTGAACATCGGCGACTGCGACGTCGTGGTGGTGTCCTCCGCCGTGAAGCCGGACAACCCCGAGATCCTCGAGGCGCGGCGCAGGCAGATCCCGGTGATCCCGCGGGCCGAGATGCTCGCCGAGCTGATGCGGATCAAGTACGGCATCGCCATCGCCGGATCGCACGGCAAGACGAGCACGACCTCGATGGTGGCGCAGATTCTGTCGGGCGCGGGGCTCGACCCGACCATCATCATCGGAGGACGGCTCGGCGTCCTGGGCGGCAACGCCAAGCTCGGGAAGGGGGATCTGCTGGTGGCCGAGGCGGACGAGAGCGACGGTTCGTTCCTGCGCCTCACGCCGACGCTGGCCGTGGTCACCAACATCGATGCGGAGCACCTCGAACACTACGGCAGTCTCACCAAGCTCCAGGACTCGTTCGTCGATTTCCTGAACAAGGTGCCGTTTTACGGCGCCGGGATCGTCTGCCTCGACGAGGCGCGCATCCAGGAAATCCTGCCGCGCCTGACGCGCCGGGTCGTGACCTACGGGTTCTCCGCGCAGGCCGATCTCTCGGCCGCCGCGGTCGAGCTCAAGGGGTTTCACGCCGGCTTCGACGTTTTCCTGAAGCGCGAGAAGCTGGGGCGCGTCCAGCTTCTGGTCCCTGGCCGCCACAGCGTCGCCAACGCCCTGGCCGCCATCGCCGTCGGTCTCGATCTCGAAATCCCGTGGAGCACGGTCGCCCGGGAGCTCGGCCGGTTCCACGGCGCCGATCGGCGTTTCCAGCTCAAGGGCGAGTCCGGCGGAATCATGGTGATCGACGATTACGGCCACCACCCGGTCGAGATCCTGGCGACCCTGGCCGCGGCGAAGCGCGGCTGGAGCCGGCGCACGGTCGTGGTCTTCCAACCGCACCGCTACACGCGCGTACAGGCGCTGCTGGGCGACTTCGCGCGCGCCTTCTATGACGCCGACGTGCTGGCGGTGACCGATATCTACCCCGCCGGGGAGGCGCCGATCCCGGGGGTCACCGCCGAGGTGGTGGCGCGCGCCATCGAAGATCACGGACACAAGGACGTCACGCTGGTGAAGGACCTGGCGCAGATCCCCGCCTGGCTCGCTTCGCGGGTCCGCGAGGGGGACATGGTGATCACCATGGGAGCCGGCAGCGTCACCAAGAGCAGCGAGGAGTTCCTGAAGCAGATCATCGGCCTCAAAGGACCCCCGGGGCAGCGGCCATGAGGTTCGAACGGTGATGACGGCGACCCGACCCTGGATCGAGGAGGCCGAGGCGATCCTCCTGGAGACCACCGGCGTGTCCGTGCTCCGCGACGTCCCGCTGCGGACGCGCACCGCCTTCGGTCTCGGCGGCCCGGCGCGGCTGTTCCTGACTCCCGAGCAGCCCGAAGCGCTGGGTGAAACGCTGCGGCGGCTGAGCGAGGCGGAGGTGCCGTTCGAGTTCCTGGGCGCCGGTTCGAACCTCCTGGTCGCGGACCAAGGACCGTCGTTCGTCGTCATCTCGTCGCAGGGGCTCGAGGACAAGCCGCGCATCGAGGGCGACCTCGTGCGGGTCGGAGCCGGCTTCCTGGTTCCCAGGCTGGTGAAGCGGCTGACCAGGGCCGGTCTCGCCGGCCTCGAGTTCGCCGAAGGGATCCCGGGCTCGGTGGGAGGATGCGTCCGGATGAACGCCGGCTGGCATGAAGGCGCCTTCGGCCAGGCGGTGGCCGCGATCACGACGGTCGGCCGCCACGGGGCGATCGAGTCGATCGTCCCCGGGCCGGGGACCTTCGCGTACCGCTCCAGCCCCGGCCTCGGCGGCCGTTTCGTGGCGGAGGTCACGCTCCGCCTGGAGAGCGATGATCCGGCCCGCATCCAGGACCGGGTGCGCGGCTTCCACGAAAACCGCGTGCGCACCCAGCCGACCGGCGCCCGCAACGCCGGCTGCGTCTTCAAGAATCCGCCCGGAGACCACGCCGGACGCTTGATCGACGCCGCCGGTCTCAAGGGCCGGGCGATCGGACGGGCGGTGGTGTCGGACGTCCACGCCAATTTCATCATCAACCAGGGCGGCGCCACGTGCGCCGACGTGCGCCGCTTGATCGATCTCATTCGCGACACCGTCCAGAAGCGCTCCGGCGTGAGCCTGGAGCAGGAGGTCATCATTTGGACGTGAAGTGGACCGGCGGTCTGGATCCCGGCCCGTTCCTGCGCCGCGATCAGAGCGATCAGCTGCGTCGCAGCCGGAGGCGGCGCAACCTGCGCCGGCGGCTCCTCGTGCTGGCCGGCCTGTTCTCCGTGGGCCTGGTGATCGGCGGCGTCTACGTGGCCCGCTCCTGGCTGCTGCACTCGCCGCGCTTCGCGCTGCGGCGGGTGGAGATCTCTCCCACCCGGCACGCTCCGGCCGCCGACCTGCGCCGGGCGCTCGATCGCTACCGCGGTCGCAACCTGTTCAGGCTCGATCTGTCGCGCCTGGAACACGATCTGGTCGCCTGCCGCTGGGTCAAACGCGCCGCGGTGAAGCGGGTGCTCCCCGATCAGATCCAGGCGGTCGTGGAGGAGCGCCGGCCGCAAGGACTGGCGCTGCTCCACGGGCGGGTCTGGCTCATCGACGAAGAGGGGGTGGCCATCGACGCGTACGGCGAGTCCTCGAAGGAATTTTCCTTCCCGATCTTCACCGGCCTCGACGAGCGCGACGGCGGGCGGATTGCCCGCCAGGCCGCCCGGGGCGTGGCGCTGCTCGCAGATCTCGAAGCCCACCATGCCGGGCTGGCGTCCGAGATCTCCGAGATCGATCTGTCCCGCGACGATCGCATCGAGGTGCACATGAACGAGGGCGGCCCCATCGTGCGTTTGCACGCGCAGGAGTTCGGGACGAACCTCGACCGCTATCTGGCGATGCGGGACTACCTCACAACCAATTTCGGCGATGCGGCGTATGTCGATCTCCGGTTCCGGGACCGCATCGCGTTCCAGCCTCTTGTGGCGAGGAGTCACTGACATGGCCCGAAGGAGCACGCACATCGTGGGCCTCGACGTGGGGACGACCAAGGTCTGCGTCCTGATCGCCGAGCCCTCCGAGAGCGGTTCGCTGACCATTCTCGGCGTCGGCTCGTCCCCGTCGCGCGGCATCCGCAAGGGCGTGGTGGTGAACCTCGACGCCTGCGTCACTTCGGTCAAGCAGGCGATCGAAGAGGCCGAGCTGATGGCCGGCTGCTCGGTGGAGCGCGCCTTCGTCGGCATTGCCGGGCCTCACGTGCGCGGCCTCAACAGCCGTGGCGTCGTCGCCATCTCCGGCCGCGACCATGAGGTGACCCGCGAGGATGTCCTGCGGGTCATGGAGGCGGCGGGCGCGGTGAGCATTCCGCCCGGCCGGGAGATCTTCCACGTCCTGCCCCAGGAATTCACCGTGGACGGCAACGGCGGCATCCACGATCCGGCCGGCATGACCGGCGCGAAGCTCGAAGCCGACGTGCACATCATCACGGCCTCGGTGACCGCCGCGCAGAACCTCATCAACGGCGTCAACCGCGCCGGCGTCGAGGTCGAGGGGATGGTGCTGGAGCAGCTCGCCGCGGCCGATGCCGTCCTGACCCAGGACGAGAAGGAGATGGGAGTCGCGATGGTCGACATCGGCGGCGGCACCACCAGCCTGGTGATCTTCGAGCGCGGCGCGATCCGGCACGTCGCGGTCCTGCCGACCGGCGGCGAGCACGTCACAAGCGACATCGCGGTTGGCCTGCGAACGCCGGCCATCGAGGCGGAGAAGATCAAGAAGCGCCACGGGTGCGCCATGGCCGCGCTGGTCGATCAGGACGAGACCCTCGAGGTGCCGAGCGTCGGCGGGCGCAAGTCGCGGGTGCTGTCGCGGCAGATCCTGTGCGAGATCATCCAGCCGCGGATCGAGGAGATCTTCACGCTCATCTCGGAGGAGTTCGTCCGCAGCGGTTTCGACCGCTCGATCCACGCCGGAGTGGTTCTAACCGGGGGCGGCGCGATGCTCGAGGGTCTCCCCGAGATCGCCGAGGACATCCTGGACGCCCCGGTGCGGCGCGGCGCGCCCTCCGAGATCGGCGGCCTGGCGGATACGGTCGGCACGCCCCAGTACAGCACGGCGGTGGGACTGGCGCTTTACGGTCTCGGGCAGCGCCAGAAGGTGCCGCAGCGGGCACCGCACCCGTTCTTCCTGTCCCGCGTCAGCGACATGGTCAAGGTGTGGTGGAACGAGCTGTTCTAGAGCGAGAAACCCTTTCAAAGGAGGTGGAGATGATTTCCATGGACGACCGGGATCCGAAGAGCGCTCCGCGGATCTCCTTCGACGAGACCAAGGCCGTCGGCGCCAACATCAAAGTGATCGGCGTCGGCGGCGGCGGCAGCAATGCGGTCAACCGCATGATCTCCACCAACCTGCAGGGGGTGGAGTTCATGGTCGCCAACACCGATTGCCAGGCCCTCAAGAGCAGCCGCGCCGCGCTCAAGATCCAGATCGGCGGCAAGCTGACCAAGGGGCTCGGCGCCGGCAGCACTCCGGAGATCGGCCGGCAGGCGGCGCTCGAGGACTCGGAGAAGATCATCGAGTCGCTGCAGGGCGCCGACATGGTCTTCATCACCGCGGGCCTGGGCGGCGGGACCGGGACCGGCGCCGTGCCGATCATCGCCAGCCTGGCGTCCGAGCTGGGCGCGCTCGTCGTCGCCGTGGTCACCAAGCCGTTCGCGTTCGAGGGCAAGAAGCGTCGCGAGCAGGCCGAGCAGGGCCTGAGAGACCTCCACGAGAGCGTCGACACGGTCATCTGCATCCCCAACGAAAAGCTCCTGAACTCGGTCGACAAGGCGATGCCCCTCGGCGCCGCCTTCCTGTTCGCCGACGACGTGCTGCGCCAGGCGGTGCAGGGGATCTCCGACCTCATCACCATCCCGGGCGAGATCAACCTCGATTTCGCCGACGTGAAGACGATCATGAGCGGCATGGGGATGGCCCTGATGGGCACCGGCATCGCCTCGGGTCCGAACCGCGCCGTCGAGGCGGCGCAGCGGGCCATCTCCTCGCCTCTGCTCGAGGACGCGACGATCGACGGGGCGCGTGGCATCCTGATCAACATCACCGGAGGAACAGACATGACACTGCACGAGGTCGCCGAGGCCTCGAGCCTGGTGCAGCGCACCGCGGATCAGGAAGCGAACATCATCTTCGGCACGGTGATCGATAAGGATATGGGGGATCAGATCAAGATCACGGTCATCGCCACCGGCTTCAACCGGGAGCCGGTCCGCGAGGCGGAAGCCAGGCCGGCCATGTCGCAGCGCAGCTATACCTCGCGCCTCGGCTCCGACCGATCGACCACCTACGCCCCGGCCGTGCACGGCCCCGCGGTCTCGGATGCGGCCGTCGCGCCGGCCCGTCCCCCCCGCGATCTCGAGCAGCCGTCCTTCCTGCGCCGGGCGCCCGCGGCTCCAGCCACCCCGGCGGCCGCCGATGCCTCCATGAACATGAATTATGCGGCCATGCAGGACGAGCTCGACATTCCGACATTCCTGAGGAAACAGATGGACTGACGTTCCGGTCCCGAGTCTGGAGACGGGCTCAGAACGAGCCCGGACGATGACATGCCGAATCACTACCGGATCCTGGTCGCCGACGATCGCGAGGACAACCTCGGGCTTCTGCGTGAATGGCTCTCGTCGCAGGACTACTACGTTCGCTGCGCCCGCGACGGCCGGGAGGCGCTCGCCATCGCGCGCGAAGACCCTCCCGACCTGATCTTGATCGACAAAGTGATGCCCGAGGTGGATGGACTGACCGTGGCCCGCGAGCTCAAGAAGGAGGACCGCTTTTCCAGCGTGCCGATCATCGTCCTCACCGGCCGGGAGGATACCCGCCGCCATGCGATCTTCGACGAGAGCGGGGCGGACGATCTGATCATGAAGCCGCTCACCTTCGAGGAGGTCGACACCCGCGTCAAGACGATGCTCAAGAAGCGCGAAGTGTTCCGCGCGCTCGAGCGGGCGAATGCCGAGCTGCAGCGGGCGAACGATCGGATGACCCAGCTGATCAAGTACGATGAGAAGACGCAGTTGTTCAACTATCGCCACTTCATGGAGCGGCTGGCGGAGGAGTTCAAGCGCGCGCGCCGCTACGGCAACCACCTGACGCTTCTGATGCTCGACATCGACCACTTCAAGAGCGTCAATGACGGCTATGGCCATCCCGCCGGCGATCGGGTCCTCAAGGAGTTCGGGCAGATCATGACCCGCTCCGCGCGGGAAACGGACCTCATCGCCCGCTATGGTGGCGAAGAGTTCACCATCCTCCTGCCCCAGACCACCGCCGCCCAGGGACAGCGCCTCGGCGATCGGATCCGCCGCTCGTCGGAGGCCCAGCGCTTCGCCGACGACGAAGGCCGGCCGGTGATCCGGATCACGGTCTCGGTCGGCGTGGCCACCTTCCCGATCAACGATCGGATCCTGGCGCCCGAAGACCTCGTGAAAGCCGCCGATGAGGCGCTCTATCGGGCCAAGGAGGCCGGCCGCAACCGCACCGAGGTCGACGCCCGCTCGCTCGGGGCACATCGATAACGATCGGCCGTCATCGCGGCGGACGGAAGAGAACGCGATGCCTTGACCCTATCACTCGGAGGCCGTCTTGTTCCCGGCCCAGATCCCAAGCCGGGCAGCGCGTGCCTGCCGTTCAAAGACCGCGAACTCCTTCGCCCGGAAGAATGGATAGCGCAGCAAGGCTCGACCGTAACCCCGCTTGATGATCTCCGCGTTCAGGCAGATGCCATCCTGAAGCAGAACATAGCGCAGCAACCTCCCGTAACGGTCGCGGTCGGGCCGGTCCGGCTCGGGTCGAAGAAGCACCGTCTTCTTACCGACCATGCGGCGGGCAAATCTAGCCGCCTCGAGCGCCATCGGCTGGGCGGGACGGTCCTGCCGCCCCAGCTCGGGGGTATCGACGCCGATCAAACGGACCGTTTCGATCTGGCCATCCAGATCGACCACGATGGTATCGCCATCCGAAACATGGATGACGAGTCCGCTTTCCACCCCATCCTGTGAGGCGGGCGCCGCGACCGGGAAGGTGAACCAGAGGGCGAAGAGAAACGCCAGGAGCGCTCTCGGTCCGCGCGGCGGTCGTTCCGATCTTTGACCTAATTCTCCCGGCATTGGACGCTGTCCGGAGGGGTGTTCTGGCAACGAATCGAATCGGTCATCCCGGACGCGAGGGTTGCGCAGGCGCTGGTGACGGCGCTCTCGATGGCCGCCTTTCGGTCGCCGGAGGCAGCCGTCCGGCAGGTCCTTTCGCCTGCAAAGGACACACAGACGTCGCACTCGAAGTGGGTGATGGTCATGCTCCGATAGACCACGATGCCGATCAGGAGCGCCAGGAATACCACCGTCGCCTTCGTCGTCTTGCCCACCGGGTCGATCCTCACTATCTTGAGCGGGGGTTAGACGTTACGCCGGGGGTCCTCGTTCTGTCAACCGCTGTGGTAAGGTAGCGCCGCCGATGCAGAAAACCGAGATCGAGATCAAGCTGAAGATCGATGAGGACAATACCCTCGAGCCGCGGCTCAAGGCGGTCGGCGCCCGGCTCCTCCACCCCAGGCAATTCGAGGACAACCAGCTCTATGATTTTCCCGATTTCGCCCTGAAGACACGCGGGGCGATGCTCCGTCTCCGCACCCAGGACCGCGGCTCGATCCTGACCTATAAGGAGGCGCCGCGGGTCGAGGCGGGCGCCAAGGTCAGGGATGAGATGGAGGTCACGGTTGGCGACAGCGAGACGTTGGCCGGCATCATTGCCAAGATCGGGATGCGTCCCCTGTTCCGATACCAGAAATACCGGACCGAATATGCCTACTCCGATCTCCTGATCACGATCGACGAGACGCCGATCGGTCTTTTCGTCGAGCTCGAGGGACCAAAACCCCTGATCGATGAGGCCGCGACTAGGCTTGGTTATAAAGCATCGGACTACATCGTGAAAAGCTATCTCACCCTCTACCAGGATCACCTGCGCGCCCGGGGTCTGCCGCTTCGGGATATGGTCTTCGAGTCATGACGATCACCACTGATCAGCCATTTCTACGGGCGGGATGGCTCCTATTGAAGACGCCGGTGATTGTCGTTATCACAACTAAGAGCCCTGCACAGCAGGGTAATTCACACGGGTCAGAATTTACACAATCCAGATTGCACAAGCCTTTCAGAGCATTGTCGTTCCGCCGACTTATGGTTATATAGCATAATGAAAGCCATGGTTCTGGCGGCGGGTCTCGGGGAGCGGATGCGACCGATCACCGAGAGTCGGGCCAAGCCTTCCCTACCCTTGCTTAACCGTCCAATCATCGTCCACATCCTCGAATACCTGAAGCGGTTCGAGGTAACGGAGGTGGTGATCAACCTTCACCATCAGCCCGAGTCGATACGGGCGGTCGTCGGCGATGGCAGCCGTCTCGGGCTGAAGATTCATTACTCCGAGGAGCCGGTGATTCTGGGGACCGCCGGGGGACTCAAGAAGGCGGAGCCCTTGCTCAGGGGTGACGGACCGATCATCCTTATCAACAGCGACTTTGTCACCGACTGCGATCTCGACGCGGTGATCAAGAAGCACCGCGAGGCTTCGGCCCTCGGAACGATGGTGCTGACCCCGGCGCAGCCGGGAGCAACCTACGGCGTGGTCGAGATGGGGGATCGCGACAGGATTGAGAGGATCTCGGGACGACCATCGGGAGAGTCAGATCCGCGCTCGGGTCGATATCATTTCACCGGGATCCATGTTCTTGAACAAGGCCTGTTCGACGAGATCCCGCCGGGCGGGAAGTCCGAAATCAATAGCGAGGTCTATCCCCGCCTGATCTCGGGAGGGAAGACCATCAAGGGATTCGTTCATTCCGGATTCTGGCGCGAGCTCGGGACCCCGGCACTCTACATCGATGGCTCGCTCAGCCTCCTCCGGGAAGAGAAGGACCCGTCGCTGCAGCCTCTCAGATCGCCGGCCGGGCTCTATCTCGACCACGTCTCTCTTCCCCCGGAGACCAACGTCGAGCCGCCAGCCCTGATCGGCCGGGGGACCAGCCTCGGCCCCAAGTGCTCGCTTCAGGGTGTGGTGATCGGCAAACAGGTCAAGATAGGCAAGGGGTGCTCGCTTCGGTCGACCCTGATCTGGGATGGCTCCCGCATAGGTGATGGCGCCCGTCTCTCGGACTGCATCATCATGTCAGGGGTCTACGTGCCGCCGGGAGTCATTCTTTCCAACAAGATCATCCTGCGTGTGGAGGGGTACCATGGCAGGAAAGACCGGCTCGAGCGTCTGGGCGGCTGCTGGATGACAGGGTTCTAGTGTCCTCTGTCCACCCTTCCCTCGATCCGGCGGCAGAGGCTCTGGCGCTAAAGTTCGCCGGAGAGCGGGCCCGGATCGTGCCGCTGGCGGGTGACGCCTCCGGGAAGCGCTTCTTCCGGGTCCGCGGCCGGCAGCGCTCCGCCGTCCTCATGATCAATCCGGAACCCCTGGTAGCCTCTTCACCCCTGCTCACGAATCACCGGATCCTGGAGGCGATCCGAGCCCCCGTGCCGCGCATCCTGGCGAAGAACGATGCCGCCGGCTTGGTTCTGTACCAGGACTTCGGCGACCTCACGCTGCAGCGCCGCCTCGCCCCGGCCCGTGGCCGCGGCAGGCGGAGCGGCTCACATCAGCTTGGCGTCTGGCGCCGCGATTATCGCCAGGCGTGCGATCTGATCGTCCTGCTTCAGACACAGGGAGCGCGGGCGATGCGCGAGGATGACTTCGCCGCGCGCAACGCGCTCGACCGGGAACGGTTTCTATTCGAGCTCGATCACTTCCATCGCCACTTCATCCTCGGGCTTCGGGGACTGCAACTGTCAGAAGCCGATGAGGCCCTTCTCCGCGTGTTCTATGCCGATCTGGCCGATGCCTGTGACGCGTTGCCGCGCGTCTATTGCCATCGCGATTTCATGTCGCGCAATCTGATGCTCACGAGAGGCCGTCTCGGGCTGATCGACTATCAGGATGCCCGGATGGGCCCCTATACCTACGATCCCGCTTCGCTTTTGCGCGACTCGTCGCTTCCCCTGGAAGAGGGATTCGTGGAGGAGATGGTGGAGTACCTGGCGGGGCGGCTCGGCCATGGGAGCGAGGAGTTCCGCCTCGACTTCGACACCGTCGGGCTGGAGCGAAACATCAAGGAGCTGGGAACGTTCGGGTACCTGGCGACCGAGCGCGGGATGAAGGTGTATCTCGAGTTCGTGCCACGGGCGGCCGGCTCGGTCCGGCGAACGATGCGCCGCTACCCGAGATACGATCGAATCTACTCCGTCTTCGACCGAATCCTTCCCCCCGAGACGGCCTGATCCGCGCGCGATCCCGGGGCTGGAATGCCAAGCGGGCCGCGCCGACCGCCCTGTCAAGGTCGCGCCTGCGAGCACTGCGGAGCGGGGATTAATGGGTCAGTTTCCGGTACTTGATCCGATGCGGCTGATCGGCGTCGGTGCCGCGGCGCCGATGGAAGTCGGCGTTGTAGTCCTGGTAGTTGCCCTCGAACCAGACTACCTGGCTGTCGCCCTCGAAGGCGAGGATGTGGGTGGCGACCCGGTCGAGGAACCATCGATCGTGGCTGATGACCACGGCGCAGCCGGCGAACTTGAGGAGCGCCTCCTCGAGCGCCCTCAGCGTGTCGACATCGAGGTCGTTGGTCGGCTCGTCGAGCAGCAGGACGTTGGCGCCGGTCTTGAGGATGCGCGCCAGGTGGACGCGGTTTCGTTCCCCGCCCGAGAGATCCTTCACTCTCTTCTGCTGGTCGGGCCCCTTGAAGTTGAACGAGGCCACGTAGGAGCGGGAGGAGACGCTCCGTTTGCCGAGCAGGATCGGATCTTGGCTATCGGTGATCGCCTCCCAGACATTCTGCTCCGGCTTGAGGACGTCGCGGCTCTGGTCGACGATGGCCAGCCGCACCGTCTCGCCGAGGCGCAGCGTCCCGGCGTCCGGCTTCTCCTGACCCGCGATCATGCGGAACAGGGTGGTCTTGCCGGCGCCGTTCGGACCGATGACCCCGACGATGCCGCCGGGCGGCAGCTTGAAGCTGAGGCCGTCGATGAGCAGCCGATCGCCATACCCCTTGCGGAGGTTGTCGGCCTCGACCACGACGCCGCCGAGACGCGGTCCGGGCGGGATATAGATCTCGACCGACTCCGGGGCCCGTTCCGCCTCCTCGGCCAGCAGCTGCTCGTAGGCGGCGAGCCGCGCCTTGCTCTTCGCCTGGCGCGCGCGCGGCGACATCTGCACCCACTCGAGCTCGCGGGCGAGCGTGCGCTGCCTGGCGCTGGCGGTCTTCTCTTCCTGCGCCAGGCGGGCCTGCTTCTGCGCCAGCCAGGAGGAGTAGTTCCCCTCCCAGGGGATGCCGGCGCCCCGGTCGAGCTCCAGGATCCAGCCGGCGACGTTGTCGAGGAAGTAGCGATCGTGAGTGACCGCCACGACGGTGCCCTGATACTCCTTCAGGAAGCGCTCGAGCCAGGCGACCGATTCGGCGTCGAGGTGATTGGTCGGCTCGTCGAGCAGAAGCATGTCGGGGCGTGACAGCAGCAGCCGGCAGAGAGCGACGCGGCGTCGCTCGCCGCCCGAGATGGCGGTAACCTCGGCGTCGGGCGGCGGGCAGCGGAGCGCGTCCATGGCGATCTCGAGGGTCCGATCCAGCTCCCAGGCGTTGGCCGCCTCGATCTTGTCCTGCACGGCCGACTGCTCCTCGAGGAGTTTTTCCATCGCCACCGGCTCCATCGGCTCACCGAGCTTGTCGCTGATGGCGTTGTAGCGGTCGAGCAGGGCGCGCGTCTTTGCCACCCCCTCCTCGACGTTGCCGAGGACGGTCTTGGCGGGGTCGAGCCGCGGCTCCTGCGGCAGGAAGCCGATCCGGATCCCCTTCGCCGGCGAGGCCTCACCGAAGAACTCTTTCTCCTCGCCCGCCATGATCCGCAGAAGGGTGCTCTTGCCGGAGCCGTTCAGCCCGAGCACGCCGATCTTGGCGCCGTAATAGAACGACAACCAGATCCCCCGCAGGATCTCGCGCTTCGGCGGGACCACCTTGCGCAGGTCCTTGATCGAAAAAATATATTCGGGGGACATCACCACTCCTTCGAATCGCTTGGGCGGCGCACGCGACGCGCGGGTCACCGGGGAGCGGGACGATACGCCAGGTGCGCCCGCCGCGTCAAGGAACGACGCGCCCTGAGCTATCCCCAGTGTGAAGCGCCGCACCCTGCAGCCGCCGGGCACGGGTCCGGGTCGCTGCGCGACCCTCCCCTCGGTTCGCCTCGCTCCCACCCACCGCGCTGTGAAGCGCGCGGCGGGGCCCCGGTCGCTCGGTCTCACACGGCCCGGCGACTGCAGGGCGCGGCGCTTCACAGCGTGGTTCCCTCGAGCACCTCACGCCACAACGCAGGGTAGGTCGCAGCAGCCCTATACAGCTCGCCAAGCCACATCGGCCCGCGAAGACGCCGCCGATGCCCGCCACGGAGTGCGGCGCCGGGGGGGGGGAAGGGGGGGCGGGGGGGGGGCGGGGGCGGCGGGGGCCGGCCCGGGGGGCGCCGCGGGCGGGGGGGGGTGGGG
>JBGPLZ010000015.1:0-38026 GCA_041486695.1 Acidobacteriota bacterium | reverse complement strand
GTGGGCGGCTAGCTCAGCTGGGAGAGCGCCGCGTTCGCAACGCGGAGGTCGAGGGTTCGAGCCCCTTGCCGTCCACCATTCTTCCCTCAGCATCGCTGCAAGAAACTCTGCAAGATTCTTTCAGACATCCAGGCCCGACAGGTCTTCGTCATCCGTCGAGTCATTAGAATTCAAGGCCTTCGCCAGTGCGGTGACCCTGGCACGACTCCTGCTTTAGCTCCTCGGCATGCCCAAGCCTGCGGGAGGGCGGAAAGCGCCGAGTGCCGCGACGATTTCGATCGGAGCGCTGTCGCTGGCGATGAGCGGAGGACTGAGCCTCGCTTCCGACAGCACGACCTCCCGCCCTGCCGACGCCGCGCCGGTGCGGACCCTGCTGCTCGAACCCGCAGCGCTCGCCGCCTGGCTCAAGGATCACAATCGAGATCTGCAGGCGGCGATGGCCCGGGTGGGCCAGGCCGAGGCGGATGCGGCACAAAGCCGGCTCATTCCGAACCCGTCGCTGAATGCGTCGCTGAGCGACGTGACGGTCAGTCGGACGAACCCGCCCGGTCTGCTCTACGGTGATACCTCCATCTACGGTACGACTCTGAGCGAAACGGTGGAGATCGGCAAGCGCGGACCGCGCAAACGTGCAGCCAATCTTCGACTGGAGTCTGAGCGGCAATCATTCCTCGACACGCTCGGCCGGAAAGTCGCAGAGGCACGGGCGATCCTCGGCCGGGTCGCGTACCTGAAGGCGCGCCAGGCGATCCTGGAGGAGAGCCTGGAGGCGGCGAGGCAGATCCAGGAGCTGCAGCGGGCCCGTCTGGAGAACGGCGACCTGAGCGGCAGCGATCTCGATCGCCTTCTGGTCGATACGATGCTTCTGGACGCCGAGGTGGCGCGCACTCGCTCCGAGTTTGAGGAGACGCTCTCCGCCTGCGGCGCCCTGCTCTTCGCCCCCTGTGCCGCTCCGGAGGTCGAGCTGGGAGCGCTCGGCGAGGCGGCCGAAGTGCCGGAGACGCCGGACGTCGAGGAGGCCCTTCAGAGCCGCCCGGATCTCCTGGCGATCGATCGGGATCGTGATGCTGCGCAGCAGGACTCCCTCCTCGCGCGGAGGCGCCGGGTCCCCGATCCGAACTTGAGCGTCGGCTACGTGCACGACAATTTGACCATCTCCGGCGATCAGCCGAACACGCTGCAATTCGCCGTCGGCCTGCCCTTGCCGCTATTCGATCGCGGCCAGCACGACGCCCGCAAGGCGCAGGAGCATGCCAGGGAACTGGCCGAGACCGGTCTCGCGGACCGCGCCAGGGCGCGGGGCGAGATCGAGGCTCTGATCCGTCGCCGGCGCTTCGTCGAAGCGACGCTCCAGGCGCTGCAGGTCGAGGCGCTGCCGAAGTCGAAGTCGGTGCTGGATGCGACCGTATCGGCGGTCGGACAGGGGGAGATGAGCATGACCGATCTCTTGCTCGCGCGGCGGACCCACACCGATCTCCTGTTGAAAGTGATGGATTTGCAGTTCGACGTCTTTTCCGTGCGCAACGAATTGAGACGAGCCCTGGGTCTCGATGCGGACGTCGTCCGCGCGCACCCAGGGGCCTGAAGGAGGGACCACCATGATCATCGAGGTCACACGCAAGAAGTCGGCTGAACGGACTCCCTGGCGTCCGTCGAAGCAGGGCCTCGCTGGATGGCTCGGCGCTTTCGCGACCGGTCTGCTGTCGATCTGGTTCGCGGCGGGCTGGACCCGCCTGCCGCGCGCCGCCACACCGGAGGCGCCCGGCATCACCGTCGACAGGAACTCGATCGCCCTGGCGGAAGGGGCCCCCCAGTGGCAGGTCTTGAAGCTGGGAGTCGTGGGCCCGGCGAACGAGCACCTGACCGATCCGATCCCGGCGCGCGTGGTCATCGACGAGACACGGGCCTCCAAGATCGGTGTGCCGCTCAGCGGCCGAGTGACCAGCGTCTACGTCGAGTTGGGTCAGTCGTTGAAGGAAGGTGAGCCCCTGTTCTCGGTCGCCAGCCCCGAGATCGCCGAGCTCCGGGCGCAGGTGGAGAGGGCCTCGGTGGATCTCGACGCGGCCCGGGCCGCGCTCGATCGAGTCCACGCCCTGGTCTCGACCCGCGCCCTCCCGGCCAAGGAGGAGCTGGCGGCGCAGCGCGATCTGAAGCAGGCCGAGCTGGCCTACAGGCTGGCCGGCTCGAAGCTCGAGTCACTCAAGGTTTCGAGCCGCTCGGACAACGAGTTCGCGGTAACCGCGCCGCGCTCGGGCGTGGTGGTCGAGAAAAACGTGCTTCCCGGACAGGCGGTCTCGCCCGAGGGAAGCGGCAGCGTGATGGTGGTGGCCGATCTGTCGTCGGTGTGGGTCGTGGCCGACCTGTTCGAGGCGCAGGCCACTCTGGTCCGGCAGGGGGCGCTGGCCGAGGTGACCAGCCCCTCCATTCCCGATGTAGAGCTCGAGGGCAAGGTGGAGATGGTCTCCTCGGTCGTCGACCCGAACCGGCACACCGTGCCGATCCGGGTCCGCCTTTCGAACCCCGATCGGATCCTCAGGCCGAATGACTATGCGCGGGTCCGGTTCGGCGTGACCCACAAGCGCGGCACGGTGGAGATCCCGGCTTCCGCCCTGGTCAGTGACGGCGAGCACCAGTATGTCTACGTGCAGGCGGAGCACGGGCGCTTCGCGCGCACCGAAATCGTCGCCGGATCGGCCCACGATGGCATGGTGCCGGTTCTCTCCGGCCTGAAGGCCGGGGAGACGGTCGTCACCGAGGGGGCCATCCTGCTCGACAACCAGATGGCTCTGAGCACCTAGGAGCCCGTCTCGTGATCGACCTTTTGATCCGGTCCTGCCTCAAGAACCGGATCGCCCCCTTCCTGCTTGCGGCGGTCCTGGCCGCCGGAGGCTATTACGCCTTCACGCGACTGACGGTGGAGGCCTTCCCGGATCCGACCGATACCCAGGTGCAGGTGATCACCCTGTACGCGGGGCAGCCGACCGAGGAGGTGGAGCGCCGCGTCTCGATCCCTCTCGAGCGCGCCCTGAACGGTATCCCCGGCCTGTTCCGGCTTCGGAGCATTTCACTGTTCGGGCTGTCCTTCGTGACGCTCACCTTCGAGGACGGTATCGATCCATATCTGGCGCGGCAGCAGACGCTGGAGCGGATCGCCCAGGCCGATCTCCCGGAGGGGATCCAGCCGTCGCTTGGACCCCTGGCGACGCCGATCGGTGAGATCTACCGCTACACCCTCGAAGGGGCGGCGGCCGATCCGATGATGCTGCGGACGCTGCAGGATTGGACGGTGCGGCCCAACCTCCTGCGCGTCCCGGGCGTCGCCGATGTGGTCTCCTACGGCGGGCTGCTGCGCGAGGTGCACGTCGAGCCGGACCCGGCGAAGATGGCTTCCCTGGACGTGGGGCTCGCGGATGTCTTCGACGCTCTCCGGAAGGCGAGCGACAACGCCACCGGAGGCTACGTGGAGCGTGGGAGCGAGGCCTTCGTCATCCGCAGTCTCGGCATCTTCAAGGACCTCCCCGACATCGAGCAGGTGCGGGTCGCTTTTCACGAAGGGGTTCCCGTGACGGTGCGTGACGTGGCCAACGTCCGGGTCGGCTATGCTCCACGCCAGGGGGTGGTCAGCCGAAACGCCAACGAGGACGCCGTCGAAGGGATCGTTCTGATGCGGCGCGGTGAGAACCCCTCGGTCGTGCTGCAGTCCCTGCGGGACCGGGTGGAGGATCTCAACAGCCGCATCCTGCCGAAGGGGATCCGCCTCAACGCTTTTTACGACCGCAGCGAGCTGGTTGACACCACCCTGCATACCGTCTTCCACAATCTGGTGGAAGGAGCGCTGCTGGTGATCCTCGTCCTGTTCCTGTTCATGCTCTCCGTCAGGGCATCGCTGATCGTCGCCGCGGTTATTCCGCTGTCGCTCCTGACCTCGTTCTTCTACCTCGGCTGGCGGGGGATGTCGGCGAACTTGCTTTCGATGGGCGCAATCGATTTCGGGATCATCGTGGATGGCGCGGTGATCCTCGTGGAGCATCTGTTCCACCGGGTGCACGTCCACGCTCCGGGCGAGGCGATGCGGCCGCTGGAGGAGCGGATCCTCGTGGCCGCTCGCGAAGTCGCCCGGCCGACCCTGTTCTCGCTTCTGATCATCATCGCCGCCTACCTGCCGATCTTCTCCCTGCAGCGGGTCGAGGGGCGAATCTTCAGCCCGATGGCCAACACCGTGGTCAGCGCTTTGGTCGGAGCGCTTCTGGTCAGCTTCACGCTCGTGCCGGTGCTGGCCTGGTATTCCCTGCGCCGTTCGCGGCCGCTGCGCGAATCACCGCTTCTCCGCCTGGCCCAGCGGCTGCACGATCCGGCGCTCCTCTTTTCGATGCGGCGGCCGGACATCGTCCTGACCCTGGCCGCCGGAGCGCTGGCCTCCACGCTGGTGTTGCTGCCGCGGCTCGGCTCCGAGTTCCTGCCGCAGCTGAACGAGGGGGCCCTCTACGTCACCATCACCCTCCCGGGGAACATGTCACTGACGGCGGGACGCCGGCTACTGCCGGCGATCAAGCAGCGCATGCGGCGTACGCCCGAGGTCACCGAGCTCCTGAGCCAGCTGGGGCGGCCGGAGGACGGTACCGATCCGACGCTCACCAACAACCTGGAGGTCTTCGTGAAGCTGAAGCCGCTCGCGGAGTGGCGGTCGGAGATGCGGACGATCGAGAACCTGTCGGTCGAGATGGAGAGGAACCTCGCTGAGATCCCCGGGATCGAGGCGAACTTCTCACAGCCGATTCGTGACAACGTCAATGAGAACATCTCGGGCCAATTCGGGCAGATCGCGGTGAAGATCTACGGCGACGACCTGGATCTCCTTCAACAGGCGGCGGAAAAGACGGTCGATGTCGTGGGGCGCGTTCAAGGAAACGCCGATCTCGGCATCGTCAAGTCGGGGGAGATGCCGCAGATCGCCGTGCGTCTCGACCGCCAGGCGCTCGCCCGCTACAACCTGGACCTGGCTGACGTTCAGGATTACCTCGAGACCGCCATGGGAGGGCATCTGGCCTCCGAGCTCTGGGAAGGGGAGAAGCGGTTCGGCGTCACCGTCAGGCTTCCGGCGGCCACTCGTGAGGACATCGGCACCATCCGCACCCTGATGCTGCCATTGAAGAACGGCGCGCTCATTCCGGTCTCGGCAGTGGCGGAGGTCGTCATGGGGACCGGTCGGGCGGCCATCACCCGAGAGAACGGCCGTCGCTACATCGGCGTCAGGATGAACGTGCGGGATCGCGACATGGGCTCGTTCGTTGCAGAGGCCCGGAGCAGGGTCGCCGGGGCGCTTACCCTGCCGCCGGGATACGAGATCACATGGGGCGGCGAGTTCGAGAACCAGCAGCGCGCCATGGCCCGGCTCAAGCTCGTGATCCCGCTGGCGCTGTTGATCACCTTCCTGCTTCTCTTCCTCGCGTTCGGCTCGGTCTGGGATTGCGCGCTCATCCTGGCCAACGTGCCGCTGGCGCTCATCGGGGGCGTCCTCGGCCTGGCGGCGTCCCAGATGCCGCTGTCGGTCTCCGCGGCGGTCGGGTTCATCGCGCTCCTGGGACAAGCGGTTCTGAACGGCGTGCTGGTGGTTGCGGCGATCAAGGGGCGCCTGGGGGCGGGCCAAGGGCTCGAGGAGGCGGTCATCGGCGGTACGCGCGACCGGCTGCGCGCGGTGCTGATGACCGCGCTCCTGGCCTCCCTCGGCCTGCTCCCGGCCGCCCTCAGCCACGCCATCGGCAGCGAGACCCAGAGACCCATCGCGGTGGTCGTGGTTGGCGGGACGCTGACCTCTGCGCTGCTCACCCTGATCATCCTGCCGGTGACCTATGCCCTGGTGGCCCGGCTGCGGGAGCGGATCGGGGTCGGCATCCAAGGTGTTCTCGACTCCGCCTCGTGAGAGAATGGATACCCATGGGTCAGAGCGTGAAACGGGCGACCGGGCCGCAGAGCCGTCTCTCGGTGGTGCACGCCCGTTTCGCGCGCGCCGTGATCCTGATCTATGTGGCCACGGCGCTCGTCGCGGTCGCCCTGCTCATCGCCGCGCTCGCCACCGATCTCACGCATCAGAAAGATCTCGCCCGCGAGACGCTTCTGCTCGAGACCGAGGTGCGCGCGCACTACATCGGGGCGCACCTCCACCAGCTCGCCGCGGAGCTGATTCGCCTGGGCCTCCGATCGGAAGTCAATCTTCTCGACCAGAACATCGAGCCGGAGCGTTCGCTGCTGCGGCTGGCCCATGAGAAGAGCTCTTTCTTCAATGTCGGAGTGGCCGTGGTGGGGCCGGACGGGACGCTGCTCTGGTCGGAGCCGCAGAACTTCCTCGAGCGGGGCGCGTCATTGAGCGGATCGAATTGGTTCCAGGCGGCCCTGCGGACCCGCCGCCCCCTCATGGTGCCGGTGATGCCTGCGCGCGGGCGTGAGTCGCGCCTCTACATGGTGTCTCCCATCATCCGCAGCGGCGCCTTTTCGGGGTGCCTGGTCGGCGCGCTCGATCTCTCGCTGGCGGGAGCGCTCGACCCCGAGGTGCATCCCGGGGCTCACAGCCAGAGCCTCCTGGCGACGCGCGAGGGTCAGGTCATCTATCCTGAGGTTCCGGCGGGGTTCCAGGCGCGGGAGGGATGGAAGACCGTTGTGTCGACGCGATCGGGACAACCGTTCCTCGAGGATCGAGTCATCGACCGGCGGGATTGCGTCATCGCCGGGGCACCCTTGCAGGACACCGATTTCGTCCTGCTCTCGGTGGCCCAGGCCGACCGTCTGTTCGGCGCTGCACGCGCCCGTCTCTGGACCCGGATCGGCTTGGGCGCCGTACTGGCCCTTGTGCCATTTGTCCTCATGATCTTGATGCTGCGCCGTTCCTTCCGGATCTTCGAGAAGTCCGAGGAGATTGCCCTGCGGGACGATCGCCTGCGGATGCTGGGTGAGGCGGTCAATGTGATCGCCCACGAGGTGAAGAATTCCCTGAACGGACTGCGCGTCGGTCTCGACCTCATGCTCCAGGGCGACCGGACCGGGATCGAGGTCCGGCATCGCCAGGCGGTGAGCGGCCTGCGCACCGAAATCGAGCGCCTGTCGAGCTTCACCACCGAGCTGCTCGGTTTTTCCAAGGGTGTGGTGCCCAGACCCGTCAGCTTGGACCTGGCGGAATTCGTGCCCAAGGTGACGGGTCTGGCCTCCGACCAAGCCGTGCGCATGGGCGTGGCCCTCGATGTCGCCGCCGACATGCCGCGGATCCCTGTGCGCGCCGACCCGTCGCTGGTGCACGTGGTGATCGCCAATCTGGTCCAGAATGCCCTCGAGGCGCTGACCGGCTTTGCCGCGAGCGCGCCCCGGGTCGAGGTGCGCATCGAGCGTCAGGGTAGGATGGCGCGGGTCCGGGTGAGCGACAATGGACCCGGGGTACCGCGCGATCTGCTCGGGCAGCTCTTCGAGCCGTTCGTCACCGGCAAACCGAGCGGCGTCGGCATCGGTCTGGCGCTGTCGCGACGCATCGCCCGCGCGCACGGCGGCGACCTGGTCCTGGAGGAGGCGGGTCCGGGGGCGGCATTTCTTCTCACCCTGCCCATGGAGAGCGCATGAGCGCGAGCGTGCTGGTCGTCGACGACGAGGCGGTGTTTCGAATGCTGGCGGAAGAAGCGCTGGCTTCGGAAGGCTTCGAGGTCCGCACCGCGGAGAGCCTCGGGAGGGCGCGGGCGGAGATCGACCGCGCCACGCCCGATGTGGTGATCCTCGACCGCAGGATGCCGGATGGGGACGGCATCGATTTTCTCAAGACGATCCGGCCCGACGACACCTCCGCGACCGTCGTGATCGTGGTGACTGCCTATGGTGACGTCGAGAACGCGGTCGAGGCTCTCAAGGCCGGCGCCTGGGATTACCTGACCAAGCCGATCCAGCTCACCGATCTCATCATCAAGCTGCGCAAGGTTCTGGAGACGCGCGGCCTGCGGGATCGTCTGGCGATCGCCAAGAGCAGCGCCGCCGGCCCCCCGATGATCGAGCCCCAAAGCCGCGTCATGCGCGACGTGGCGGAGCGCCTGCGGAGCGTCAGCCGGAGCCCGCTCACGCCGGTCTTCATGTATGGCCCTTCCGGCGTCGGCAAGCAGCGCGCCGCCGAGATGCTGCACGCTCTCACCTGGTCGACGACCGATCCGCACGCCCCATTCCTGGAGGTGAACTGCGCCGCGCTTCCCGAAGACTTGGTGGAAAGCGAGCTGTTCGGCCATGAGAAAGGGGCCTTCACCGACGCCAAGGCGATGCGCCGGGGCCTGATCGAGATGGCCGCGGGGGGGACTCTTTTCCTGGACGAGATCACCGAGCTGCCGCAGCGGTCCCAGGCGAAGCTGCTGAAGTTCCTGGACACGATGCGCTTCCGCAGGGTGGGAGGCGAGCGCGAGATCACCGTCGACCTCAGGGTCGTCGCCGCGACCAATCAGGACGTGCGGACGCTGGTCCAGTCGGGCCGCTTCCGGGAGGACTTGTTCCACCGCCTGGCGGTCTTCGTGATCACTCTCCCGCCCCTCGTGGCGCGCCGGGAGGACATCGCCGACCTGGCGCGGTCGTTCGTCAGGTTCTTCGCCGGGCGGGTGAAGAAGAAGGTGGACGGGCTGACCGAGGGAGCGGAGCGCGCCCTGCTGGCATACGATTACCCCGGAAATGTCCGGGAGTTGCGCAATATCATCGAGCGGGCGGTCATCCTGGCCACGGGCCCCGAGGTGACCGAACGCGATCTCATCCTGCCGCAGCCTGGGGCGCCGACGGCGGGAGGCCAGCTCTTCTTCGGAATCGGCCCGGATGATCAGGGGGCGCCCCCGAAGCTCGATGCCGTGGAGCGGGCCTATGTGGCGCGTGTCCTTGTGCACTGCGACGGACGCCGCATGGCCGCGGCGCAAACGCTGGGCATCTCCTATCCGACCTTCCTGAAGCGGCTTCGCGAGCTTGGCCTCGAGTAAGTCCGGCCCCGTGCCGGTTGCCGCGCCCTTGACGGAGGCGATCCGGGGAGGTAGATCTGCTGTCGATCAACCTCAGGGAGAGATCGACGATGGCCCGGCCGCTTCCGCCTCCGGCTCTTTCTCGCGGCGGTGTTGCGGGCGACCCGATCGCCCGCCCGCCCCGCTGCCCGCGCTGCGGCAGCGGCGATCTGCTCAGCATCGCCGTCGGCCGGCCCGGCGCGGCCGCCGGCCGGGCCGCGTTTTGCGCCGGCCTCTATGATCGGGAACGGCGCAGGATCGTGCTGCGGAGCTGCGGATACTCGGGAGGATCGGAAGGGGGGACGGCGAAGCCCCCCCCGGCCTCAGCGTGACGCGCCCGGCTTGCGGCGAACCGCCTCGAACTCGTCGCCCGGGTTCCAGCGCGGCATGGCGGGCGCCTGCGCCACCCGATCGCCGATATAGAAGGCGATGCGCGCGGTAGCGGCAGAGCCCGACAGATCGAAGCCCGGGTCGTACTCATCCTTGGGGCGGTGGTAGCGCTTCTCTTCGTACTCCTCCCACATCTTTTCGCCATAGCCGGGTGGCTTGCCGATGTAATCGAGCCCCGGATCGATGCTGAAGGCGGGGATGCCGACCTTGGCGAAGTTGAACTGGTCGGATCGGTAGAAGGAACCCTGCTCCGGATGCGGATCGGCCACGACGGTGAAGCCGAGGGCGGTCGCGGCCTCTCCGATGACGGTACGCAGGGTGGAGCGGTCGGCACCCAGGAAGGTGAAGTCGCGGGGTTGACCCAGGACCGGGGTGCCATCCATGTTGATGTTGGCGGCCGTTTGCGCCGCCGGCACGAGAGGGTGGGAGGCGTAGTACTCCGAGCCCCGCAAGCCGCCCTCCTCGGCGGCGCAGGCGATGAACAGCAGCGATCGGCGCGGTGGCCTGGGCAGGAGGGTGAAGGCGCGCGCGGTCTCGAGAAGCGTCGCCACCCCCGAAGCGTTGTCGGCGGCCCCGTTGTAGATGTCATCCCCGTCCTCGGGGGCTCCCTTGCCGAGATGATCGTAGTGCGCCGTGTAGACGACCGCCTCATCGCGCAGCTTGGGGTCGCTCCCGCCCAGGCGGCCGATCACGTTCCAGGTGACGATCGGCCGGATCGTGGTGACCAGCCTGGCCTCGGTCGTGAGCGACAACGGGATCGGGAGGAAGTCGCGCCCGGCCGCGGCCTCGCGCAGCGCGTCGAAGTTCTGCCCGGCGGCGTGGAGGATGGTGCGCGCGAAGCCCTCGCTGATCCATGCGGCCAGGCGCAGCGTCCTCGGGCTGCCGGGCCCCAGGGCGACGTACGGGCGCTCCCGCCCCCAGGAGTTGCGCACCACGCTCCAGCCGTAGCCGGCCGACGCGTCGGTGTGGATCAGGATCGCCCCGGCGGCGCCGGCGCGAGCGGCGCTCTCGTACTTGTAGGTCCAGCGGCCATAGTAGGTCAGCGCCTTGCCGCCGAACAGGGCCGGATCGTCCGAAGGAGGATCGTTGACCAGCATCACGACGATCTTGTCCCTCACATCCACGCCCTTCCAATCGTCCCAGCGGAACTCCGGCGCGACGATCCCGTAGCCGACGAAGACCAAGGGTGCATTGATCGCTTCGATTTCTTTCTGCGTCTCGGCGTTGGCCACGAAATCGTCGAACATGCGGGCCTCGAAGCGCGCCTCTCCCGCGATGAACGCCAGGCGGCTCTCCGGCCGGGTCTCGATCCCGACCAGCGGCACCTCCTGAAGATAGGTGTCGTGCCCGGCTGCCGGCTCGAGGCCGATCTGGCGGAAGCGGGTCTCGAGATAGAGCGCCGCCAGCTTGCCGCCGCGCTGACCGGTGCCGCGACCCTCGAGGAGATCGTCGGCGAGGAAGCGCACGTCGGAGCGGATCCGCTCCGCGTCGATCGCGTCGAGCGCGCGCTTCAGGTTTGGGGGTATCGCGACGGGCGCGGCCAGGTTCAGACCGGGAAGAAGCGTCGGGATCAAGGCCGTGAGAAGGCCCGCCAGGATGGCGAGGGCGAGGCGGCGGATCGGGATCACGACTTCCTCCTCCCATGAACCGCAGGCGAGCGGCGGGCAGTATACACGACCCTCTCCAGGAAGAGGCCCGAGGGCGGCGCGGTCCATTGCGCCGGGTCGTCCACCACCTCGGAGAGGAAGCGGCCGATCGCCTCGGGCGGCAGGTTGCCGAGGCCGATCTGGACCAGGACGCCGACGATCCGCCGCACCATGCGCGGCAGGAAATGATCGGCCTCGATGGTGAAGGAGGTCAGGAACTCGCCGCGCTTGAAGCCCGCCTCGAACACGCGCACCCTGGGCTCGGCGATCGGCGCGCTTCGGTCGGCGAAAGAGGTGAAGTCGTGCCGGCCCGGCAAGGCCCGGGCCGCCTGCTGCATCGCCTCGAACTGCAGCGGCTGCCGCACCCACCAGATGAGCCGCTTGAAGAAGGCGGAGCGCCGCTGCGCGATCTGGAACCGGTAGCGCCGGGCGGTCGCGTCGTGCCGGGCATGAAAGGTCATCGGGACGTCCTCGGCGGCGAGAACGTTGATGTCGGCCGGAAGATGGTCGTTGAGGCGGGCGGCGATCTCGGGCGCCGGCACGGAGGAACGGGTGTAGAAGTTCGCGACCTGCCCCTCTGCATGCACCCCCTGATCGGTTCGACCGGAGCCGATCAGCTTGTCGGTTCCCTCGAGGTTCGCCGCGATCGCCTCGAGGATCTCCCCGGCCACGGTCCGCTGCGCCTTCTGCCACTGCCAGCCGGCGTAGCGCGTGCCTTCGTATTCCACCAGCAGACGGACGTTGCGCACCTAGTGAACCCCGCCCATCAGGGTCCGCAAGGGGCGGATAAGCAGAGCGAGCAGGAGGGACGAGACCGCGGTCGCCAGAAAGAGCGACCCGAACAGCTGCGGCAGCGGCAGGCTGCCGAAGAATCCGGCCACCCAGCCGGCGATGTAGTTTCCGATCGAAATTGACAGGAACCAGACCCCCATCATCACGCCGACGATACGGGGCGGCGCCAGCTTGGTCACCGTGCTCAGGCCGACCGGGCTGAGGCAGAGCTCGCCGATCGTCTGGACGAGGTAAACGAGCACCAGCCAGATCGGGCTGACCCGGGCCTCCCCGGGCCCGGCCAGGAGCGCGGCAATGGCCAGGAGCAGCGGCCCGAGCCCCACGAAGAGCAGTCCGAAGGTGAACTTGGCAGGGCTCGATGGCTCCCGGGAGCCGAGCCTGACCCAGAGCCAGGCGAAGACCGGGGACAGGAGAATGACCAGCAGGGGGCCGACCGATTGCAGCCAGCTCGACGGGAAGCTCCATCCGAGGAGCGAGGTCCGCGTCCGCTGATCGGCGAACAGGTTGAAGCTCGAGCCCGCCTGCTCGAAGGCGGCCCAGAAAACGGTGGCGAAGACGAACAGGACGCCGATGGCGGCGATCCGCTTCCATTCCGCTGCTGTAAAGGGCGCTGCGACCGGAAGACGGAAACCTGCCGGTGAATCGCGATCCGGACGGGGAAGGCTTCCGTCGGAATGGCCGCTGCGCACCGGGCTTCCCCCTTGAGGCAGACGGGCCCGCCCGAGCCAGAATTGGACGAGACCGAGCGTCATGCCGATGCCGGCGGCGCCGAATCCCCAGGGCCAGCCGATCGTCTGCCCCAGGTAACCGCAGATCAACGGACTGATCGTGGCGCCGAGGTTGATCCCCATGTAGAAGATCGAGAACCCGGCATCGCGCCGGGCATCCCCGGGCCCGTAGAGCTGCCCGACCATGACGCTGATGTTCGGCTTCAGCAGGCCGGTGCCGGTCACGATCAGGACCAGACCGCCGAAGAAGGTCGGCAAAGTGTTGAGCGCCAGGCTGAAATGACCCAGGGCGATCAGGCTCCCGCCCAGGAACACGGCCCGCCGGGGGCCGAGGAAACGGTCCGCCACGAAGCCGCCCGGGATCGCCATGAAATAGACCATTGAGGTGTAGAGGCCGTAAATCGTGGCGGCGCGCTTGACGTCGAAGCCGAGCCCGCCCCGCGCCACGTCGGCCACCATGAACAGGATCAAGAGCGCCCGCATGCCGTAATAGCTGAAGCGCTCCCAGAGCTCGGTGAAAAAGAGGGTCGACAGGCCGCGGGGGTGCCCGCCCAATCCGCCGCGCTCGAGCGGGGTCGGCCCGGTCAACGGGGTACGATGGCGAGGACGCGGGCCGGGGCGCCGGAGCCGCGGCGAATCTTCATCGGTCCGACGATGACGGTGAAGCCGCGCTCGGGGAGCACGTCGAGGTTGTCGAGATTCTCGACCAGAAAGCGGCCGCCGGAGAGGACGATCTTGTGCGCCTCGAAGGTCGTCGAACGTCCGGGATCCACGCTCGCCGTGTCGATGCCGATCGCGTTCACATCCCTCTCCTTCAAAAGGAAGGCGGCTGCCTCGGGGCTGAACCCGGGGAAGTGCATTGTGCCGGCGTCGTCCTTGTTCAGGAAACGGTCGGGCGTTCCCCAGCGCTGGTGCCAGCCGGTGTTGAGGATGACGAGGGCGTGCGGGGGAATCTTCCCGTTCGCCTTCTCCCACTCGAGCAGGTCGGGAAGGCTGAGGACGTAATCGGGATTGGCGGCCGCTTTCATCCGGGCGTTGACCACCACGCCAAGGCTGACGAGATGCACCGCCGCGATCTCGTCCACCGTTGGCAGGCCCTTGCCGAAGTGGTCCGGCGCGTCGACGTGAGTTCCGGTATGCTCGCCGGAGGTGAAGGAGTTCAAGGCGTAGCCGTCGGTCTGACGCGTCACGGGCTCGAGGGTGAAGGGAATGCCGCCCGGGAAGAGCGGCCCCGACTCGTCGAGATCGTGGGTCAGGTCGACCACTTCCGCGCGCCCCCGGGCCACGTCGTCGAGGCTCAGGGTGAAAAGCTTGGCGGCGAACAGCGGGGCGGCCAGGGGGAGCATCGCCAGAAGGGCGACCCAGGGACGCAGACGATACCGACCCCGCGTCATCGCGGCACGATCCGCTGCAGGCGCGGAGCGTCCTCTATCGGCCGGAGAGGCGCGGCCGGCTCGACCGGAGTGAGCGTCTCGAGCGGCGCCGCCTCGGCGACCCGCACGAACTGTTCCACCCGATCGCCGATCTTGCCGGCCCGCTCGCCAGCCTCGCTGAAGGCCGCCTGGGCGTTCTTGAGATGCTTCTGGCCGAGGGTGAAGCTCTCGGTGAACTGGCCGAAATCGCCGTGCAGCTGCTGCAGGCTGCGGAGGATGTCGCGGGCCCGCTCCTCGATGCGCAGGCCCACGAGCCCGAAGGCGATCGCCTGCAGGTAGGCATAGAGGCTGTTCGGCGAGACCGGAATGACTTTCCTCTTGAGCGCGTAGGCACTGATCGCTTCCTCCGATCCGTCCTGGTCATCCCGGATGATCAACTCGTAGAAGATGTTCTCGGCCGGTATGTACATGAGTGCGAAGTCGAGCGTTCCCTCGGCCGGCCTGATGTACTTGGCGGCGATGTCGTCCACGTGCTTGCGGACGTCGCGGGCGAACGCCTTGCGTCCTTTGAGACGTTGCTCGTCGTTCGCGGCGTCGAGCAGGGCGCGGAAGCCGGACAGCGGGAACTTGGAGTCGATCGGGACCAGGCCGCCGGGAAGGCGCAGTGCGGCGTCGACCGTCTCGCCATCGCGGAAGGCGTGCTGCAGCATGAAGTGATCGGCGGGAAAGATCTGCTGCAGCAGGGAGGCGAGAGTCAGCTCACCGAGACCGCCGCGCATCTTCGGCGCCTGGAAAATCTGCTGCAGACGCCTGATCTCCTGTCCGAGATCGAGAATCTGGGCGCTGCTCCTGCCGAGCTCTCCCAGCCGGTGGCTGACGTCGGCGATCAGCTTGCCGGTCTCGGAGGTGGCCTTCTGCAGCGTCTGGGCATTTTCCGACAGCCGGGCGCTGACCTGGCCCATCACCTGTCCCAGCGCCTGCCCGACATCCTTCGGAACCTGCGCCGCGAGCAACGTCACCTGCTCGGTCATGCGGGTGAGCTGCTGCTGCATGAGAGCGATCGCGGGGTCGGGCGCGGGGGGAGGCGTTCGACGCCGCAGCAGAGCGATCCCGAGCGCCACGAGGCCCAGGGCCAGAAGGGCCATAACGACCAGCGTCGCGGCAGTGTCGATGCCCATCGGAAGGCGAGTCTAGCGGCGCCTCGTGGACCTGTCAACCGCGGTCGCCTCCCGGGCGGCGAGAGCGCGCCGCGCGGCGCGATCAAGGACGGGTCAACGCACCAGGAGAAGGGCGCACTTGAGATAGCGGGTCTCCGGCACCGCCAGATTGATCGGATGGTCCGGGGCCTGGCCGCGCATTTCGATGAGGCTCACCTCGCGGCCGGCGTCGGCCGCCGCTTCGCGCACGATCTCCAGGAACTCGTCCGGGGCCATGTGATAGGAGCAGGACGAGGTCAGCACGAAAGCGCCCGGCGCCGCGATCCGCAGTGCTCTCAAGTTGATTTCCTTGTAGCCGCGCCGCGCCGCGGGCACGGACTGGGCGCTCTTGGTGAACGCCGGAGGATCAAGGACGATCAGGCCGAAGCGCTCCTTCTTCTGGTCGAGCTCTTTGAGAAGATCGAAGGCGTTTCCCTCGACCCAGGTGCAGCGTTCCTGGACTCCGTTGAGCGCCGCGTTTCGCCGGGCGATTTCCAGGCAGTCACGGGCGATCTCGAGCCCGACCGCCTGCTCGGCGCCGGCGCGCAGCGCGGACATGGCGAAGGCGCCGGTGTTGCAGAAGGCATCGAGGACCCGGCGGCCCCGAGCGTGCCCCGCCATGATCCCCCGGTTGAAACGGTGATCGAGGAACAGGCCGGTCTTCTGCCCGGTCCGCAAGCCGGCCAGGAGACGCACACCGTCAAGCTCGACCTCGATTTCGTCGGGAACCTCCCCGTCGAGGATGCCGACGCGCGGCTCGAGCCCCTCGCGGGCGCGCACCGGCAGGTCGCTGCGCTCGTAGATGCCGCGCGGATGGACCGCATCGCGCAGCGCCGCAACCACCTCGTCGCGCAGTCGATCGATGCCGAGCGTGGTGATCTGTACCGCCAGACAGGGGCCATACCGATCGACGGTCAGCCCCGGAATGAAGTCTCCTTCGCTGAACACCAGCCGGCACGACTCGCCCGCATCGTAGAAGTGTCGCCGGTAAGCGACCGCCTGGGCGATGCGGCGTCGCAGCAGGGCGGCGTCGAGCGCCTCGTCCTTGCGACGGGTCATCAGGCGGACGGTGATGTTGGAGGCGGGGTTGTAGTAACCGCGGGCCACGAAACGTCCGCGATGATCGACGACGTCGACCGCCCCTCCGGGAGCGAGCCCCTCATCGGCGCGGGCGATTTCGGAGGCGTAGATCCAGAGATGGCCCGCGCGGGCCCGCGCATCGCGACCCTTGGCGAGAACCACCCGGCCCGGCGCGCTTGCGCTCACGCTGTGCTAGGTGCCCGGAGCGGCGGGGGGGGTGTAGAGCATCGGGATGGTCACGCCGCGCTCGCGCGCGCACGCGATCGCCTCGGGGTAGCCGGCGTCGGCGTGCCTCACGATCCCCATGCCCGGATCGCTGGTCAAGACGCGCTGCAGGCGGGCGGCGGCTGCGGGTGTGCCATCGGCGACGATCACCATGCCGGCATGCAGCGAATAGCCGATCCCCACTCCACCGCCATGGTGCACCGAGATCCAGGAGGCGCCGCCCGCGGTGTTCACCAGGGCATTGAGGATCGGCCAGTCGGCGATGGCGTCGGATCCGTCGCGCATCCCCTCGGTCTCGCGGTTCGGGGACGCGACCGAGCCGGCGTCGAGATGGTCGCGACCGATGACGATCGGCGCCTTGAGGACGCCTCGCGCCACCATCTCGTTCAGCTTCAGCCCGAAGCGGGCTCGCTCGCCGTAGCCGAGCCAGCAGATCCGCGCCGGCAGGCCCTGGAAGGCAACCTTGTCATGCGCCATCCGGATCCAGCGGCCGAGCGCCTCATCCTCTGGGAAGAGCTCGAGCACCGCCTCGTCCGTACGGTGGATGTCGGCCGGGTCGCCCGACAGGGCGACCCACCGGAAGGGGCCCTTGCCTTCGCAGAACAGCGGCCGGATGTACTCGGGAACGAAGCCGGGGATCGTGAAGGCGTCCGCCACGCCGGCGTCCCGCGCCGCCTGGCGGATGTTGTTGCCGTAGTCGAAGACCACCGCGCCCCTGGTCTTCAGACGCAGCATCGCCCGCACGTGCTCCGCCACCGCCGAGCGCGCCCTCTTCATGTAATTGTCGGGGTCGCTGCGGCGCAGGCGGAGCGCGTCGGCGTAGGGGAGGCCGTTCGGAACGTAGCCGTCGAGCAGATCGTGGGCGCTCGTCTGGTCGGTCACCAGATCAGGCACCAGGGCCCCCTCCGCCAGGCGCGGCAGGATATCGGCCGCGTTTGCATGCAGGGCGATCGACAGCGGCTGTCGACGGTCGAGCGCCTCGCGGGCCCAGGCCAGCGCCTCGGCCAGGGAGACGGTGTGGCGATCGACGTAGCGGCTTGCGAGCCGGCGACGGATCCGGTCGGCATCGACCTCGACGGCCAGAATGACGCCGCCGTTCATGGTCGCGGCCAGAGGTTGCGCGCCGCCCATGCCGCCGAGACCGGCGGTCACCACCAGCCGGCCGGCGAGGCTGCCGCCGAACTGCCGTCGCGCCGCGGCAGCGAAGGTCTCGTAAGTCCCCTGGAGGATGCCCTGGCTGGCGATGTAGATCCAGGATCCGGCCGTCATCTGACCGTACATCGTCAGTCCCTTGCGGTCGAGATCGCGAAAGATCTCCCAGGTCGCCCACGCCGGGACCAAAAGGGCATTGACGATCAGGACCCGGGGCGCGTCTTCGTGGGTGCGGAACACGCCGACCGGCTTGCCGGACTGCACCAGCAAGGTCTCGTCGTTGCCGAGGGCGCGCAGCGACCGGACAATGACGTCGAAGCACTCCCAGTTGCGCGCCGCCTTGCCGGTGCCGCCGTAAACGATCAGGTCGTCGGGACGCTCCGCCACCTCCGGATCGAGGTTGTTCATCAGCATGCGCAGCGCGGCCTCCTGCACCCAGCCGCGGCACTGCAGCGTCGCGCCGCGCGGCGCGCGAACCTCGCGTGCTCCGGTTGTCGGTGTGCTCATCGTCTCCTCCCGCCCCGCGGCCGCCGCCCGGTCACGACAGCCTCCCGCAGGTCGATTCGACCGCGGCGCGCAGGCTGCCATCCCGCAGCAGCCTCTCGACGGCGGCGATGTCGTTCGCCAGGACCCGGTCGGTCTCCATGAAGGGAACGACCTCCCGGACGGCGCGGGTGGCCGCCTGCACGCCCCGTCCCGGCCGAAGGGGCGCGACGAGGTCGAGCCACTGGCAGGCGCACAGGATCTCGATGGCGAGGACGGTACGGAGGTGATCCACGATCGAGCGCGCCTTGCGGGCGGCGATCGGACCCATCGAAACATGGTCCTCCTGTCCCGCCTCGGTCGGGATCGAGTCGACGCTCGCCGGATGGGCCAGGATCTTGTTCTCCGACACCAGCGCCGCGGCCGTGACCTGGGCCATCATGAGGCCGGAATTGACCCCGGGGTGCCTGGTCAGGAAGGGCGGCAGGCCGGAGAGGAACGGATTCATCAGCCGCTCGATGCGACGCTCGGAGATCGAGGCGATTTCGGCGGCGGCGATCGCCAGCAGGTCGAGCGCCATGGCCGGCGCCTCTCCATGGAAGTTTCCTCCGGAGAGGAGCTCGCCCTCGTCGGGGAAAATGATCGGGTTGTCGGTCACCGCGTTGACTTCGATCTGAAGCACCTGGCGGACGAACCGCAGGCCGTCGCGTGCCGCCCCGTGCACCTGCGGCATGCAGCGAAGAGAGTAGGCATCCTGCACCCGGCCGCACGCCTCATGCGAGAGCTCGATCTCGCTGCCCTCGAGGAGAGCGCGCAGGTTGGCGGCGGCGGACACCTGCCCAGGATGGGGCTGGAGCGCATGCAGGCGGGGGTCGAAGGGGCGATGGCTTCCCTTGAGCGCCTCGAGGGTGCAGGCGCCGGCGACATCGGCCACCGCGGCCAGCTCCTCCGAGGCCAGCAGGGCGAGGCTGCCCACCGCCAGGATCATCTGCGTGCCGTTGACCAGCGCCAGACCTTCCTTCGGCATCAATCGGAGCGGCTCGATGCCTGCCCGGCGCAGGGCGGCGGCCGCTGGCATCCGCTCCCCCGCCAGCATCACCTCCCCCTCGCCCAGCAGGCCGAGCGCCAGGTGGGCGAGCGGGGCCAGATCGCCGCTGGCGCCCACCGAGCCCTGCTCGGGGACGACCGGCAGCAGGTCGGCGTTCAGGAACCCCAGCAGCGTCTCGATGACGCGAGGGCGCACTCCGGAGTGCCCGCGGGCCAGGACATGGGCGCGCAGGAGGATCAGGGCGCGGGTGGCCTCGGGCGGCAGGGGCCCGCCGACCCCGGCGCAGTGGCTGCGGATCAGGTTCAGCTGGAGCGCCTCGAGCTGGTCGCGGGAGATACGGATATCTTTAAGGTGCCCGAATCCCGTGTTGACGCCGTAGACCAGATCGTTGCCATCGAGGATGCCCAGAACCACGTCGTGGGCCTTCTCGACCCGCCGGACGGCCGCGGGGGAGAGGCCGACGCGGACGCCGCCGCGGGCGACCTCGCCGATCTCTTCGAGGCGCAGGTCTTCGCCGTTCAATATCAGGGAGGACACGCTCGAGATGCCCCGAACCGGAGGGGGGACGACCACACCGGCCTTGGCGAGTCTACCACTTCCGTTGAATTCCCGGCCTCCGGGCACTAACTTTAGACAGGGTTGGAGGTCTGCTTTGGTTGTACGGTGCCCGAATTGCAAAAATGTCATCCGCCTCCGCGAGGTGGACGGACAATCTCGCGTGATCAAGTACCTCTGCAGCGACTGCCAGGAGATCGTCCGGATCGATCTCCTTCAAGACGAGATCAAGACCTCCTCGACCTCGGACTCCTTCGAGAAGACGGAGCACAAGAAAAAGATTCTCGTGGCCGACGACACCGCAACCGTGCGCAAGGTCGCCGCGCGACTTCTGTCGGAGGCCGGCTACGACGTCATCGAGGCCGAGGATGGCCGGCAGGCCCTCGATCTCGTGCAGAAGGAGCATCCCGATCTGATCCTGCTCGATCTCCTGATGCCCAAGATGACCGGCTTCGACGTCCTGCGCGAGGTCAAGAAGGCCGCGCGCACCAAGACCACGCCGATTCTGATCATGAGCGGCGTGTTCAAGAAGGACGTGATGGACTTCCTCCAGGCCTCGGGCGTGTCCGGCTTTCTTGACAAGGAACAGATCAAGGACTCGCTGATTTTCCGGGTCCAGCAGATCCTGGCCGGCTGAGAGCCCGTTCCCCGAAGTCCCCCTCCCGCAGGCCGCCCCATTTCTGCTAGCATGATGCGGCAAAGGGCCCCCCGCACCCCCCTTTGCCCGACCGCATCAGGGAGATCGCATGTCCAGTTTCGTCGTGCTCGGCTCGCAGTGGGGAGACGAGGGGAAGGGCAAGGTCGTCGACCTGTTGACCGAGCGGGTCGACATCGTGGCGCGCTACGCAGGCGGGCCGAACGCCGGTCACACCATCTGCGCCGGAACGCAGCGCTTCGCTCTGCACCACATCCCTTCGGGCATCCTGCGCGACTCCGTTCTCTGCGTGATCGGGAACGGAGTGGTCGTCGATCCCGCCTCCATGCTCAAGGAGATCGGCGAGCTGCGCGCCGCCGGCGTCCGGGTCGATGACAACTTGAGGCTCAGCGATCGGGCGCATGTCATCCTTCCTTATCATCGCGGCTGCGACATCGCCCGCGAGGAAGCGGCCCGCAGCGGGAAAATCGGCACGACCCGTCTGGGCGTCGGTCCGAGCTACGAGAGCAAGGCGGGTCGCTACGGGATCCGCATCGCGGACCTCGACGATGAGGTTCATCTCGTGGAGCGGGTGCGCCACCTCGCCGAGGTGACGCGCGCCGCCTGCGGCCGGCCGCTGCCCGCCGAGTTCGACCCGCCGCCGGAGCAGGTCGCGGAGGAACTCTTAAAGTACGGCCGGGCGCTGCAGCCGTTTCTGGCCGACACGTCCGCGCTCCTCAACCGCCGGCTGGACGAAGGAGCCACGGTCCTGTGCGAAGGCGCGCAGGGCACCATGCTCGACCTCGATCATGGGACCTACCCGTTCGTGACCTCATCGACCTCGACCGCGGGCGGGGCCTGCACCGGCCTCGGCATCAGCCCGATCCGCATCGACGGAGTCTTCGGAGTGCTCAAGGCATATTCCACGCGGGTCGGCGAGGGGCCTTTCACGACCGAGCAGGACAACGAGGACGGGCGTCTCATCCGGGAGCGGGGGCGCGAGTTCGGCAGCACCACCGGGCGGCCGCGGCGCTGCGGCTGGTTCGATGCCCCGGTGGCCAGGTACTCGGTCATGATCAACCAGATCGAATCGCTCGCGCTGACGCTCTTCGACGTCCTCGACGGCTTCGATCGAATTCCGATCTGCGTCGCCTACGAGTGCGACGGACGGACTCTCACGAGCCTGCCGGCCGAGGCGGAGGTTCTGGCGCGCTGCCGCCCGGTGTACGAGACGCTCCCGGGCTGGAAGCGGGACACCTCCGAAGCGCGCCGGTTCGAGGATCTGCCCGACGCCGCGCGGGCCTATGTGCGGCGGATCGAAGCGGTGGTCGGCTGCGAAGTGGGGATCATATCGACCTCGCCGCTGCGCGAGCGCACCATCATCCGGCCGGAGAGCCGGATCGCTCACTGGCTGCCGATGCGTGAGAGCGTGCGAGCCGGGTTCCGTTAGGCAAGGGTCGGGGGGGGCTCAGCAGCCGACGATCATTGCATTCGCGGGGATCGGGTCGATGGTCTGCTGGTCCTGGCAATCCTGGCCCGGGAAGGGCCCCGTCGTACAGGTTGCGGCAGGCGCCAGCGTCACGCCGGTCGCCTTGAGCGTCGCGGTCGCCGTGCAGGCCCCCGGACCCGGGCAATTGCCGCACTCGACGATCACCGTCACCTTCGAATCGTTGTAGCACGTGTCGGCCGAGATCTCCACGCCGACGACCGGATTGGTCCGGCTCAGGATCCCGACCCCCGTCACCGGATCTTTCACTCCCAGCCGGCAGTTGGTGCAGTCGCACTGGTTGAGCGTGACGGTGATCGCACGCGCGTTGGTGGGCAACGAGGCGAGGATGAAGTTCCGCGGCGCGGCCGAGTCGTGGCAGGCGACAACGGCGGCGAGCAGGGCGAGGATCGCCACGGACTCCGGATACGTCGGGACGCGAGTCATGCGCCCTCCAGCGCCTGCCGGAAGTCATCCACGAGATCGTCGGCGTTCTCGATCCCGACGCTGACCCGGATCAGATCGTCCGTGATGCCGAGTCGTTGCCGGTCGGCGCGCTTCAGGCCGGCATGGGATGAGATCGCCGGGCGGGTGATCAAACTCTCGACTCCGCCCAGGCTGGGGGCGAAGGTGGGCAGCCTCAGCGCGGCGATCGCCGCCTCCGCGGCCGGCAGGCCACCCTTCAGCCGCAGGCTGAGCATGCCGCCGAATCCGGAAAGAATCTCGCGCGCGTGACGGTGATCGGGGTGCGACTCCAAGCCGGGATAGTTGACCGCCTCGACTTTAGGATGTGCCGCCAGAAAGCCGGCCAGGGTCAGGGCGTTCCGGTTATGCGCCTGCACGCGAAGCGCCAGGGTCTTGATCCCCCGGGCCAGCAGGAAGGCGGCGTGGGGATCGAGGCATCCGCCGAAGTGGTTGACGGTCCTGCGCACCCTCTCGACATGCTCCTTCGTTCCCAGGACGCACCCGGCCACGAGATCGGAGTGGCCATTCAGATATTTCGTGGCGCTGTGAAATACGACATCGATGCCCAGCTCGAGCGGACGGCAGTTGACCGGGCTGGCAAAGGTGTTGTCGATGACGGTGAGGATCCCTTTCCGGCGGGCGAAGCCGACGACCTCCTTGACGGGGGGCACGCGCATGAGGGGATTGGTGATGGTCTCGATCAGAAACAGCCGCGTCGTCGGCCGCGCTGCCGCGGCCCAGGATTTGGGGCGGTGCATGTCGACGAAGGTGTAGCCGAGCCCGAGGTCGTCGAAGTGCCGGGTCAGCAAGTCGTGCGTGCCACCATACAGGCCGTCGCCGGCCAGGAGATGGTCGCCCTTCTTGAGAAAGGCCAGGACGATCGAGGAGACGGCGGCCATTCCCGAGGCGGTGGCGAGAGCCGCCTGGGCGCCCTCGAGCGCCGCCAGCTTGTCGTGCAGGTAAAGCTGAGTCGGGCTGCTGCTGAGCCGCAGGTAGCGGATGTTGTGGTAGTCATCGCCCGGCGGCATCGCATAGACCGTCCCCTGAAAAATCGGAAAGACCACCGACCCTTCCGGGCCCGGTCGCCGCTCGCCGGCGTGCACCGCCAAGGTTTCCATCCTGATCCTCGTCTCCGACATCGCCGCCTCCTCTGACCGGGTCTTGCTCGCGACCTGATTAGGATCGCCCCAGTCGCGACTTCTGGCAAGGGGATTCTCTCCGGCTCCTTCCGGGCCGGGGTGCGGCATGCTAGCCTTGCGCGTCCGGAGGAAGAATGCGGAACAGGCGAAAAGGTCGTTCGGAAGGTCGCGGCGGCGGGAGCGTCGAGGCCGCCCTTCTCGACTCACGCTCCGCCGCGGAGCGCTACGGCCGACGGCTCGTGAAGGTCACGCTCGATCATATCCACGGAGCCGGCATGAGGCGCACCTACAGCGGCGCCTCGATCGCCACGCTCGACCGCCTGTTCGACGAGCCGCTCCCGGAACGGGGCCGCCCGCCACTGGCGGTGCTGCGTGAGTGTCAGGACACGATCTTTCGCCACTCAATGCAGATGTCCCATCCGCGCATTTTCGGCCTCTTCAACCCGGCGCCTCTGCCGATCGCCGCCTTCGCGGAACTGCCGGCCGCCTTCCTGAATCAGTCGGTCGACGCTTGGAAGGCCGCGCCGGCCGGCACGCACCTCGAGAAGCGGCTGATCCGTTGGATGAATGACCTGATCGGCTTCGGCCCACCCGCCTTCGGCGTGTTCACCAGCGGCGGTGGCATCGCCAACACGATCGCTCTCAAGATGGCCCGTGATCGGGTCCTCGGTCTTCGCTCCCGCGTTCGCGGCCTGCCGGCCCGCCTGTCCGGCCGCCTGCGCGTCTACGCCTCCGATCAGGCCCACTTCTCGATCGCCCGCTCGCTCGACCTACTGGGTCTCGGGGAGAGCGCGCTGGTGCGCATTCCTTCCGACGAGGCGATGCGGATGCGCACCGATCTCCTGGCCGAGGCGATCGAGCGCGATCGGAAGCGGGGCAGAGTGCCGATGGCGGTGGTGGCCACCGCCGGCACCACCAACACCGGCAACATCGATCCCCTGCTACCGATCATGGCCCTGGCGCGCGAAGCGGGCCTCCACGCTCACATCGATGCGGCCTACGGGGGCGCCCTGCTGTTCTCCAACCGCTACCGCGACCGCCTCGACGGCATCGAGGGGGCCGACACCGTCACGGTCGATCCGCACAAGTGGCTGTTCCAGCCGTTCTCTCTGGGGGGTCTGTTCGTCCGGGACGGACGGGCCCTCAACGCCAGCTTTCGGACCGAGCCGGATTATCTACGGAAAGACCTCGAGTCAGAGCCGGACCGGCTCGACTTCTACCATTATTCGATGGAGGGCTCGCGGCCGTTCCGGGGCCTGAAGTTCTGGTTCACGCTCAAGGCGCTGGGTCGGCGGGGCCTTGGCGCCCTCGTCGATCGCACCATGGAGATCGCCTTCCACCTCGAGCGCCGCGTGAGTGCCGACGAGCGCTTCGAGAGGATCGACGCGCCGGTCGAGCTGGCCAGCGTCTGTTTCCGCTATCTGCCTCCCTGGTCGCGCCGGCTGACGCGTGCCGATCGCGCCCGCCCGGCGGCCCTTCATCGTCTGAACCGGATCCAGAAGTCGATCCAGCAGGAGATCGAGCGCCGTGGTTTCGCCTGGTTCCCAAGCATCGTTTTGCACGGCGAGGTTTATTTCCGGTTCGGGGTGTTCAACTACCGGACGACCGAGAAAGACGTCGATGCGGTCCTGGCCCACATCGTGCGGGTCGCCACGCGCCGGAGGAACTGAGCCGGCGCGGTTGCGCCTTCGCCCGCAGCGGAAGTACTATCCCGCGACATCGTTCATGGGCCGTTAGCTCAGTGGTAGAGCATGTGACTTTTAATCACAGGGTCGCTGGTTCGATCCCAGCACGGCTCACCGCTTTTCTTCAGCTTCCCTGAACCACAGACTGCTGCTGCGAGAGGCGCCATGAACGATGGGGTCAGGCGGACGCGGCTCGACCCGACGGTGGCGGCGGGCGCGCTTCTGGGCCTCGGGGCGGCGGCGCTCTTCGGGCTGGGCGCGCCGTTTTCGAAGCGTCTGGTCGAGACAACCGGCCCCCTCACCCTCGCGGGGCTCCTGTACCTCGGAGCCGGGCTATTCGCGCTCGTTCTCGCCCCCGTCGTTCGGGGAACGTCCGGCCGGCGGGCCGGCCGGCACGAGTCGCCGCTGCAGCGTGCCGACCTCGTGCTCCTGGCAGGAGCGACCGCCAGCGGAGCGGTCCTCGGTCCCTTCCTCCTGATGTTCGGCCTCACCCGGGTTTCCGCGGTCACCGGCTCCCTCCTGCTGAACCTGGAGGCGCCGATGACCATGCTGATCGCCGTCGCCGTCTACAAGGAGCATCTCGGCGGGCGACAGGCGGCGGCCGCGGCCCTGGTCCTTCTGGGCGCGGCCATCGTAGGGCTGCAGCCGGGAGATCTGCGTTCCCAGGGGCTCGGGGTGCTGGCGATCGCGCTGGCCAGCGCCGCCTGGGCGATCGACACCAATCTCAGCCAGCGCCTGTCGCTGCGCGACCCGATCGCCCTCACCCGTTTCAAGGGACTCGCGGGCGGCGCCTGCACTCTCCTCTTCGCCCGCGCGGCCGGTGAAGCCCTGCCGGGGGCCAGGCTCGCCGGGGCGGGGCTCCTTCTCGGGGGCATCAGCTATGGGGTGAGCTCCATCCTCTTCTACAAAGGGCTGCGCCTGGTGGGCGCGGTCCGGAGCGCCGCCTACTTCGGGACGGCCCCCTTCCTCGGGGCGCTCGCCGCCATTCCGGTGCTCGGGGAACGCCTGCATGGCAGCGACCTGGTGGCGATGGCGCTGATGGCGTCGGGCGTGATGATGCTCCTGCGCGAGAGCCATAGCCACGAACACGACCACGAAGAGCTGCGCCATGATCACCGTCACGTGCACGACGAGCATCACCAGCACGACCATGCTCCAGGCCATCCCGAAGAGGCGATGCACGCCCATCCCCACCGGCATCGGCCGCTGCGCCACGTTCACCCGCACGTCCCCGACCTGCACCACCGCCACCCGCACGATTGACCCGGTGGTCTTCAAAAGCTGGAATATCCGCGGCCACCGTGAGGCACTTGCGCACCCGGAGCGGTTCTGCGTAGACTCACCCCGTCGACGATCCCGGGGAGGTAGACGATGAGGGAGAACATGACGCTCAAGACAGATCGGTCAATGCGCCGAGCCGGACGTCCCATGGCGGTCGCGGCTTTTCTTGGCGCCGGTCTCATGCTGTCCATCGGATGCGTGTCGAGCGGCAAGTACAAGACACTGGAACAGGATCGCGATGCGCTCGCCGCACGAAACAAGGCCCTGCAGGGAGCCGTGTACGCTGCGAACCAGCGGGGCGATGTTCTGACCCAGGACAAGAGCTCCCTGGCAGCCGAGAAGGCGGCCCTCGATCAGCGCCTCGCCGAGCTGGACGCCCAGCAAAAGACCCTCGGTTCGCAGTTGCAGCAGCGGGAGGACGAGGCGCGCCGGCTGCAGGCGACCTACGACGGCCTCGTCACAAATCTGAAGAAGGAGCTGGAGACCGGTCAGATCCAGGTCCAGCAGCTGCGCGACGGCCTGAGCGTCAACGTGGCGCAGGATATCTTGTTCGCGTCCGGCTCGGCGGCCCTCGACAAGGACGGTCGTGAGGTGCTGACGCGGGTCTCGGAACAGCTCAAGCAGACGAATTACCAGATCGTGGTGACCGGCCACAGCGACAACAAGCCGATCGGCGCGGGGCTCGTGGGCCGTTACCCGACCAACTGGGAGCTGTCCGGCGCGCGGGCCGCGAGCGTCGTACGCCTGTTCGCGGAGACCGGCATCCCCTCGGCCAGGCTCGTGGCGGCGGCGATGGCCGACACCAGGCCGGTGGCCCCCAACGACACGCCGGAAGGACGCGCCAAGAACCGTCGCATTGAAATCCGCCTGCGGCCGGTGGTGGTCGAAGAGTAGATCCTCCTCCGCTCCCGGCTACGCGCGGCCTGCAGTGCAGCGCTCCCTGATCGCGGCGCGCCTCAGGGCGTCGCGATCGGCTCGCCGTGGGCGGGCGCGAAGCGCGATCGGATCCGGTACTCGAGATAATCCTCGTGAAGCACCTCGCGCAGTCCCACCGCGATCGCCTCGAGGTCGCGTAACCCGCGAGGCCGCCATAAGTCACGAACCCGAGCCGGTCGTTGCCCCGGCGGTGCTCACCTACAGGAAGACGAAGAACGGCGGGGACCGCACACAATATCTGAACGCCACGGCGCGGGCTCTGTTAGAATCCCTGCCGTCACCGATTGCCGACAACCTGAACGTCTTTCGTGCGCCACGGATCAAGGCTTGGCGGCAGACGTTCCTCGGACAGAAGTCGGCGGCCATGACGCAGCGATATGTCGAGATTCAGCCGGACCAGGAGCGGCGTGCTTCCGAGGCCCTGGACCAGATGGCCGTTCCGCTGACCGCTTGGAAAAAGGGCACCACAGTGTCACCAGAGAAAGTGGCGCGTCCGTAATTCGTTCGTCCCCATCGTCTAGCCTGGCCCAGGACACCGCCCTTTCAAGGCGGGAACACGGGTTCAAATCCCGTTGGGGACGCCACCCGCGCCCCGCGGGCGGCGTCCCGGAGGATCAGCTCTGGGGCTTCGGGGCGGCCACGAGCGTCCTGATGTAGAGGATCATCTCCCACTTGTTCTGGTCGGGCAGGCGCTGCTCGGCCGGCATCTCGCCGTGGCCCTTGGAGAGGATGTAGAACAACTCTCCGTCGGTCCTCTTGCGCTGGACCTTCGGGTCGGTGAGGTTTGGAACAGCCAATTTCAACCTCGCCGCCAGATCCCCCTTGCCGTTCCCCTTCTCGCCGTGGCACATGGCGCACTGGCTCGAGAACAGGGCGCGCCCGGACTCGATCGCCTCCGGAATGTTCGGGGTCGGGTTCTTGCGGTTCTTCTCGGCCTCGGGGATGACGATCGGCTTGGTGGGCTGGGTGGTAGGAGGAGGGGGCGGCTGCTGGCCTTGTTCCTGAGCCATGGCGAGTGCAGGGATCCCGAGCAGCAGAATCCCGACGAGTGAGGTGGCGAGTCTGGTCATGGTTCACCTCCCGTGGTGGAGCCGCACGAGGTCAAAGTCACGTTACCACTCCGGTCGGATCGGTTCAAGTTCCGGCGTGACGCGTTCGATCCGCACCCTTGACGCACCCCCGGCGATGCGCGAAAATTCGCGTTCTGTGGGCGCTTGCCGCCGGGACCATGGGCGCGGCGCATCACGAACCCGGTGGAGATTCCCATGTATGCGATCGCGATCGTGCGATACCGCAAGCCACTCGAAGAGGTCTTGCGGCATGTCGAGGCCCATCGAGCCTATCTGCGGGGCCTCCAGGATCGAGGGGTGCTCCTGGCCTCGGGGCCTCTCGACCCGCGCACCGGCGGCGCGCTTCTCCTGCGAATTCCCGACGAGGCCGTGCCGGCGGCCCTCGACGCGATCCGGGACGGGGATCCTTTCGTCCGGGAAGGTGTGGCGCAATATGAGATCTGGCCCTGGCTACCGAACCTCGGCAAGGACGCGCTCGATTCGATTTGAGGAGGAGAGGGTGAAGAACGCTGCTGCTCGACGCCACCGGACAGGCCCTCAAGAAGCTCGGCGCCAGGCGCTGAGGGTCAGACCGGCCGGCGACCGAATGGCGGCGGAAGGCGCCGGACGAGGCGCAGCGCGAAGTAGAGGGCCGGCGCCAGAAGAATCGCCGCGGCGCCCGGCACGAGATAATCGCGCGCGGTGGCCGCGAGGGCGACGACGTACGTGACGGCTGGAACCAGGAAGTTGATCCAGACGCCGGCGCGTCCGCCCGGGATCCGGAAGCCCGGGGGGCGATCGGCGTAGACCCTCCGGGCGCGGATCGTGGTGGCGAGCAGCAGGAGATCGTAGGCGCCGAAGACCCACAGATCGATCACCAGGAGATCCCTGAACGGGAATGCCGCGAGCGCCGCATAGACGAGGGCGTACAGCAGCAGAACGCGATGGGGCGTGCCATGCTTCGGATGGAGCTTGGCGAAGAACGCCGGCAAGGCTCCGTCCGCCGCCATCGACCAGGCGAGGCGCGAGTACCAGAGCAGGTAGGCGATGAAGATGACCGTGAAGCTGGCGACGCTCCCGAGGAAGGTCCAGTGCCCGAGGATTTTCCCGCCGAGCGCCTCGCCGATCACCGCGAACTGTCCCGAGGTCCAGGTGCCCCAGCCGCCGAACGCCGCCAGCCCCGCGACCATGGGCGCGGCGTAGCTCACCACCACCAGCGGTGTGACGATGAGCAGGGCCAGAGGGATGGTCCGGGCGGGACGCTCGATCTCCTCCGCGGCGCTGCTGACTTCGACGTAGCCGGAATAGAACCAGATCGCCAGCGCCATGCCCTCTCCGAGACCGGTCCAGGGGTCGAACCCGGGCGCCGTGAAGGGGAGCAGCGGATTGGTGCGGGCCTGGGCGATCCCGGCCACGACGATCCAGATGAGCGGCGCGACCAGGAAGGCGTTCAGTCCGACCGCCACGGCACCGGCGACCTGGATGCCCCGGTAATTGATCCAGGTCAAGACCGCGATGAAGCCGACCGCGGCGAGCCACTTCTCGAATCCCGAAATCCCCGGTACCCAGTAATGCAGAGCCTCCGCGAACAGCACCGGGTAGAGCGCGTTGTCGAGGCAGGAGGCAGTGAGCGTCCAGGCGCCGGCCTGGAAGCCCCAGAATCCTCCGAGGACTTCGCGGATCCAGCGCAGATAGCCGCCCTCCACCGGCCGGGCGCTCGACAACTCGGCGGTCGCAAAGGCCGTCGGCACGCCCCAGAGCCAGGGGGCGGCGACCAGCAGAAGAAGCAACAGCCCGGGGCCCGTCTGGACGATGTACTCCTCGGTGCCGTATGGCCCGCCGCAGGCGGACGCGTAGAGCAGGCCGACGACCGACAGGAGTCCCGCACGCGCCTTGAAGCGAGCGCCGCCCGCGGAGGGCTCCGGACGGCTCATCGCGGTGGTCGCGGCTCCGCCCCCGGAGGCCTGGGGGCGCGTCGCAGCACTTCGACGCCATCATGGTTCGCGATGCGGATGAATCCGGGAACTGGTCCGCGGGGGTAGGCGAGAATCAGCCGGGCTTCGTCATCCATCTCGCTCCTTAGCTGTTCGAGCAAGCGGTCTTCGAGGCTGCTGCCCGCCTCATAATAGAAGAACAGACCGTAGGGGCGCAGGTCCTCCTTGAAAAAATCGCCACGCCGCAGCACGGCGCGATCCGGCTCGATCAGCCCGGACAGACGACGGCGGGCCTCGATCGCGATGCGATGCAGAACGCGGTCATATTCGACCCCTTCAGCCTTCGCGCCCAGCAACGAGGCCATGAAGACGACGCGGCCGTCGCCGCTGCCGAGATCCAGGAAGCGGACTCCGGGCCTGACGGTCTCGTCGAAGGCCGGGAGCAGGTCCTCGAGCAACGAGGGATAGAACAGCCCCTTCGACACACGGTCCTCGCTCTTCAAGTAGCGGATCTGCAGGCGAGGATTCGTCAGCACCTCCTCGGGGATCGGGTCCCTGTGGCCGGACATGCGCGCCACGAGGTCGTGAGGATAGGCGGCGAAGCAGGTGTTCTGGATCTGCGTCAGGGCGACCGCGAGGTCCGCGGCCGGAGCGGCGGCGGCGCTTGTCGCAACCCCGGCGGCGACGCTCGCCACGAGCGCGGCGGTGAGCGGCAGTAGTGAAAGGGTTCGGTCGTGCCGCAGCGCGGGAAGACGCCGGGGACTCCTCATCGGGTCCCTCCGCGACCTTCCCGCTTCGCTTGACAGCTGACGCATTGGGTGGCGAACGGCAGCGCCTGCAGCCGGGCGATCGGGATCGCCTCGTTGCAGCCGGCGCAGACGCCGTAGCGCCCGGCGTGCAGCCGCTCCAGAGCGGCATCGATCTGCTGCACCGTCCGGTCGAGCGACTCGAGAACGGCAAGGTCGGAGCCGCCCTCGCGGCTGGCTTTCCAGCCGTGCACTCCCTCATTGTCGCCCGCTGCCGCACCGGAGAGCTGGGCCGCGAGCGCCTGGCGGTAGCGGGCGTCAGCTTCCCGCCGCCGCTCCTTGAGCATGGCGCCCAGGCCGTTGCGCCGGCTGCGCTCGCTCTCGTCAGCGTCCATCGCGCCCGATCCGATGACCTCCGCCGCCACGGCATTGCGTACGGGCGAGGGGTCGTCTACCATGACCGCTTTGGCTCATGCCCCACTGTCTCTTCCTGAGGAACGCTCGCACCATGGCCCTCTGGCTGATCCCGACCTTGATGAGCCTTCTCCTGTATGGCGTGGGCCAGGGTCTCGTCAAGAAATATATCTCAGAAGTTCCTCCGGCCCGCTTCTGTCTCTACTTCGTCGTGGCCAAGGCCATTCTCAACCTCGGTCTTTATGCGCTCTACCGTCGTGCGCCGCTTCTGGGCCCGCACGGCGAGGCGTTCGTCGCGATCAGCATCGGTGCTTACATCTTGGACGGCCTCGGTTGGCTGCTCTACTTCCAGTCGATCGTCCACGGCCCCATCGCCATCGTCGGCACCCTGAGCGCCGCCTATCCGGCGCTGACGATCCTCTTCGCCCGATTCTTCCTGGGAGAAAATCTGAGGGCCCTGCAGTACGCCGGCGTGGCCCTGGTGATCGGTGGATGCATCGGCCTCTCGTACGCGCCGGCCGTTCCCGGAGGGAGGCCAATCGATCGGCGTTGGATTCCACTGTCCTTCGCCGCGCTCCTTCTGTGGGGATGCTCGTCCACCCTGTTGAAAGCGGCCTACCGGCTGCCGGGCGCCGACGAGATCAACGTCCTGGTCTTCAACACTCTCGGCGCCTTTCTGACTCTCGGTGTCTACGGACTGATCCGCGGCCGGCAGGGGTCTCACGAGGGCCGGGAGTGGACCCGCTCGTTCCTGCCGATGGGGATGCTCGCCGGAGGCGATATCGGCTTCATCATCGCCACGCGCTACGGGCCGGTGTCGCTCACGACGCCGCTCTCCGGGGCCTATCCGATCGTCACGGTCGTGTTCGCCCGCCTGGTCCTTCATGAAACGATCACGATGCGACAGATCGTCTGCATCGGCGCCATCCTCGGCGGTATGACGCTGGCCTCGAGCGCCGGCTGACCCGGCGGCATCGCCCTGGTCCGCGTGCCATCGTGACCGGCGACGATTCAGAAGCGGTACGCCATCGACAGGTAGGGAAACGAGTCCCCCCCTCGATCGCCGAGCCCCCAGCCGTAATCGATTCGCACCACGAGCGGCTGATGCGGCACGACGAAGCGCAGGCCCACGCCGGCGCCATAGATCGAGGCGGAACTGCCGAAGGCGGTTGTCGCGATCGTGCCGCCGTCGATGAACAGCGCCATGCGGATGAAGCGCGCGGCGCGTGGCTCGAAACGAGGCGGCGCCGCGCGGCCCTCCGCCCCGGTCGCCGGGCTCAGAGGGCCCGGCGCCGGCCGGGCAAACGGGATCCATAACTCCATCTGGAGCGCCGCGAGGTCCCGGCCGAGGAGCGTGTCCTCGCGGTATCCGCGCACCGTTGTGGGGCCGCCGAGACTCCACTGCTCGAAAGTCGGTACGGTGCGGTCGATCGTGCCGCCCAGAAAGTGAAGGTCGATCTCGAAGCCGGACGGCATTCGGCTATGGAGCGTGGCATCGAGGCTGGGGCGCACGAAGCTGCGCTCCCCGCCGCCACGATCGAGCGAGAAATCGAAGTTCGGGGCGAGACGCAACGTCAGGCCGGGATGACGGTAGGTGTGACGCCACTCGTGGGTCGCCCCGAGCTGCAGCAGGGTCAGGTTTTCCTCCGCCTGCCCCGGCGGCGGCCGGCTCAGGTCGAGGCGCTCGTGCCGGACGCCGATCTGGATATGGAGATCGTTCGGCGCGCGGAGGCCGAGGGGGCGGATTCCGAAAGTGCCGCCGATCCCCGAGCGCCGCTGGTCGGTCAGAGTCCCGAGCAGGTCGCGATTGTGCTGGAAGTTGGAGAACAGATCGACCTCGAAATCGTACAGCCGTCGCGGATCCTCGCGATGCGCCAGGAGCGGAGAACGATAGGTGAGCCCGCCCCCGAGCGCGGTGTTGTAGTTGGGAGAGATGGTCAGCTGATCGAAGCGTCCGAAGACTTCGTCCTTCTGGTACAGCGCACCGACGGAGCCGCCGGTTCTCGGCGCGTAGCCCCCCGTCGCGCCGAGATAGTTGGTCTCGCGACGGTAGGAGCGATCCGCGGGCGGGGGCGTCAGGCTCTGGATGAGGTAGGCGCCCGCGGGGTAGGTCTCCTCCCCATCCGTGGCGCCGCCGACGAAAGCGATGGCATAGCCGAGGCGGGCGAGCGCCAGGCGATCGTTGCGGTAACGTTGATAATTGTACAGGTCCCCCTCGCGGGTCTCGAGCAACGCGCGCAGCAGCGCGCGCGGGCCGCCGGCGGGGACCGGGTAGAGCCGGTGCGCGTCCTCGAAGTCCCGATCCGGCTTGACGCCGATGCGGGAAAGCTCGGCCGGATCGAAGGTGATCAATTCGATGCGGTGGCTGCTCTCGCGGATCGACAGACGCAAGCCCTCCGACTCGCAGGTGGCATGGATCGCCGGCACGTAGCCGAGAAAGCGATACCGTCGGGCCAGCGATTCCGCGGCGGCGGCGGCGTCGCAGGGGCGTTCGAGGAGGGTTTTCAGGTAGGCCCGGATCTGCCTTTCGGTGAAGACCGGGTGCCCGGAAGCTCCGGGGTGAGCCGCGACGATCCGGATCGAGGCGATGGGCTTGGGGCGCTCCTGAGCCGGCAGGTCCGGAGCGAGCGCCGCGAGAACCAGGCCTAAGCCCGCCCGGGCCCAGGAGCGCGTGACACGATCGCCGCGGCTCGTCCTCCTCATGAAGGTCCTCTCTATCCCGGGAACTCCTGCGTGTCAAGAGACCGTCGCGGATCTTCGCGGACACTTTGCAGTTGATTCCCGCGCACGATATGGAGATACTCCTGCATCCGTGGCGGGCCCTCGCGGGGAGGGGCGGCCGCCTCAGAAAGCGCGCAGCGGCGGCCCCAGGGACGCCGCTGTCGACCAGGGAGGAATGCCGCATGCGCAGAGGGGTGCGCCATCTCGGTTTGATCGTGGCGGTCGCCGTGTTCGGCTCGGCCGCAGTCGGGGCGAACGCCCTGGCCGGCGGGAGCGATGGATCCTGGGAGGTCGGGGCGTATGGCTACGAGATTTTCCCCGACGTCTCGTCCGGGATACAGAACTCTCTTGGATATGGCGTTCGGGCCGGCTACAACCTCAAGGCGACGAGCGAGATCGAGCTGACGTGGGACAAGTCGAAGGGGGATGCGATCCTCGCCTCGGGACCCAGCTTCGACATCAAGAAAATCGGCCTGATGTTCGTGCGCAACTTCGTCCCCAAGGGAAAAAAGACCGCGGTGCCGACCTTCGTCTTCGGGCTCGGAAACGTCTCCATCGATAGCGGAGCCGCGAGCGAATCGAGCTATTACCTGCGACTCGGCGGCGGGGCCCGCTTCTACGTCGCCCCGCATGTCGCCATCCGCCTGGAAGCCGGGATCCTGCGCTGGCGAGGCCAGGGCGACGCCACCCCGCAGTCCGCCGACTACTCTTTCGACGCCAACCTGGGCGTCTCCTTCGTGTTCGGCGGCAAGGGTGCCGGCCCCGGCGGCGATTCGACCGGCGACAAGAAGGACTCGAAGAAGGAAGGCGAGAGCGGCCCGAAAGGGGAGAAGGGCGAGATTCCCTAGCCCGGTGATCGAGACGATTCGTGGCTGGCTCGTCGTGTCTGCCTGCGGCTGGGCGATCTTTCCATTCCTTCATCTGATTCTGGCGACGCTCCCCGATCGGGGCTACGCAGTCTCACGCACCCTGGGAGTGGTGTCCGCCACCTGGATCGCTTTCTGGCTGGTCGATTGGACAGGCCGGCCGCTGGGTCAGATCGGGGCGATCGGGGCGATCGGGCTTCTCGCGGTCCTTGCCTGGAGCGCGCGGCGTCTGGTCGCCCGCGGCGCCGGGCTCGAGGGCAAGGAACGAGTCGCGCAGTTCGTGAAGGGGAGCGCGCCAACCCTGCTCGCGATCGAAGGGGTCGTTCTCGCCGGCCTGCTGATCGTCTCCTGGCTTCTGAGGCGCAATCCCGCCATCGATCCCGACAGCGAGCGATTCATGGACTACGCCTTCCTCAAGGCGACCCTCAGGAGTCCCGGACTGCCGGTGGCGGATCCGTGGTTCGCCGGGGAGTCGATCCATTACTACCACTTCGCCTATGCCATGGCGGCGTTCCTGGTCCGCGCAGCCGGCGCGGACCCGTCACGCTTCTTCATCACCGCCCTCGCCCTCATGCATGTTCTGGTCTGGGCGGGTGCCCTGGGTCTCGGTCTGGCGCTCACGGGTCGATTGGCGGGCGGCCTTCTGTCGGCGCTCCTGGTTCTTGGCGCCGGGAATCTCGAATGGCTCCGCCAGGTGCTGCCCTCCCCGGGCCTGTCCCGGTTCGACTGGTTCGCCTCATCGCGCGTCATCAGCGGCGGGATCACCGAAGTCCCCTGGTTCAGCCTGCTCTGGGGTGATCTGCATCCCTATGTGGCGGCCCTGCCGCTCTTTCTGGCGGGGCTCGCCGTGCCGTTGGCCGAAAGCCTCTCGGAAGAGCACCGGGGTCTGGCGCTTCCGGGGGCGCGGAGCATCGCCGCGGGTCGATGCGCCCTGTTCGCGTTCTGCTGCGGAGCGCTCCTTGCGACCCATCCCTGGGACCTGCCGTTCCTCGTGCTGGCGGCCCTGTTGCTGGCCGGGCTCGCGCCGCATCCGGGCTCGATCCAACGTACCGTCCCGCTGGCGCTCATGCCGATCACGGGGGCTCTCCTGTTCTGGCCATTCATCGGGGGATTCGTGCGGCATGGGAGGGGGGTGGCTGCGGTGCCTCATCGGACCTCTGTGGCAGAATGGCTGATGGCCTACGGACCGTTCGTCCTGATGGGGCTCCTTGGGCTTCTCATCTTTGTGGGGAGAAGGCTGGCGTCGCGGACCGGGGGGGCCATGCCGCCTTCGCCCCCGGCGCGTGCCGCCTGGGCGATCGCGGCAACCGGGCTCGCCGCCGCTCTCATCTGCGAGGTGGTCTACGTCAAGGATCTCTTCTCCGGCACGGATCTCGCGCGCATGAACACGATCTTCAAGCTGTATCGGATCGCCTGGGTCTGCCTGGCGTTGAGCTCCGCCGCCCTCGTCGTACGCCTGCGCGCCGCGGCCGGGCGCTGGTCGCGCGCCGTCGTTCCGGCGCTCCTGGTCGGCTGCGCCCTTCCGGCGGCGGTCTATCCGGTGCTCGGGACCCTCTCATGGCTCGAGGCTCGCGAGGCGGCTCGGCGCCGCAGCGATCGGGAGGGCCGCGGCGCGGGAGAGGCGCCGGGGGCGGACGCGGAGGCGCTGTTCCGTTTGTGGATGCCGGGAGATGCCACCGTAGCGGCGGTCCTGGAAGAACGGGCCCGCCCGGGCGAGGCCGTTCTCGAGGAATCGGGCGAGCCGTACGGCTGGTCCGCGCGCATCGCCACCTTCAGCGGTGTGCCTACCCTGCTCGGTTGGGGGAACCACGAGGCCGTCTGGCGGGATGGCTGGATCCCGATCCAGGAGCGCCAGCGGGCCATCGCGGCGATCTATGCCGACCCCGAGTCGGGCTCTTCGCGGGCCCTGCTGCGGCGCTACGGGATCGCCTGGGTGGTGGTCGGGGAGCGCGAGCGGCAGCGCTATGGCAAAAACGTCGCGGCCGCCTTCGGGCGCCTGGGACACAAGGAGGTCGAGGACCATGGAACGGTTCTCTTCCGGCTTAGGGAGTAGGCGCTGACGGCCGGGCCGGTCAGAACGAACCCCGGTGGCTCCGTTCCGAGCCGCCTCGACAAGCTCGTGCCGTGGGTTCTGCTGCTTGCCGCCGGGGTGCCTCGCTTCTGGGCCCTCGATCTCCGGCCCCTGCACCACGATGAGGGTTCGAATGCCATCTTCGTGCTTCGGCTTCTGAACGAAGGGATCTATCACTACGACCCGACGAACTACCATGGCCCGCTCTTGTTTTACGTGAGCGGGTTGGCGCTAGCGCTTTTGGGCACGACCACCATCGCGTTTCGGATCGCGCCGGCGTCCCTGGGCACCTTGATGGCGCCGCTGACCTGGAGCCTTCGAAGCGAGCTCGGACGCCCGGGGGCCGCGGCGGCGGGGCTGCTCATCGCCTGGTCTCCCGCGTTCGTCTACTACTCACGCGACAACATCCACGAGATCTATTTCGTCTTCCTGACGCTCGGCCTGGTGGTGGCCCTGGCTCGCGTGGCGCGCTGCGGCTCGCGGGTGTGGTCGGTCGTCGCGGGCGCCGCCGCCGGAGGCCTCCTGGCGACGAAAGAGACCGCCCCCCTGGTCCTTGCGGCGATCTGGTGCGGCTGGCTCGCCGCGCGCGCGCGGCGAGAGGCTGCGTTCCCCAGAAGCCGCCTGGCGGTGATCGCGACCGCGGCGATCGTGGTCGCCGCGGCCTTCTACGCCGGCGGCTTCCGGGCGCCTCAGGACCTCGTCGGCCCGCTGCGGGCCCTGCGCCCCTGGGCCGCGCGCGCGCTCGGCGGGGAAGGTCATACGAAGCCGTGGTGGTATTTCCTCCGGCTGGTCGCGAGCGCCGAAGCTCCGATCCTGATGCTCGGAATCGGCGGCATGATCCTCGCCGCGCGGCGACGAACGGGCAACGGCATCATCCTCGTGCTCTGGACCGGCGTGACGGTCGTCGCGTACTCGGTGATCCCTTACAAGACTCCCTG
>JBGPLZ010000014.1:0-39204 GCA_041486695.1 Acidobacteriota bacterium | reverse complement strand
TGCAACCAGCATCGTTTCCTCCTCGCGCCTCGCCTGAGACTCGCAAGCCCCACGTGCGCGGCCCATGCTATTACTCGGACAGGCTCCTAGTGTCCCGAGTCGGAAGCGGGCGGCAAATCGCTATGGTAGACTTCCCGACCCGATGAGACCGACTGTTCGCGCCGTCGTGATGTTCGCTCCCGTGCTCGCGGCGATCGCCGCGCACGCGGTTGCGGCCCGGCCGCCGCTGGCGCAGGGACCGCCCGCGCCGGCGGCCGCCCCGTCGCCCCAGCCGTCGCCCGCGCTGCAGCCGGCTCCGACTCCGGTGCCGATCCTCAGCGCCCCCCCCTCGCCGCATGTTCGTATCGGTCTCACGAACGATCCGGTCAAAGTGCGCGTCTTCGCCGACGGAGGGCTCGTGGTGCGCGACCCGGTGCGGCGCACCGCGATCTGGAAGAAACGCTTCGACGGCGGGGTCTATCTGGTCAGCGAGCTTTCAGGTACAGAGACGGGGTTGCTCTATCGCGTCCAGATCGCCTCCTACGCCGCCAAGGATCAGGCGGAGGCCAAGCAGGCGGAGATCCAGGGGCTCCTCCCGAAAGAGAAGGTCGTGCTGGCCTACAACCCCGACCGCAAGAGCTGGCGCGTGCGGGTCGGCGAGTTCCGCAGCCGCGAGGATGCGGCCGGACTGGTGCAGCGCCTGAACGATGAAGGGTTCAACGAGCTCTGGATCACCGAGGAAGGGCGTTCCATCGGGGGTCGCCGCCGGATTCGTCTGGTCGACAACCGCTGGAATAACTTTCTCACCGGCGACGATCGGGTGCTCCTCGATCCGGTCCGTCCCGGCGATTTGCTGCGGACCGAGCAGGGCTCGTACCGCGGCCGTCTCGAGGCGCGGGTCGATCGGGCCGGGAATCTCCGACTGATCAACGAGCTGGAGCTGGAGGAGTATCTGAAAGGGGTGGTGCCGAACGAAATGGGCCCCGGCGTCTACCCGGAGCTGGAGGCGCTCAAGGCACAGGCCGTGGCGGCGCGCACCTACCTCGTCGCCAACCTCGGCCAGTTCTCCGAGGATGGCTACGACGTCTGCGACAGCCCCCAGTGCCAGGTCTACAAGGGGGCCGGAAGCGAATACGCGATGACCAACCAGGCGGTCGACGAGACCCGCGGTCTGCTGCTGACCTATGCCGGCCGGCCGATCAACGCCCTCTACACGTCAACCTGTGGAGGTCATACCGAGGACGGCGCCCTGGTCTTCCCCGAGGAGAAGGGCCCGTATCTGAAAGGGGTGACCTGCTACCCGGAGGCCGAGGCGGAGAGCCGCACCGTCACCGGCAACGGCTGGATCGACTCGGTCGTCCTCGAGGACGGCACCTCCGTCAACGAGGAGGTGGCTCTCCTGCAGAAGATCGGCGTGGTCGGGCCCGAGGCGTCCGCCCGCACCTATCTCCTGAGCCCGTGCGGGCCGGTCGAGGCGGAGCGCTGGACCGCGTTCGCCCTCGGACAGGTCGGCAAGAAACCCCACGAGAGCGGGCTGGGGTCCGGGGCCATCGATCTCTCCGACCTGGCCGGGTATCTGGCGCGCTCGCTCGGCTGGGATGAGAAGATGCACGTCTCCCTGGACGAACGTGATCTGCCGTACCTTCTCGCGTTCAAGGATCGGGACGACGTGCCCGCCGAGGCGCGCCGTCCCTTCGCGGTGCTGATCCTCGAGGGGGTCCTGCAGCCGTTCCCCGACAATACTTTGCGACCGCACCATCATCCGTCCCGCGGATTGGTCCTGCGCACGCTGTATCGCATCCTCGATTACTACAACGCCCTCGGCCGGCAGCCGGCGACCTACCGCGGCAGCGACTCCGATCGGATCCTTCTGGAGTCGAAGCGGGATGTGGCGGCGCTGGCGCTGGCGCCCGGGGTAGCCCTCTACCGTTCGTTCCGCGATATCCCCTATCCGTCGCGCAGCATCCCCCTGACGCTCGGCGATCGGGTCGTCTACCACCAGGCGGCGGACGCCGCGATCGACTATCTTAAAGTAATCACCAACCAGCGGGGGGTGTCGGACGACCGCTACTCGTCGGCCTACCGCTGGGACCAGCGCTATACGCGAGCCGAGCTCGAGGCGCTGATCAAGGCGCGGGTCGATGTCGGCCGGCTCACCGACATCGAGCCGACGCAGCGCGGCGTCAGCGGCCGGGTGGTGGAATTGAAGCTCGTCGGCTCGCGCGGCACGTTCTACATCCGGGGCTTCAAGATCCGGACGGCCCTCGGAATCCGCGAGAACCTGTTCACGGTGGACCGCACCTTCGGGCTCGACGGCGGGGTGGAGTCGTACATTTTCAGCGGCAAAGGCTGGGGCCATGGTGTGGGGCTCTGCCAGGTCGGAGCGTACGGGATGGCGCTGCGCGGCAAGACGTTCGAGGAGATTCTCCGCCACTATTACACCGGCATCGAGATCACCCGGCGTTGACACCCCCGAGGGGCGCGGACGATAATCCCGGACACGATGATGACGACGGGCTCGGGGAGCTTCCGCGGGCGGCTTAGAGCGTTGAGCGTGGCCGACATCCTGGGCTTCCTGCGCAGCCTGAACCGCCGGGGACTCCTCTCCTTCGCCGCGGAGGGGGTCGCCATCGGCCTCTACCTGCGCGACGGGAAAGTGATCCACGCCACCTCGACGCGCGACGCCGATCGGCTCACGGAGGTTCTGCTCCGCGACGGCGCGATCACCGGCGCGCAGCTGGAGGTGGCCCTGCGGCGCGCCGCAGGCGGCGAGCGGATCGGCAAGGCGCTGGTCGCCTCCGGGGCGGTCACGCCGCGGGGCTTGATGGAAGCCCGCCTGCGACAGGTGCGCCAGATTGCCCTGTCACTCTTCGAATGGGACTCCGGCGAGTTCGTCTTCATGGAAGGCGAAGCGCCTCCGGACGAGGGGCTGGCGGTTGAGCTCCCGCTGCTCGACCTGGTCGCCCGAGGGATCCGATCGCTGCGCACGCCGGCGATCCTGCGCGAGCGGATTCCGTCGCCCGACTGGGTTTTCGAGCCGCTCCCCGCGGCCGATCTCCAGGTGACCGTCGCTCTCGAACCTCAAGAAAATTCCGTGCTGCGCCTGGTCGACGGGACCAGGAGCGTGGGGGTGATCGCCGCCGCCGCCGAGTTCCCCGAGTCGGAGACGCTCCGGATTCTCTTCCTGCTGTTCTCCGTCGGCTACACGAAGATGAAGGCCCAGCCGGGCGCGGATGTCGAGGATCAGCTCGAGGGCGAGCCGATCGAGGCGATCGTCGGCCGCTACAACGGGATGCTGGGGCGGGTGTATCAGTACATGACCAGGGAGGTCGGGCCGATCTCCCTTCACCTGCTGGCCAAGTCGCTGCGAGCGATGAAGGGGGATCATCCGGTCCTGTTCAGCCGGTCGTCCCTGGGCGGAGACGGCACGATCGATGCCGAGGTCATGCAGGAAAACCTCGGGGGTATGAGCCCGGCGCGCCGGCGCGAGGCGGTCGTGCAGGGGCTCAACGAGCTGCTGTACGCGGAGCTGCTGGTCCTGAGGCGAACCCTCGGTGTCGAGCACGAGGGTCGCCTCCTCCGGACCCTGCGTGATGCGCCGAATCATCCCGAATGTCCTTCCTCGGTCGATCGCTGATGGCCCGGTTGCTGCTGCGCGTGGGCACGCTTCTGATCGTCGGGGCGGTCCTGTACGCGGTCCTGGGCGAGACGGTCTTCGGCGGCATCGACAATGGGCTCGCGAACACAATCCTGATCGCCGGCGGCGTTTGCCTGGTGGCAGGCATCGTCGCCCGGCTGGCGGGGCGCGCCACCGCCGGCCTGGTGGCGCGGTCCTGCCCGCGCTGTGGCCGGCGGGTGGCGCGCGGGCGGGTTTACTGCGATGAGCACTTGCAGGAGACCATCAACGAGTACCGGGACCGCAACCGCGACACCACGAGGTGAGAGTGGCGCGGGACCCTGGCTCCGTCCTGGTGGTCGTCGGTCCGACCGCGGTCGGGAAGAGCGAGTTCGCCCTCCTCGCCTGCGCGCGCTTCGGTGGAGAGGTGGTCAGCGTCGATTCGATGCAGGTCTATCGCGGACTCAACCGGGGAACCTCAAAGCCGGGCCCGGAGGCTCGCGGACGGGCCCCCCACCACGGGATCGACCTCGCCGGTCCGGATGAGGATTTCTCGATGGGGGCCTTCGTGCGGACGGCGGAAGAGGCGATTGCAGGGATCACGGCGCGACGCAGCCTGCCCGTGCTGGTGGGCGGCACCGGCCTCTACTTGAGGGGTCTCCTGAAGGGGATCGTCGATGCGCCGCAGCGGGACGAGACGCTGCGTCGTCGCCTTCGGGAGATCGATGCCCGGCGCGGCGCCGGATTCCTGCACCGGATGCTGCGGCGGATCGATCCGGAGGCGGCCGGCCGGCTGGGGGAGCGGGATCGGCAGCGGGTGATCCGGGCGCTGGAGGTCTTCGTCGCGACGCGGCGCGGGCTGTTCGCGATGATCCGGGAATCCCCCTTCGGCCCGGATCGTTACAGGACGGTCAAGATCGGACTCCAGATGGATCGCGCGGTGCTGTACCGGCTCATCGACGCCCGGGTGGAGCGCTTTTTCGCCGACGGGCTCATCGACGAGGTTTCTGGCCTTCTCGCGGCGGGATGCAGGCCGACGGCCAACGCGCTCAAGGCGCTCGGCTACAGGGAGGTGATGAGCCATTTGCGCGGCGAGATCGGGATCGAGGCGGCGATCGCGCTGACGAAGCGGAACACGCGGCGCTATGCCAAGCGGCAGTGGACCTGGTTCCGGAGGGAGGAAGGCGTGACCTGGTTCGACGTCGCCCCCGCCCACGAGGACCGCTTCCGAGAGCCGCTGGCATTCGCCGCGCGGACTCTCGCGTTCCGGTGAGGACGATGGACAAGGACCTTGGCTCGACGAACATCCAGGATGACTATCTGGCCCGGGCTCGAAAGGCCCGGGCCTGGCTCACGGTTGTCTTGAACAGCGGCAAGAAGGTGGTGGGCCGGATCCTCTCGTTCGATCGCTACACGCTGATCCTGGAGGAGCGCGGCGGCGAGCAGATGATCTTCAAGCACGCCATCGCGACCATCAGCGCGGCCCGGACCTTCGCCAATCCGATCCGCTTCGATGGGGCGGGCAAGTCGAAGGGTGCGCCGTCGACGGCCGCTCCGGCGGTTCCCGACAGAGCGGTGATCGCCACCGACCCCGGCCCTTCGACGGGTGACTAGATACCATGCTGCGACTCGCCAACCAGCTGACCATCGCGCGGATGGTCATGATTCCGCTGCTGATCACGCTGCTCCTGTCGAACCATCATGGCTGGGCCCTGGTGGTCTTCACCCTCGCCGGCCTGACCGACGCCCTCGACGGGCTGATCGCGCGCCGCTACCAGCAGAGCTCCAGTCTCGGGGCCATTCTCGACCCGCTGGCGGACAAGCTGCTGATGACCGCCTGCTTCATCATCCTGACGCTCCCGGACCACCCGCGCTCGGTGCCCGAGTTCCGCATCACCAACCACCTGCCGCTCTCCCTGACCATCGTGACCATCAGCCGCGATGTCTTCATCGTCCTGATCGCTCTGGTCATCCACCTCACCTCCGGCGTCACCCGCTTCACTCCGACGCTCCTCGGAAAGCTGACGACCGTCACCCAGGTGCTGACCATCGGTACGGTGCTCCTGTTCAATTACCGGGAGCAGGAAGCCACCATCCTCATCACCGCCCTGGTCTGGCTGACGCTGGCGATGACTCTGTCCTCCGGCCTGCACTACATCTATCACTCCACGCGACCGACGGCCTCCGGGGAGAGCGGCACGGAACGACCCGTTGGAGGCTCCTGAGAGTCACCATCCGGGCCTTGCCCTCCGGTCCCGCATCTGCGGATTTTCCTCCGCTGATCCTGCGCCGCACCCCAGAAAGTGTTTGCCAATCGCGAAGAATCAGGGTACAAAGGGATCAACTCGCGATCGGGGGCATTTGCCGACGACGGCGGGGAGGGGGGACAGGAGGCGGCATGGGAACGAGATGGAAGGCGAGTGGGGCGGTTTTGGCTTTGGTCTGTTTCGGCGTGGCCGGCGGTGTGGCGCGGGCCGGCTCGGACCGGCTCACCAGGGGCGATCTGGCGATCCGGGCGGCGCGCGCGGCGGGGATCGCCCTGCCGGCGGCCGGGGAGGATCGGGCGGCGGCCGCCGCCCTGAAGAAGAGCGGCATCGATTTCGGCGCTGATCTGAAGGCCCCCGTGACCCAGGCGACCCTCGTGGAACTCGGCAAGGTGGTCGGGGTGAGCGTCTCGACCTCGAAACCGCAGGCGCCCGTCAGCACCGCCATCGGCGCGGCCTTCGTTCGGTCGATCCAGGGACCGCTGCAGGCGGCCGTGGCCGCGCAGGGCGGCACGACGTTCGTGAACGCCTCCTGCAAAGGGCGTGAATCTCGAGCCAGCCGCGAGGGGACGCCGGCGAGCAACGCGAACCCGAACGCAACCGCGGGGCCCTGCGAAGAACCGATCCCCTGAGGCTCCTAGCTGTCGGATCCGGGCCGGCGGCTCAGGGTTTCGCGCGCCGGTGCCAAAGGAAGTAGACCGGGATTCCGGTCAGAACGATCAGCAGGCCAGGCCAGGTGTAAGCCGGCTTGACCACCAGCAGGTCGATCATGATCGCCACTGCCGCGACGATATAGAGCCCGGGCACCCACGGATACCCGATCGCCCGGTACGGACGGGGGATGTCCGGCCGGGTGCGGCGCAGCGTGAAGATTCCGGCGATGGTCACGACATAGAAGAGCAACGCGGCAAAGATGATGTAGTCGAGGATGTCACCGTACTTTCCCGACAGAGTCAGTAGCCCCGCCCAGACACCCTGCAGCACCAGCCCCCAGGCCGGAACCGCGCGACGGCTGAGTCGCCCCGCGCTCCGGAAGAAGAGCCCGTCCTGTGCCATCGCGTAATAGAGCCGGGGTCCGGAGAGGATCAGGCCGTTCTCGCAGCCAAACGTGGAAATCATCACGAACAGAGCCATGATGAGAGCGCCGGAGGATCCGAAGATCACCTGGACCGCCGCCGTGCCGACGCGGTCTTCCGAAGCCGCCTGGATGCCCCGCCCCAGAAGGTCCGCCGCCTCGGGCGATCCCTTGAGCGGCAGAAGCATGAGGTAGGCGACGTTCGCCAGGCAGTAGAGAAGAATGACGATCCCGGTGCCCAGCGCCAGGCTCCGAGGCAAGGTGCGCTGGGGGTCCTTCACTTCGGCCCCCGCGAAAGTGATGTTGTTCCAGGCGTCGGCGGAAAACAGAGAGCCGACCATCGCGGCGCCGAAAATCATCAGGAAGCCGAGGTTCAGTGGCGCGTCGCCGAAGAACCGTCCGCCCGAGAAGTTGGACTCGATGGCCGCGGGATTGAAGTGCCCCAGAAACGGGATCGCGACGAGCAGCGCCAGCGCGCCGATTTTCGTGGCGGTGAAGAGATTCTGGATCCATTTGGCGGTCCGGATCCCACGCGTGTTGAGGAAGGTGAGCAGGGCGATCACCAGGATGGCAACGAGCCGCTGCGTCGAAAGCGACAGATCCAGGCCTCCGGTGATCACGCCGTCCTCGCGGATCGAGCCTCCGAGAACGAAAGGAATGAGACGGTGGCCGGCCGAGATCCAGGGGACGACCGCCCCGAGGAACTTCGCGAAGGCGACGGCGACCGCCGCGATGGTTCCGGTCTGGATGACCAGGAACAGGGTCCAGCCGTAGAGAAAGCCGGGCAGCGGTCCGAACGCCTCGCGCAGAAACACATACTGGCCGCCCGCGTGCGGATACATCGCCGCCAGCTCGCCATAGGAAAGCGCCGCGACCACCGTCATGACGCCGGTCGCGATCCAGACCATGAGCAGCCAGAACGGAGAGCCGACTTGCCGGGCGATGTCGGCCGAGACGATGAAGATGCCCGAGCCGATCATCGATCCGGCCACGATCATCGTCGCATCGAAGACGGTCAGTTCCCGGACGAACCCGGTCGTGCGCGGCGTGGCGGCAGTCTCGCTCATCGTGTGCGGTCCCTCGTCTTCAGCAGGCGATAGAAGCAGTAGGCGGTGACACCCGCGATCCCGCCCCAGGCCAGGAGCAGAAACAGCAAGCCTGCCGCGCTCAAGCCGATCGTTTGATTCATGTGGTCCCTCGCGCCGTGCGCCGACGCCAGGCATGACCGATGAGGAGCAGGAAGAGGCCCAGTAGAGCGAGCAGCAAAAGCCGCGTCATCATGATTGTCGGCCGGTCGGCCGCCGCGACCCCTTCCATCCGGAGCAGGGGCAGGGCGTCCTGTTTGGTCCAAAAGCCGAACAGGAAAAGCAGGTAGAGCGGGGTCACGAAGCGGATCACGTGGCGGAAGACGCGCGGGATGCGGAGGTCCGCCCCGCGGGTGATCTCCTCCCAGCCGCGGTCGATGCCGAAGACCCAGGCGAACAGGATCGACTCGATGAGCGCGAAAAGGGCCAGCCCGATCGTCCCGCACCAGAAGTCCATCTCGCCCAGGACCGGCCTGAGAAACACCACCGGCTGGATCAGGACGAACACCCCGGCCGAGACGACGAGGACCGCCCGCCGTCTGGCGAAACCGAACTCCTCCTGGAGGAAGGCGACGAGGGGCTGCGCCATCGCCACGGAGGAGGTGATGCCGGCGAAGAAGAGCAGGCCGAACCAGAGGGCGCCGAACAGATGCCCGAGCGGGAGCCGCTGGAAGATGATCGGCATCGATTGGAAGCCGAGGTCGTACGTGCCCGCGGCGGCGATCGCCCGGGTCTCGGGGATGCCGAAGAAGGCGACGGCGATCGGGATGGCGATGCTGCCCCCCAGGATCACCTCGGCGAACTCGTTCGTCATGGAGGTGGTCAGGCCGGTCAGCGCCAGGTCGTCGTTCCTCTTCAGATAGCTCGCGTAGCAGTGGATGGTGCCCATCCCGAGGCTCAGCGTGAAGAAGATCTGGCCCGCCGCGGCGAGCCAGGCGGTGCTGTCGGAGAGCTTGGAGAAGTCGGGGTTCCACAGGTAGCCGAACCCGGCCGACACGCTGCGCTCCGGATGCGAGGGATCGGGCACGCCGAGGGTAAGGACGCGCAGGGCCAGAACGGTTGCGAAGACGAAGAGAAGCGGCATGGCGATCTTCGCCAGGCGCTCGATGCCCCCCACGAGGCCGCGGTAGATGATCAGAACGTTCAGGCCGAGAGTCAGGAGCATGAAAACGTAAGCGGTCTCGATGCCGTTGGGGAAGTGGAGGCTTTCGCTCCACCCCTGGAAGGAGGTAAGAAACCGACCCATCTCCTCGCGCGTCGTCAGGCCGGAATACCGGCCCGTCGCCGAGAAGACCGCGTAAGCGAGGGTCCAGGATTCGATGTAGGTGTAGTAGACGAGCACCACCAGCGGATTGAACAGCCCGAGGACACCCAGATACTTGATGGCCCGGGAGCGGCCGAGGGCCTGAAACATCCCCGGCGTGCTCCCATGGCCGTGACGGCTGCCGCCGTGCCTGCCGATCGCCCACTCGACCCACATCAGCGGGATGCCGAGGAGCAGGAGGGCCACGAAGTACGGGATCAGGAAGGCGCCACCCCCGTTACGCGCCGCCTGCACCGGAAAGCGGAGGAAGTTGCCGAGCCCGATCGCATTCCCGGCCATGGCGAGGATCAGCCCGAGCCGGGAGGCCCATGCTTCGCGCGGCAGGGCGAGCGGGTCGGAACGAGGCCGGCTCATGGGGCGCGATCCTGCTGTGGGCGCGGGGTGGCTGTCAAGCCTAGAGTCCGTGGGTCTGGGGGGTGGCGCATTGGGTTCGCGGGGCACGCCGTCGCCGCGCGCGGATACGGCCAGGTGGTTGGAAGCTCAGTCTCGGCACCACGGGGCCTACGCGCGCGGCGCGTCTGGCGCTCACTCGCCTGGTCGCGCAAAGAACGCGCTCCTCAGGCTCGCTCCGCGACGCCCCGCGAACCCAATGCGCCGCCCCCCGTCACCACTGTCTCTGGCCGATCGAGGTCGCGCCGGTCGTGGATGTTCGGAGTTGGGTTGGTTGCGGCTCTCCGCCTTTCCTCCCAGGCGATGTTGAGATTGGTCGCCACCCTGGAAGGCATTCGGAGAGATCTTGGCGCAGCCGGCCCGCCCCGCGGCGGATGAGATCTCTCCGGCGGGAAGGAGCTATTGCACCCAGACCAGCTCGGCCTTGATGGTGGCGACCGGCCCGGAATAGTCGAGCGGCATGGAGAAGCTCGCCGATTGCCCGGGTGGGATCAGAGGCGGTGTGAGGGGGCTTTCCCCCTGGGCTGCCACCGAGCCGTTCTCGAGCAGGATGCGGATCCGCACGCGCGCCTGAGAAGCGGCGCCGTTGCCGGCGTTATGGACCTGCCCGAAGACGCGAATGCGGCCGTCGGCGAGGATCTCGTGGTCGTTGCTGACGAACCTTAGATCCGCGCGGCCCGCGGCGGAATCCTGAAGCCGCTCGAATAGAGCCGCGCGCCGCAAGCCGCGTTGACCGGAGATGCCCGCGGGGTGGGTCGTGAACGACTGCTCGACCTCGACCGGCGGCCGGGTTGGCGCGCCGTCGTCGGTCGAGGTGACGCCGGCGCGGGAGGTCGAACGATCGGCCTCCGCCATGACGGCTCTTTGGTGCTTCACGATGCCCAGGATGACCAGGATTCCGAGGGCGAACGCCAGGAGAACGGGCAGCGATGAGCCGGAGCGGCGCTCGGTCTCGGGAGGAGGGTTGGCCGCGGCAGAGGGGCGCGGCCGCTGGCCCTGGCGCGGCGGCGCGATGGGGCGGCCCGGTGCAGAGGCGCCACGTTCGGCGGCAGCCACAGTTCCTCCGGACGCGGCTCCCGCGGACGCGGCAAAATTCAGGCCGGCGACGGTGGAGGTCACTCCCGATGCGGCGGCGCTCATGGCACGCTCGATCTCACGCATCAAGGCGTCATAGTCCTGAAACCGCTCGGCCGGTCGCTTGGCCATCATCTTCTGGACGACGGCCGCGATGGGGTAGGGAATGTTCGGGTTGGCGGCCCGCGGTGAACGCACCGGCTCGCTCAGGTGCTTGAGGATCATCGCCACGGGAGTGGGAGCGTCGAACGGCAGTCTGCCGGTCAATAGATGGTAGAACGTGGCGCCGAGGGAGTAGATGTCGGAGCGCGCGTCGATCGCCGTGCCCTGGGCCTGCTCGGGTGAGATGTATCCGGGGGACCCGAGCACTTCGCCGGTGACCGTCAGGTGGCTCTCCGAGCGGGCCGCCTTAGCCAGCCCGAAGTCGGTGATCTTGACGACGCCCTCTTCCGTGAGCATCAGGTTGCTGGGCTTCACATCGCGATGGATCAGGTCGCGTTGGGCGGCGTGCCGCAACCCGCGGGCCGCCTGCAGGATGTAGCCCGACGCCGTCAGCGGGTCGAGCGACCCCCGGTCGCGCGTCAGCGCATCGAGGGAGGTGCCGTGGATCAGCTCCATCGCGAAGAAGGGAACCTCGCCCTCCTGCCCGATGGCGTAGATCTGAGTGATGTTGGGGTGATTGAGGGCCGCGGCGGACTGGGCTTCGCGCTTGAACCGGGCCACGAACTCGGGGTCGGCTGCCAGTGACGGCAGGAGAGTCTTGAGGGCGACCTGGCGCTGGAGCGCCTCGTCGAGGGCTCTGTAGACGATTCCCATGCCGCCGGCGCCGATCAAGCCCTCGACCCGGTAAGCGCCCAATCGGTCCGGGTGATCGCGCCGCCCCGTCTCCCCGGACGTGCCCGGATTCTCCGTCATGTTGCCCCCGGGAGCCTGATCGGCTCCTCCGGCTCGTCGTGCCGGACGGCGCCCGGCGATGACAAAACCGTCATCGCTCCGGTCGCCGACCTGTCAAATCTAAAGACGGATGCGGGAAAGTCAAAGAGGGCGGGGAGAACCGATGGCCGGCTACTTCTTGAAAAGGCCGAGGAGGCCCTTCTTGGCGCCCTCGTCTCCCGCGAGCCCAGCAAGCGCCTCCTCGTTCGCCGGATCCCACTGCAGCGCCTTGCGGAACATCTCGCGCGCCTTGGATTGCAAGCCCCCCTTGGTGTAGAGCGATCCGAGCTGGGCATACAAGACGGCATCGGAAGGATCGATCTCGATGGCGCGCAGAAAATTCGACTCGGCGTCCTTCTTCCAGCGAGGGTTCTTCGCCTGGGTCATTCCCAGATAGTGAAAATGCTCGGACTTTGACGGATCCTGATCGCAGGCATTCTGGAAGAACGACAGGGCTTCTCCATAGTGCCCCTTGTCAAACTGCTCCTTGCCAACCTTGAAATTCGACCGCGCCAGGTCGGCGGTATCGGTCTTTTCATGATGCTGCGGCTGCTTGTGCAGCGCGAGGTCTTCTTCATACTTCTTGCGAGTCTCCGGCTTGCTGAGCGTGGAATAGGCTTCGGTGATGTGCCCGAACACCTTCTCCGCCTTCAACTTGATCTCCTCGCGCGTGAACTTGTCCGGGTGCAGGCGGCGGGCCAGCGCGTAATAGGCGCGCCGGATGTCGTCCGTGCCGGAGGAGTTCTGGATCGCGAGAACCTCGTACAGGTTCTGCTCCCGCATTCTGGCGAAGCGGTCGGCAACCTCGCTTTCGAGATCGGCCCCCGCCGCCGGCCGTACGCGCTCGGGCGCCGGCACGGCCCGCCGCACCTGCGTCGGGGCCGGCTTGTGCGGCGCCCCGCCGTTCTTGGGCGCCCGTCCCGGCAGGACCGCGGCGGCAGGCCGGGCGCCACCGGGGGCCGGGGCCTTGCCGGACCTGACGACCGTGGTGGCTGGCGGCGCGCCAGCGCGCCCGGGGCGGGGCGGTCCCGGCGGTGTGGCCGTGGGAGGGCCGGCCGGGGCGGTCGTTCGAGAAGCGATCGGGGCGGTTGTTCGAGGAGCGACCGGGGCGGTCGCGGGAGAGGGTGAGGCGCCCGGCGTCTCGGGCAATTCGAGAATGCCGGCCATGGCCAGCCCGAGGAGAGCCCGCAGGGTCGTCTCCTCTCCCACCGGGCTGACGATGCAGATGTCGCGCAGGGTTGTGCGGCCGTCGACACGCGACATCGTGTACCCCTCGGCGGGATTGAGCGGAACCTTTTGGTATCCCTCGGGCGGACGGCGGGAGAGCATGACCACGGCCGTGTCGGGGCCGATCCGTTGCTTCACCCAGACGAGGTCGGGAACGTCACGAGACCACTCCAGGAGAATCTCGGCAGTGCTCAGGCCGCCATCGAGCTGCTCCCTGAACGGCAGGGCTCCTGCCTGGAACTGGTAGTCGCCGTCGCGCATCAGGAGAGCGCCATGAACCACCCGGCGAATGTGCTCCTCGGTCAGGGCGGTCAGAGTCTCGCGCGCCATCAGGCCGATCCGGACCAGCGTCGTTCCGAGCAGCTCTTCCGCATGCTTGGCCGCGGTCGCCTGCCGCAGACCATCCTCGGTCAGGCCCCCCTTGTCCTTGAAGAGCTGGGTCATGCTCTCGTTCGGGAAGGTGCTGGCGGCGAAGCGGATCATCGCGCCGGCGTCGACGAAGATCTGGCGGGCGCCGGGTCCCTTCTGGACGCGGAGGATCCCCGAGATCTGCTGGCGCTGCACGCCGCTCAGCACCTCGGCCGCCGACACCGAAGTCAGTGTTCCCTTCATCTGGAGGGCTCCTCCGTCCTGCCGCGAACCGCGACCTCGCGGGCAGGATGCTCCCCCGGCCCGAGCCTAATTTGTGGTTTCGGAAGCGTTATTGCAAGTACCGGGCGTCCAGAGCCTCGCCCCAGGCCTGCCGCAGCTCCTGGAGGCTGTCTCGGGTGACCTGGCGGAAGGCGGCGTCGGGGTCGGCGCCGCCGCCCATCGCCTCGAGGACGTCGACCAGTCGGGGGAAGCCCTCCTTTTCGATCAGGAACTCCACGAAGGACAGTGAGCTCGGGTAGGAGAACGTCGCGCCCCAGGACGACTTGTCCTCCAGGGAGCGGAAATCCCTGGCGAGAGGGATGCCGAACGACGGGCCGATCCGCCTTCCTTCTATCTCCTGGGCGAGGCCCTCCTGAAGCCACCGCGGCGCGGTGTTACGGCTCTTTCCCGAGATGAAGGCATGGGCCAGCTCGTGAATCAGCACCTTGCGGCTCTCGTCGTTGAGGTGCGTCAGACCGCCGACCGGCATCCGGATCTTGCCGTCGAACAGCCCGGCGACGTTCGCTTCAGCCAGCGTCGCTTCGTAGAACTGGCGCTGCGGGTAAACGATCACGACGATCGCCTGACGCGGCAGGTAGTCGAAGCGGGTGACCAGATCGGGATACTTTGACTCGAGCGTGTCGAGGATCTGTGATTCCATGTCGCCGACCACCCGATCGCCGTCGTACTTCAGGGTGAAGTGGGCCGCCTCGGAGCGCCGGTAGGACCCCTCGATCGCGTGCTCACGCTGCAACTTCTCCATGCGCGCCTTGAGGGCGGGATCCTGCTTGAGGGCATACGATTTCTGCCAGGACGCCAGGGCATCCTCCGGCCGCTCCTCGCTGTTGTAGACATCGCCGAGCAGGGCGAGAAGGGCAGGGTCGTCGGGGTGATCGAGCAGCGCCTGCTCGAGGGTCGAACGGGCGTAGATGTCCTGGCCCTGACTGAAATAGACCGCCGCGAGGCCCAGCTGTCCCTGCGGATGGTGGGGGTCATGATCGAGGACCTCGCGGAAGCGGGCGAGCGCACCGTCATAGTCGCGCCGCTGGTAGTTATCCGCGCCCAGGCGGCAGAGAAGAGCGGTGATCTGCCGGATATTCTCCGCCCGGGCCATCGGGTACTCCCGGATCCGCCGCCGGAGAAGGTCGAGTTGTGTCTCGATCTCCTCCATTGAGATCGGGCTCCCGCCGCCGGCAGGCACGGCGAGATCGATCGCCGGTGTCCGGTTCTTCGGCAGTGCCGGGCCGGGTCGGGGTGCGACCGTGGGGTCGGGTTGGGGAGCGGCCCTGGGGTCGGACGGAGCGGCCGAAGGCGCGCCGTGGTCGATGCGCAGGATCTCGGCTTTCGGGATCACCAACCGGCCGTTCCCCTGGTGAATGACGACCGAGCTCCCCTGCTCCTCCCACGCCTCGGCCACGATGGTGGCGCCGTTCTTGAGATGGAAGATATCGGCGCCATAGGCGACGCTCCAGGAGAGCAGGGCGGCGCCAGTCAACGCGGTGAGGCGCGCGGCCGGATGTGGCATCTTTCCCTCCCGGAAGCCTGACCCTGCCGATGCGGCGGCTCCCGCCTGCGGGCGCAGGACAGGGGCGGTGATCAGGGCGATCGGCGGAGGCGGCCGACGGACAGAACGATCGGCTTCCCTCCGGCCCGGCCGAGAGAGGTCGGCAGAGTTTCGATCGCGGCCCCTGCCTCGTCCTTCGATCGATAGATTCCCCAGCAGACACGATAGCAGCTTCGATCCTTCAGGGCGAGCGGCAGGACAAAGAGCCTGACAGAAGCGCCGGACTGGGAGCGGGCCGTCCTGAGGGTTTCGGTCTCGCAGGCAACCAGGATCTGGAGCGTGAACCGCCCCGGATCGACCCCGGCGACGAGCGGCTCGAAGAGCCTGGCGGCGCCGGCCGGGTCACCGACGTCCAGGTGACGCAACGCTTCCTGGTAACCGCCCGCGTCCTCGAAAGGGGAGGATCCAGTGAAGGTCTGGGTGAGCGCGGGAATCGTCGGAGCCGGCGTGAGCGTGGGAGCGGGGGTTGGCGGCGGCGCCGACGGGGAGGGTGCCGGCGTCGCCACGCCGGCGGGGCTCGGCTCGACCACCGGCGCGGGCTCGCCCCCTGGTGTCGGTTTCGCTTCGGTAGCGGAGCGCAGCGAATCCTCCCCGTCGCCGGGGGCTCCCTCGCGGCGGCCAAGATAAAGAATGACGCCGGCGATCAGCAGCGTGATCGTCGTCGCCGCAACGAGCACCGCCCGAAGACTGCTACGGTCCTCGGTTCTCGGAGCGATCTGTCCCTCGAAGGTTATCTCGATAGGGCCGAGGTGGACTCTCTCCCCGGTGCGAGCATCGACCTGCCACTCCGCCCCGGCCGGGGCGGAGGGCGTCGCGAAGGCGGGGAGCTCATCCGGCGAGAAGGGGGGTGGCTCCGCCTCCTGCGGCGCGGTGGCGGGATACGCCGGGGCATCGTCCTCCGTCTTAACGTCGGGGGGCCCGCCGGCATCAGGATGGATGGGCGCACCGTCCAGATCGGCCAATTCCAGGATCTCTTCCTCGGGCGGCGGCGGAGCCTCTTCGACGTCGATGCGGATGTCCCGCCCCTCGGGAGCCATCGGCGAAGGGGGATTCTCGCCCTCGACCCGCTCCGCCAGCCCTAGAACCTCAAGGGCCAGCACGACCTTGCTCACGAGGAAGTCGTCGAGGGAAGTGCCGCCGCTCAGGTCCCGCAGGGTCCGGTCGCGGTCGAGAGCGCGGGCGAGTTGATCGACCGCCGCGTCGAGTTTGAGCGCGTTCAGCTCGGGGAGCAAATCATTCGTGGGCCGGTAGGTGGCCTCCATCGAGCCGACCTCGCGGACGATCCAAAGACGATCGGGCGCCTCCAGGATCGTCTCGAAGATGAGCCGCCGGGTCGGGAGCCCGAGCACGGTCACTTCGGAGCGGAGCGCTCCAGGCTCCACCTGGTAGCTCCCGCTGGACAACGTGCAGCAGGACACCAGAATCTGCCGCACCTGCCGGCGCGCCCCCTGGAGCAACTCGGCGGGAGTCAGGAAGCCCATCTCGATGAGGGTTCGCCCCAGCGAGCCCCCATCGGGCAGGCGCGACTTGGCCATGTCGAGCTGCGGCGTCGTGAGGCGCCCCTCCTCGATCAGAATCGACGCCAGGCGATCCGACTCGGCGTTGCTGGCCGCGGAAGCGATCTCGCCTCCTTTGAAATAGAGGATCTTGGTGGTCTCGCCGACCGACACGCGCACGGCGCCCTCGAAGCCATCGCGCTGCAATCGCGCCATGAGGCGAGGGAAGAAGATGTCGGTGATCGATCCCTGAGGGGGGATGTCCTGCATCATGAGTCCAGTTTCGTCAGACGTGGACCGGTGCTTTTCTTCCGGGCCGACCGATCATAGGGATGGCTCCCCGGAGTGTCAAGGAAAGGGCGCGGAGTTCCGTAATCCGCTACACTGAAGGCCTGCATGGAAGACACACGGTTCGACGCCATCGTCGTCGGCAGCGGCATCGCCGGCCTTCGGGCCGCCATCGAGGTGGCGTCGGGCGGCGGCCGGGTTGCGGTCCTGACCAAGGACAGCCCGACCGACTCCTCGTCGGACAAGGCCCAGGGAGGCCTCGCGGCCGTTCTCTCCGACGATGACGAGGTGGCCTTCCACTATCGTGACACGCTCGAGGCGGGCGATGGACTCTGCAACGAGGGAGCCGTCCAGGTCCTGGTCGAGGAAGGGCCGGCGCGCGCCCTCGAGCTCATCGAGTGGGGGGCCCGCTTCGACCGCGAAGGGGCGCGCCTGGCGCTCACCCGGGAGGGGGCGCACAGCAAGCGGCGGATCCTGCATGCCCAGGGGGACTCGACCGGCCGCGAGATCGTGCGCGCGCTGGTCGAGAAGGCCCGCGTCACGCCCGGGATCGTCCTTCTGCCGCGGATGTTCACCATCGATCTCGTCCTGTGTGGAGGCACCTGCACCGGACTCGTCGGCATCGATGAGCGCCCGGGCAAGGTGATCTCGCTCACCGCTCCGGCGGTGGTCCTTGCGACGGGCGGAGTCGGCCAGGTTTACGGCGAGACCACTAACCCGCCGCAGGCGACGGGCGACGGCATGGCGATGGCCTACCGGGCCGGCGCCGAGATGATGGACATGGAGTTCATCCAGTTCCACCCCACCGTCCTGAGCCTGACGGGAGCGCCCCGTTTTCTGCTCTCGGAGGCGATGCGGGGCGAAGGGGGCCGGCTCGTGAACGAGCGCGGCGAGCGGTTCATGTTGAAGCACGATCCGCGCGCCGAGCTGGCGCCGCGCGACATCGTCGCCCGCGGCATCGTCGAGGAGATGCGCCGTTCCGGCGCCCGCTGCGTCTTCCTCGACATGAGCCACCTCGATGCAAATTTCGTGCGGCAACGGTTCCCGACCATCGCGGCGACCTGCGCCCGGCACGGCCTCGACATCGCCCTCGACCGGATCCCGGTCAGTCCCTGCACCCATTACATCATGGGCGGCGTCAAGACCGGCCTCTGGGGGCGAACCTCGGTTCCGGGTCTGTATGCCGCCGGCGAAGTGGCCTGCACCGGCGTTCATGGCGCCAACCGTCTCGCCAGCAACTCCCTCCTGGAGGGCCTGGTGTTCGGCGAGCGCGCCGGACGGGCGATCCTGTCCGATCGCCTCATCGCCGCGCCGGCCATCGATCCGCTCGAGGCGACGGCGCGCATCCGCTCGCTCGACCCCGCGCGCACCGGAACGACGCTCGAGACGCTCACGGGGATCATGCGGCGCGAGGTCGGCATCATCCGCGACGGTCACGGGTTGGAGCGCGCTGTCGCCGGGATCCTCCGCCTCGAGGAGGATGTCGCGGAGCAACCGGTGTCGCGCCCGGGTCTCGAAGCCCGTAACCTGCTCTACATCGGCCGGCTGATCGCGGACTCGGCGCTGCAGCGCCGGGAGAGCCGCGGGAGCCACTACCGCTCCGACTTTCCCGACAAGGAGCCGGGCCGCGGCCGGCACTCGATCATCGCGCCGGGGGCGCCGGCTCCCGACCTGCCCCGCCGAACTGCTCCGCAAATGCCCTGACGGCGCCGTGGCGTGAGGGCTCCTCAGGGGGACCCTCGATCTCCGTTCCTCGGCATCGTCCGTTCGCCCGCCGCGTCCGGCGGCGGACGCGGCGCGCTGCGCCTCCCCCCGCATTTTCGCGCCGCGTGCGGGACTCCCGCTCAGCATCAAGTTTGCTAGTCGCAGATCGGGGATGAGCCGGTCTCAGGGTTGGTGGAGCCGATCCAGGGGGGAATCCGCCCATGCGTCGCGGCGTCGAACACAGCACTGCTTTCCTCGTCACTGTCTGGACCTACGCCGGCAGGCCGGTCTTCGCCGACCGAAAGATGGCCGCTCTCTTCTGCCGGACCCTTGTCGGCTTGCGCCAACGGCTCGGCTTCAAGGTTCAGGCCTACGTCGTGCTGCCGGACCGGGTTCGTCTGATCATCGCTGCGAATGACGAGGACCCGCGCTGGGTGCAGGTGGTGGTTCAGAGGCTCAAATCGCGCTTCGCCCGCGAAATGAACCAGCGCTCGGGACGGCTGGGGCTCGTCTGGCAGGACGCGGATCAGCGGGTCCTCCTGGGCGATCCCGCCCAGGTCGCGAAGCGCGCCGAGCTTCTCCACCAGCACCCGGTCTTGTCCCGACTGGCGCGCCACCCGGGAGAATGGCGCTTTTCGAGCTTCCGCGCGTGGCGTGGCGAGATGCACGGCCCGGTGCCGATCGATCTGCCGGAAAGGTCCTGGACGGTGTCGACGCCGGGAGGGCCGGGGGCGCGTCCTATTTGATGATCTGGAAGGTGCGCTCCCAGCGGGACCTGGTGAACAGATGCGTGATCTTTCCCCAAATCCCCGACAGGTGGTCGGAGACCGAGGTATGCAGATAAGCGTCCCGGTCCTCATCGTAGGACCACCAGATCATGAAGGCCCGTCCCTTCAGGTTGTCGCGCGGGACGAAGCCCCAGGAACGACTGTCACGGCTGTTATCGCGATTGTCGCCCATGCAGAAGAGGGCGTTCTCCGGGACGTGGGTGGGGGGGAAGTCGTCCTGGTCGAAGTTGAGCCCCTTCGGGTTGCGATGGATCTTATAGGGCTCGGACAGAGGCTGACCGTTGATGAACACCTGCCGGTTGCGAATCTCGAGGGTATCGCCGGGAAGCCCGATCACCCGCTTGATGTAATCCTTCTCCGGCTCCTCCGGAAACTTGAAGACCACGATGTCGCCCCGCCGGACCTCCCGGATCGGCAGGAGGCTCTTCTCGATCCTGCCGAGGAACGACCGCCCGCCGGTCACCGGGGCGTAGGCGAACTTGTTGACCATGATGTAGTCCCCGATCAGGAGCGTCGGGATCATCGATCCGGTCGGGATTTTCGACTGCTGGAAGACGAAGGTGCGGGCGAAGAGGACGAAGATCACGCAGGAGACGATCGTCTCGAAGTAGTCGCGAGTGATTCCCTTGGGAGCGTCGGCAGGCGTCATCGCTGCGACATCCCCAGGCGCTCCTTGATCCGGCGCAGCTGGGCGGACATCCGCCTCAGGCGGATCGAGAGGGAGAGCAGGTAGAGAGCCAGAATGGCCCAGACGGCCGTGTAGGCGGCCATCAGGTAGTGGAAGCCACGGGCGACCTGATCGGGTCGGGCCGCCACCGTGTCCAAGGCGAGTGTTGCGGGTTCCTGAGCCATGGCGGCGGCCGTGTCCACGAGCGCAGCCAGAGCGTAGAGCGTCATGCCTCGCCTCCCTCCGCGAGCGCCAGGGCCTCGCATTCTTCCTCGAGGGCGCCGAGCCGCATCCGCTGCACCAGGAGGAAGATGAACAGGAGCAGGAAGGTGAGGCTGGAGATCATGAGCGCCCGGCCCATGGTCGGCTCGAGCCCCCCGCCGCCCGACATCTTGAGAACCTTGGGGTGCAGACCGCGCCACCACTCCACCGACTTGTAGATGATCGGCACGTCCAGGGCCCCCACGATCGCCACGACCGCCCCCCAGCGGGCCGCCTGGTCGCGATGTTCCGCGCTTTCTCTCAGCAGAAGGTAGCCGGCGAAAATGAGCCACAGGATGAGCGTGGAGGTGAGCCGGACTTCGCCCGTCCACCAGACGCCCCAGACCGGTCGAGCCCAGATGGGGCCGGTCACGAGAACGATGGTGCAGAAGACCATCCCCAGCTCGGCGGCCGCCTGCGCCACGATGTCATAGCGGCGCGCGCGCGTGAGGAGGTAGAGAAGACTGCACACGGCGCAGAGCGTGACTCCGAGGAACGCCATCATCGCGGAGGGGACATGGAAGTAGAAGATCCGTTGCACGACGCCCATCTTGGCCTCGGTCGGCACGCGGCTGAAGGCGGCATCCAGGGAGATCGGCACGAGCGCCGCCACCAGGATGAACAGAATGGTTTCCGCGATTGTGGCTGCACGACGATTAGCCATCGTTTCTCCCACGCTCGAAGGCGCGCGATGATAGCACCACTTAGTCTTCGAGGACGTAGTCGAAGAGCAGGACGGCCGCCGCCAGGACGATCGCGTCGTACGCAAAGGACAGCGCGATCCAGGAAGCATAGCGCTCGAAGGGGCGTCCGGCAAGGACCTGCGAGGTGGCCTTGACCGCCGCCAGGCTCACCGGCACGGCGGCCGGAAAGAGCAGAAGCGGGAGCAGCAGCTCGCCGCGCCGCGTCCTGGTGGTCATGGCGGCGAACAGCGTGCCGACGGCGGCGACGCCGAGAGTGTTCAAGATCAGCACGAGGATCGCCCCGGCGATGCGGGCGCTCAGGGGCACGTTGAACAGCAGGACCGCGACCGGGACCATGGCCGCCTCCACCGCCGACATGAAGAGGAAGGTCGCCGCCACCTTCCCGAGATAGAAGGCGCTGGGGTCGATGGGGGCCATCAGGATCCCCTCGATCCTGTCCTGTTCCCGCTCGATCCGGAACGAGTGGGATAAGGCCAAAACGCCCGCGAAGATGAATGCGACCCAGAGGATGCCGGCCCCCAGGGAGGCGAAGTCGATGATCGAGAAGTCAAAGGCGAAGTTGAACACGACGAGCACCAGGAGCGTGAAAAACAACAGGGTGAGGATCTGTTCCCGGCTGCGCAGCTCGGTGCGCAGGTCCTTGCCGGCGATGGTGATGATGGTGCGCAGGTAGTTCATCGCGGCCCTCCGGATCGCCCCGTCCGCACCGTCGCGCGGACCAGCGCCTCGATGTCGGCCCGATCGAGCCCGAGCGCGCTCCGATCGACCGCCAGGCGTCCCGCAACCAGCACCAGGATCCGGTCCGCGATCGACGGGACGGCAGCGAAGTCGTGGGTGACCAGAAGGCCGGTGGCGCCCGCGGCGCGCGCCGCAGCGAGCCGCGCCACGAGCGTCTCCGAAGCCTCCTGGTCGAGGCCGGTGAACGGCTCGTCGAGGAGCAGGATGTCGGGAGCGTGCAGCATCGTGCGGGCGATCGCGAGGCGCTGCAGCATGCCCCGCGAGTAGCTCCGGGCGAAGTCATCGCCGCGCTTCCCGAGGCCGACCGTGTGGAGGGCGTCGCGGGCCGCCTGCGCCGCATGGCGCAGACCGTAGAGGCGACCGTAGAAGAGCAGGTTTTCAAAGCCGCTCAGGTGATCGTACAGGAACCCCTGGTGGGAGAGCAGACCGAGCCGGCGCAGCAGCGTTTCCCGCGCCGCCGTGCGGGGGTCGTGGCCATGGATAAAGAGCGAGCCGGAGGTCGGGCGCGCCAGGGATGCGAACAACCGCAGCAACGTGGACTTGCCGGCGCCGTTTGGCCCCACCAGGGCGACCCACTGGCCCGCAGGGATCTCGAGGTCGATGCCGTCGAGTGCGATCGCGGCCCCGTACCGCTTGCCGAGGCCTCGGGCGAGAAGGGCGGCTGGAACCTGGGCGCCCGCGCTGCGACGCGCGTCCGGAGCGGCGGTCACGAACCGCCGCGCCCGTGGTCGCCCCGGCGGTCGGAGAGAGCCTGGAGCGCATCGAGACGTTGCACGATGGCCAGCGCCTCGCGCTTCGAGCGCTCGGACAATTCGCGGTAGTCGGCTTCGCCGATCTTGCCAGCGTGGAAATCGTACTCGAGATCCCGGATCGACTCGTAGGTGACGGCCTTGAGCGCCCGGAGCTCAATGATTTGCGCCTCCACATCGGGTCCGTCCGAAAGCCTCGCCGACGTCCCCAGCACGAGCGGGCCGAGCACCACCGCGAGGGTGGTGAGAATCAGCAGGATGCCGGCCAGGAGAAGCATCAGTGTCCCTCCCGAATCTCCCTCTCGATGCGGCCGAGGAGAATGCGCTCCTCCTCGGTGAGCGTCGCGGGCGGAGGGCCTCCCGTGGCTGACCCGCCCCGCCGCGCGCCCGCCCCGGCGCCGTGGGGACGGCCCCAGCGCCGCACCAGGAACACGATCGCGACGGCGGCCACGAAGAAGGCGACGATGGGCGCCACCCAGGCGACGAGGTTGAAGCCCTGCTTGGTCGGGGCGGAGAGGATCTTCTCCCCATAACGGGCGATGAACGCCGCGACAACCTGCTCGGAGGTTTCCCCGCGCCCGAGACGCTCCGCGATCTCGTCGCGGATGGACGCGGCAACCCCGCAGGTGCAGGTGCGGACCGTGAGATCGGAGCAGCCGCAGTAGCACATCAGGCGCGATTCGATCTGTTGCTGCGGCGTCTGATCGGCGCCGAAGACCGCATGGTGGGCCGGCGGAAGAAACCCGATCGAGGCCAGCGCCAGCAGGGCGAGCCCGAAGCGTCGTCCGCTCATCTCAGGCCGCGTCCCTTAAACGTGCCTCGGCGTCCCGTCGCCGGTCCCGCAGGTCGGGGAGCATGGCGAGCCAGGATCCGAGGATGAGCATGGCGCCGCCAATCCAGATCCAGTTGATCAGAGGGTTCAGGTAGGCCTTGAGCGTCACCCGACCCTCCTGCGGATCGAAGCTGATCAGGATGAGGTAGAGGTCCTCACGCAGACTGTGGCGGATCGCCACCTCGGTGGAGGTCTCCTGTCCGCGGGTCTTGTAGAAGTTCTGCCCCGGCAGGAGCGTGCCGACCGCCCGGCCGTCCCGCGAGACCGCGAGGCGAGCCCCCTGAAAATCGAAGTTCGGATCCTCGCGGCTGGTCATCGCCTCGAAACGCATGGTGTACGGCCCGAGTGAAAAGCTCTCCCCGCGGCGCAGCGACGCCGTGGCGTCCTGCTTGAAGGCCGATGATCCCGTGATGCCGATCAGGATCATCATGACCGCCAGATGCACGACGAAACCTCCGTAGCGCCGCTTGTTCCGATCGACGAGGCCCCAGAAGGCCGGGCCGGGCGCCTCTCCCGTCACCTTCTGGCGGGCCCGCGTGCCCCAGACGAACTCCATCACGGTCGTGACGATCACGAACGCGCACAGGCTGAAGGAGACCAGGGCGTAGACATCGCGCACGCCCGCGATCAGCAGGGCCGCCGCCGCTCCGACGAGCGACCAGAACGGGATCTGGATCTTCTCCAGCAGCTTGCGCGGCGTCGCCCGCCGCCAGGCGATGACGGGGCAGATGCCGGCGAGCGTGACCAATCCAAAGGTGATTGGGATCATCATCTCGTTGAAGAACGGGGGGCCGACCGTGATCTTCACGCCACGCACGGCTTCGGACAGGATCGGAAAGAGCGTGCCCCACAGGACCGCGAAGGCGGCGCCGACCAGCAGCAGGTTGTTGAACAGGAAGGTGCTCTCCCGCGACACGAACGAGTCGAGGCGGTGCTCGCTTCGAAGCAGTGGCAGGCGGTGCAGAAGCAACGCCACCGAAATCAACACGCTGATCCCCAGAAAGCCGGCGAACAACGGCCCGACCTCCGACTTGGTGAACGAGTGCACGGAGGAGATGATGCCGCTCCGGGTGATGAAGGTCCCGAGGATCGCCAGCTCGAAACTCATGATGACCAGGGCCAGGTTCCACACCCGGAGCATTTTCTTGCGCTCCTCGATCATCACCGAATGCAGGAAGGCCGTGCAGGTCAACCAGGGGATCAGGGAGGCGTTTTCGACGGGATCCCAGGCCCAGTAACCGCCCCAGCCGAGCTCGACGTAGGCCCACCACCCCCCGAGCAGGATCCCGGTTCCAAGGATGAACCAGGAGGTGATCGTGAAGCGGCGTGTGGTCCGGAACCAGGTGTTGTCCAGCCGACCCGTGACGAGAGCGGCGATGGCGAAGGCGAAGGGCACCGTCAGCCCGACGTATCCGAGGTAGAGGCAGGGCGGATGGATCGCCATGAACGGATTTTGCAGCTGGGGGTTCATCCCGCCGCCGTCCACCGGCGGGACCGCCAGACGCACGAACGGACGCGTCATGAAATTCACCAGCAGGAGAAAGAAAAGCTCGACCGCTGCCAGCGTGGTGACGACGATCGGCATCAGGGTCCGGTTCCGTCGCCGGTTGAGAAGGACGATCAGCGCGGCGTACGAGGCGAGGATGAAGAGCCAGAACAGGATCGACCCGGATTGCCCGGCCCAGAGGGCCGCCACCTTGTAGAGCCAGGGCAGGGTTCGGTTTGAATAGGAAGCGACGTACTCCAGGTCGAACTGGTTGGCATGGATGCAGTACTCGAGCGAAATCACGCCAAGCGTCACGAGCGCCCAGGTGACATGGATGGCCCGTTCGGCGCTCAGCACCAGGGTGCCGGATTGGACGCGCCAGCCATTGCAGGAAGCGAGGATCGCCCATCCACATGTAGTGAGCGCGATCAGCAGGCAGAGGGTGCCGAAATCAGCCATCGAGTCTCCGTCCGGATGCCGCGAGGGCTAGCCTCAGTCCGTCCCGGGACGCGGTCGTGCGCCGGCTCACTTCTTGGCGACGCGGTTCTGGGCTTCGTACTTGGAGGGGCACTTGGCGAGGAGGGTGTGTGCGACAAACAGGCCATCGGGACCCGTGGATCCCTCCACCACCACTTCGGCCCCGTCGACGAAGGTGTCGGGTGTTTCCTTCGCGTAGATCACCGGCAGCTGCTTCGACCCATCGGTCATCAAGAAGCGAGCGCCGACCACTCCAGGAGTCTTGCGGATCGATCCGGCCACGACATTGCCGTTGATCCGGAAATTTTCTCCCAGGTCGCTGCGCCCCTGCTTTTCGAGGAACTCGCCGACGGTCAGGTAGTAGACCAGCGAGCCTTTCAGACCGACGCCGAAGAGAACCACGAACCCGGCGACCAGCACAGCCACGCTGATGGCGATTTTCTTGGAGAAACGTGTAGCCAACCCCGCCCTCCTCGCTTTTGGGGGTCGTTCGCGAACGGAAAAGTGATGATAGCCGACGACCGAGGCCAAGTCAATCGAGGCATCGCGGCCTGCAACCCACCTGCTCCCGCAGACTTGCGCCCCTGCCGGCGACCCCCACGCTGGCGCCGGCGGTGCACTTTCTATAAGCCAGCCCTTGACTCTCGGCCGGTGGAGATTACATTAGCGACAGAATGCTCATATATATACTCTAGAGAATACCCACAGTTGCAGTCTGTTAGAGCATATATATAAGCCGTTAGCCTGAATCCCGAATCCTTCCACCCACATCCAACCCAAGACGCGGGGGTCGAAAGACCCCCCACCCGCCTTTTCCACCGGCATGCTCATCTCCAAATCCGGGCCACGCCGCCGGGTGTCGATTTTTGACAAGGTCCGGCGCCGATGGTAGATTGTCAAGGATTTCCGCCCCATCCCTGACAACGGAGCCGCCTCGATGCTGGACCGCGCGCGTCAAAAGCTGGAAAAAGAGCTGCAGGCCCTTGAGAGGGAGTACCGCCACGAGCTTCCCAAGGAGATCCATCGCGCCCTGCAGATGGGCGACCTGCGCGAGAATGCCGAGTACCAGTCGGCCCTGGAGCGTCAGCACTTTGTGAAATCCCGCATCACCCAGGTCCAGGAGCAGCTGAAGAATCTGTCGATGATCGACCTGAACTCGCTCCCCAAAGACAGGGCGGGGCTCGGCTCGACGGTGACCGTGGTCGATGTCGAGTCAAGGAAGACCCTGATCTACGAATTGACGATTCCCGAGGAGTCCGACTTCGGCAAAGGGTTAATCTCGGTCACCTCCCCGATCGGCAAGGCGCTCGTGGGGTGCAAGGCGGGTGACGACCTGACCATCAAGATCCCGGCCGGCCAGCGGGTGTACGAGGTGAAAAAGGTGGTCACGCTGTATGACAAGGAGAAGCGGTAACCGTGGGCCCCGCCGCGGTACGGTGGCCGCGCCGGTTCGGAACCGTGCTGCGGGCGGCGGCGCTGGCTCTTCTGGCGCCGCTCGGCTGCGCCCCGGCCCACGACGTCCAGGATATGTTCCGGGGTCTCCGAAGTCCGGATCTCGAAGTGCGCCAGGAAGCCGCCGAGAAGCTGGAAGCGATCGTCGCGCAGGGGGACTACCAGACCTTCGTGCGCGGACTCCGGAGCCCCGACAGAATCTTCCGCGCCCAGTCGATGGTTTACCTGGCGCGCGTGAGCGGTAAGGAGGCGCGGCGGGCCCTTCGGGACCAGTTGCGATTGGAGCAACGGGCTTTGCTTCCCTGGAACCCGATCAAGATGAAGCCGGCATCCGAGGAGACCGACAGCAGGATTCTGGCGGCGAACCTGATCGCCGAAGCGGGTGGGGATCCGGAGGCGGTGGAGGTTTTGACGGCGGGGATCGAGGACCAGGCTCCCGCAATCTTCGCCTCCACCTGCTTCGCACTCGGCGCTCTCGGCGACCCGAAGGCCATCCCCGCTCTCGCGCGCGCGACCCGTCGCCCCGACGTCGAGGTCGCCCGGGCGGCGGTTCAGGCGCTGGGTCGATTTCGGCAGCCCGAGGCGAGGCAGGCGCTCATGGGGGCCTTGGATCATCCCTCGGTCGAAGTGCGAAGCGACGTTCTCTCCTCTCTCGAGCTGGCGGAGGATCCCTCACAGGTCGACATATACAAGAAGGTCGCGGTCTCCGATCCATCGCCCGAATTGCGGGCCGAGGCGGTCCGGCAGCTCGGAAGGTTCAAGGACCCCGGTCTGGTGCCCTTTCTGATCGACCAGCTGCGCGGCAAGGATGAGGCGCCGCGTCAGGCCGCCCTCAGCCTGCTGGGTCAGCTCACCGGCCGGTCTCTCGGCCCCCGGCCGGAAGCGTGGAGCCGCTGGTGGTCGCAGAACCAGAAGAGCCGGCCGGCCGGCCGCTGAAATGACCCTGGCCTTCTACGACGAGGTCGCCCGACGACTGCGAGCGGGCCAGACTCTAGCCATCGCCACCCTGGTGGACCGTCAGGGTTCCGCCCCGCGCGATCGCGGCACCAAGATGCTCGTGACGGCGGCGGAGATCGCCTTCAGCATCGGTGGCGGAGCGTTCGAGGCGCTCGTCATCGAGGATGCGCGGGAGGCGATCCGCCTCGGCCGGGGCCTGGAGAAGACCTACCGCTTCACCGAGGAGGGCGAGGGCGCGACAGGCATGGTCTGTGGCGGCACGGTCAGCGTCTTGATCGAGGTCGTTCGGCCCCCCGAAGCCCTCTACGTCTTCGGCGGCGGGCACGTCGGGCGCGAGCTGGTCCATCTCGGGTTTCGGCTGGAATTCGCAGTGACGGTCATCGATGACCGGGAGCGCTTCCTCGATCCCTCCCGCTATCCGGAGGGGGTGCGCCGGGCGCTCGTCGCCCCCGATTACGTGGGGGGATTGCCGGAGATCCCTCCGGGCGCATACATCGCCATTCTCACCCGCTGCCACAGGACCGATCTGGCGGCGCTGCGGCACGCCGTCGGAAAGAACGCCCGCTACATCGGGGTCATCGGCAGTCGCCGGAAGGCTGCGACCTTGCTGGCCAGGGCACGGGATCTCGGGACGAGTCCCGAGGCTCTCGCCGAGGTGCACACGCCGATCGGCTTGTCGATCGGGGCGGAAACGCCCGAGGAGATCGCCATCAGCATTGCCGCAGAGCTGATCGGAATCCGGAAGGCCGCGGCCGCGATCCCCGGCCGCCCGGCGGGCCGTCGGGACGCCGACGCGCCCCCCGTGACCCGCTTCCCGGGCCGCCGCGTTCTTTGACCGGCCGCGAGAGCGGATGCTAAGATGCGCCGCCGCGCGCCGCTGGCGCGCCGCAGCCCGTCCTGGGGTTGGGGGGAATGCCCGATCATGGCGACAGGTAAGAGCTTGACGGCGTACGTCGGGACGCTGGCCGCCATCGTTGTTTCGATGCGGCCGCGCCAGTGGATCAAGAACCTCGTCGTCTTCGCGGCGCTGATCTTCGCGCGCAAGCTGACCGATGGAACCCTCCTCCTGCGCTCCGTCGGCGCCTTCCTTCTCTTTTGCCTCGTGAGCGGCGCCATCTACATCATCAACGATCTGTTCGATGCCGATCGCGACCGGAAGCATCCGGTCAAGGCGCGTCGGCCGATCGCCTCCCGCACCCTGGGCGTCGTCCCGGCGCTCACCGCCGCCGTGCTGCTGCTCACGATCGCGCTGATGCAGGGCTTCATTCTGGCGCCGCCTTTCGGTGCGATCCTGCTGATTTACGTGGCCCTCAATTTCGTCTACTCACTCTGGCTGAAGGAGATGGTGATCATCGACGTCATGTTGATCGCCGCCGGCTTCGTGCTGCGTGCCGTGGGTGGCGCGCTGGCGATCGACGTGACGATCTCCACCTGGCTCATCCTGTGCACCGTCCTCCTGTCGCTCTTCCTGGCTTTCTGTAAGCGGCGCCAGGAGCTGGCCGGCCTGGAGGATCCGCACGCGCACCGGGCGATCCTCCGGGAGTACTCGGTCGAGTTCCTGGATCAGATGATCAACGTCGTGACCGCATCGACGGTCACCGCCTACATGTTCTACACCGTCTCTCCGGAGGTGGAGATGAAGCTCGGCACGCAGCATCTCTACCTGACGGTGCCGTTCGTGCTGTACGGCATCTTCAGATATCTCTACCTCGTGCACCAAAAGGGAGCCGGGGGAAGTCCGACGCAGGCGCTTTTGACCGATCGCCCGCTGCTCGTCTGCATCGGGCTCTGGGCCTTCACTGTGGTTCTGCTCGTCTACGTGGGCGCGCGGAACCAGGTCGGATGATCCGGCGCGCCCGCTGCAGGCATATAATCCGACTGACAAGGGGGAATCCGTGGGCCGACCGCGCATCGCGGCACAGAAGACCAAACCGGAGACGGTGATCGAGGATTACGGCCGCGTGATGCGGCTTGCCGATTATCGCTCGGTCATCGACCCGTCGATCCCGACCCTTGTCAAGCTGAATCTCTCCTGGACCAAGTACTTTCCCGCTTGCTCGAGCCAGCCCTGGCAGGTCGAGGGAGTGCTGCGAGCGATGATGGAGGACGGCTACGATCGGGCCCGCCTAATCCCGATCGAGAACAAGACGGTGGTCACCGATCCCTGGAAGGGGGCGGCGAACAACCGCTGGCTCCCGGTTCTCGACCGCCTGGGACTGTCGTTCACCGCCCTTCCCGAGGTTCCCTGGGAGGTGTTCCGCTTCAAGTCGCCGCTGTTGCGCCTCAACCAGATCTTCCCGGAAGGGATCGAGATCCCCGCGCTCTATCCGGGGAAGAACATCGTGCATCTGCCGACGGTCAAGACCCACGGACATGCGGTCACGACGGGAGCGATCAAGAACGCGTTCGGAGGACTCCTGAAGGAGGTCCGGCACTACGCCCACAAGTACATGCACGAGGTGCTCGTCGATCTGGTGCAGATGCAGCGGGAGCTGCACCCGGGTGTCTTCACGGCGATGGACGGCACCGTCTGCGGCAACGGGGCCGGGCCGCGCACCATGGTGCCGGTCGTCGGCAACGTCATCCTGGCGGGAGCCGATTCGGTGGCGATCGACGCCGTGGCCGCCCGCCTGATGGGCTTCGACCCGATGGCCATCCCGTATCTCCGGATGTGCCACGAGCGCGGCCTCGGCGTGGCCGACCCGCGCGGCATCGACCTGGTCGGGGACGACGTATCCGGGATGAACCTCGGCTTCAAGGTCAGCCGTTCCCTGGTGATCTGGGGCGACCAGATGCTGCGGCGGGGCCCCTTGCGCTTTCTCGAGAGGCTCGCGCTGCACTCGCCGCTGGTCGTGTGGGCCCCCATGGCGTCGAACATCTACCACGACTTTCTCTGGTATCCGACCATCGGCCGGGCGCGTATCGCAGCCTTTCGCAGGACGGCCTGGGGGCGCTTCTTCGACGATCGCTATGGCGGGTCGGCGGGCCGGAGACGGGCGACGCCCGCGCGGGCTGGCGCCGCCGCGCACGATGGATAGAGGACCCGGGGGTCTCCTCCGACCGATCCGGCTCGCAGCCGCACTCGTCGTCCTCGCGGCCCTGGGATGCGGCGCCGGCAACCGGGCGCCGGCGCGCCGCTTCAACGTCCTGCTGATCACCGTTGACACGCTGCGTCCCGATCATCTCGGCTGCTACGGTTACCATCGCCCCACCAGTCCCAATATCGACCGCCTCGCAGCGGGCGGCGCGCGCTTCCGGACGGCCATCACCGCGGCCGGCCGGACCGTGCAATCCTTCCCCTCGATCCTCACCGGCGTCTATCCGATGGTCCATGGCCTGCGCTACGAGGGGCAGAGCTCGGAGGTGCTCGGGTCGCGGACGACTTTGACCGGCCTCCTGAAGGCCGCCGGCTATGCCTCCTTCGCCGTCACCCAGGGATTGAACGTCGGGTTGCACCGTGACTTCGACATGTACGATCCCGACATCTACCTCGACCCGCAAGGCCGCAAGGTCATGGTGCCGACCCGCAATGACCGCGATGCGTCCCGCAAGGCGGCGCAGTGGCTGCGCGCCAGGCGTGGCGCCGCCGCCCCGTTTTTTCTCTGGCTGCGCTACAACGCGCCGCACTGGCCCTACGATCCTCCGGCTCCCTTCACCGAGATGTTCGACGCCGGCTATCGCGGGCCGCACACCTTCAACGACGAGCCCCGTCCCGGGCTGGAGAGGGGGGACATCATTTTCGGCAAGACCCGCCTGCCGGAGCGGGAGGTGCAGCATGCCGTGGCGCACTACGATGGCGAGGTTGCCTACGCCGATGCCGCGATCGGGGATCTGCTGAAGACGCTCGAAGATCTGGGCGAGTTCGATCGCACGATCATCGTCCTGACGGCCGATCATGGAGAGAATCTCGGGGAGCACGACTACTTTTTCGAGCACGGCGCCTACCTGTACGATCCCACCGTGCGGGTGCCGCTCATCGTTCGTGCGCCCACCCTCCTGCCGCCGGGCCGCACGGTGAACGCCCAGGCGCGGACGATCGACATCGTCCCGACCATTCTCGACCTCCTCGGCCTGCCGATCCCGGCGGGGTTGCAGGGCATCAGCCTGGCCGGACGGGCCCGGGGTGAGACGGCTGGACCGGCGCCGCCGGCCTATTCCGAGTCGGGCCGCAATTTCTACCCGGAAAACCCGCGCCAGTACGTGGAGGGGGTCGCCGGAAAATGGCGCATGCTGCGGACCGATCGCTACAAGCTGATTCTGATCCCCAGGAAGCCGGAGCCGATCTGGGAGCTCTACGATCTCGAGGCCGATCCCGACGAAGCCAGGAATCTCATCGACGCGCCGCCGGCCGGGGCGGCGGATCTGCGGGCGATCCTCCTCGGCCTCGTCGCCTCCGACCCGCTCGCCCATGACGAGGGCGAGCCACCCCTGCCGCCGGAGCTCGAGGATCGTCTCCGGTCCCTCGGCTACGTGGGCGGCGAACGCTCCCGGTGAGGCGCAGGAGATCGGATTGGTGACGGGCTCCCGAGGCTGGCGGTCCGCGATTCTCGTCGCCATCGTCGCCTGTGGCGTGAACCTCGGGGCGCTCGCCCCCGGGTTCATCCACGACGATCATCGGATCATCGAGCAGAACGAGCTCATCCGGAGCCTGGCACGCCTGCCGGAGATCATGACCCACGGCTACTGGAGCGTCGGCGCCGCCGATCAGCCGATTCTCTACCGCCCGGTGACCATCCTGTCGTTCGCGCTCAACGAGGCGGCCTTCGGGCCCGATCCCGACAGGTATCGTCTCGTGAACCTCGCCCTTCACGCGCTGGTCAGCATCCTCGTTCTCCGGCTGGGGCGCCGCCTGCTCGGGAACGCCGCGGGGCTGTGGTTCGACGCGCCCCTGGCGTCGGCGCTCATCTTCGCGGTCCACCCGATCCACACCGAGGTGCTCGGCGAGGTGGTCGGCCGCGCCGAGCTGCTGGCGGCCGCAGGGACGCTGGCGTCCCTCCTCGCTTTTCTGCGAGGTCGGGATCTCCTGCTCGCCGGCGAGCGCACGCGCGCGGTGATGCTGTCGGGCGTGGCGGTCGTGGCCTTCGGCCTCGGCTTCCTGGCGAAGGAGAATGCCGTGGCGGCGCCATTCCTGGCGCTCCTCGCGGACCGGGTGATCGTCCGTGGCCGCCTCGCCTGGCGCCATCATCTGGCGATGGCGGCGATGCTGGCTGCCTGCCTCGTGGCGCGCGCCGCGGCGCTCGGCAGCCTCAACCCGCCGGGGCAGATCCATTTCATCGACAATCCGATGGCGTTCGCGCCCTTCCTCCCGGGGAGGCTGACGTCCCTCGGCGTGCTGGCGCGCTATGCGCTGTTGCTGGCCCTGCCCCTGCGCCAGTCGATCGACTACTCCTTCAACGCCATTCCGATCGTGTCGCGACTCGCCGACCCGGCGGCCCTGTGCGGCATGGCGCTGATCGCGGGCCTGCTCACGGGGATCGTCCTGACCTGGCGCCGGGCGCCGGCGGTCGCGTTTTCGCTGGGCTTCGTCGCCCTGTCGCTCCTGCCGGTGGCGAATCTCCTGCTCCCGATCGGCACCATCATGGCGGAGCGGCTTCTCTACCTGCCCTCGGTCGGCGCCTGCCTTCTGGCGGGGGCCGGCCTCGACCGTTATCTGAGACTCAGGCGGCCGGCGTCCGGTCGCGTTCTGCTGGTCGTCCTCCCTGTTCTGGTTCTGTTCGGGGGCCGGAGCGCCCTGCGCCTGCGGGACTGGCGGGACGACTACACGATTTTCCAGAGCGCCCTCAAGGTCGTCCCGGACAGCGTCAGGGCGCTCTACAACTTCGGCGCGGCCTGCGAGGATCGGGGCAAATATTCCGAGGCGGAGAGAGTCTACCTGCGCGCCGTTGCGATCTGGCCCGACTTCTCGGACGCGCACTACAACCTCGCGGGCGTGCTGGGCCGCCGGCGGGCCTGGGACCAGGCGGCCGCCCATTACCGCGACGCGGTACGCCTCCAGCCTGGGAACGTCAAGTACAGCGTGAATCTTGGCCGCGCGCTCAACGGGCTGGGCCGGGCGGCGGAGGCGCGGGAGGTGCTGCTGCGAGCCCTGGAACTCGATCCCGGGAGCGACGAAGGGTTCACCGATCTCGGCGCCGCCGAGCTGGCCCTGAAAGAGCCGGCCGCCGCGGTGCGGGCCTATGCGGAGGCGGCGCGACTCGACCCGGCGAACGCCGATTACCAGCGCAACCTGGCACTGGCGCAGGTCGAGGTGGGTGACCTGCCCGCGGCCGAGGAAACCTATCGTCGGGGCCTGGCCCTCAGACCCGGCGACCCAGACCTCTTGGCGGGGCTCGGCCTCGCCAGACTGCAGGTGGGAGATCTCCCGGCCGCCCTCGACGCCCTGCAGCAGGCCGTGCGGGCCCGACCGTCAAACCCGATCGCTCATTACCAGCTCGGGCGGGGGTTGGAGCGGGCGGGTCGTCTCGATGAAGCGGCGGCGCAGTATCGCGAGTCGGCCAGGTTGTCGCCGGCCTCGCCCGTGCCACTGCGCGCTCTCGGCCGGCTCCTCATGAAGACCGGGGACCGAGCCGGCGCGGCGCAGGCGCTCAAGCGCGCCGCCGGTCTCGACCCGCAGGGAAAGGTCATGGACGACGCCGCGCGCTAGGAGCGTATCCGAGTCATAGCATGGGCCGCGCACGTGGGGCTTGCGGCCCCATGCGAATACTCGGACAGGCTTCTAGGGAGCCGGAGGCTGGGCCGCGCGCTTCCCGATCTCATCGAGCACGGCCTTGGCGAGCGCATTTCCCGGATCGAGAGCGAGGGTGCGCCGGGCTTCGAACTCCGCCAGCTCCAGCAGGCCAAAATTCACGGAAGATGCCGCGATCATGGCATGACTCTCGGGGTCACGGGTGATGTCGTAGACCAGGTAGGTCCGCCCGGGCTGCGCCACCGGCCGGCGCTGCAGCAGCCAATCGTACAGGTGATGATCGGAGATATGGACCGCGTGCAGGACCATCGGGCTGATCGCGAATAACTCGCGAGGCGCCCCCTCCGGCATCCGTACCGGCCGCCGCTTGGCGTTGTCCAGGTTCCCCGTTCCCTGAACGTACTGGTAATTCACGCCGTAATACCAAGGGTCGGAGTTGCCGGTGAAGGCGCAATAGATCATCGGGATCCGCTCGCTCACCATGAAGCTCCGCAGCGCCTTGGAGGATTGGCCCCAGTCCAGGTTCGAGTCGAGCAGGTAGCGATGCCCATTCTCGGGCCCGCCGACGAAGGCGTTGAAGTAGGCCAGGTGGTCCGGCGCGATGCGCACCGCCTCGAAGGCGTCACCCGCGAGGGCGACCGCCGCGACGAGGACAAGCCCGCGCGCCGCGCGCCGCCTGCCGGTCGAGGAGACGCCCGCCTCCGCCCGCGGCCTGGCGGTTGCGACGATGCGTCCCGTGGCGAGATAGAGGAAGGGATAGATCGGCAGCAGGTGCCGGAGGCCGATGTCCACCTTCCAGAGGCAGGTCAGCCCGATGGTCACGACGATCGGCACCCAGAGAAAGACTTCGTCCCTGAGCCGGATCCGCCGACCGAGCAGCAGGGCGCCAAGCGCCAGGCCGACGACCATCAGCGTTCCGATCGGCGTCTTCACCAGATAGGCGTAGAGAAAGTAGTACCACCATCCGGTTTCCGAATAGTCCCCCATCAGGTAGGCCACATGCCCCATGCTGGAATGGCTCAGGCCCAGGGAAAGCCCCTTGGCGAACGCCGGCAGACCCCGCCCCGCATACGTCGCCGTCACGACCAGCACGGCGAGGACGACGACGGGCAGGGCGGCGAGGGCCAGCGCGCCGGCGCGGGCGAGAGTTCCGGCGTCCTTGCCCGCCAGGGGCGAAACGGAGGACCAGGGGCGCCGGGGGAGGGGCGTGCCATCCATCAGGAGCAGGACCAGGAGCGGGAGCAGCATCGGCAGGAGCCACAGCGCGGTGAATTTCGCGGCGAACGCCGCGCCCGCGCACAGGCCCACCAGAAGCAGCCGCGACGGCGTCGGCCTGTCCGACCAGCGCCAGAGCGTGTAGATCGTGAGGTAGATGAACAGCGTGATCCCGAGATCGGTCGTGACCAGGCCCGAGTGCGCCACCACGTTCGGATCGAGGACGTAGAGGGCCAGCCCCAGGAGGGCGCCCCGCGCTCCGAAGAGGCGGCGCCCCCAGAGGAAGATCGTCCAGCCGAGAAGGAGCGACAAACCCAGGATCGGAAGGCGCGCGAGGAACAGCAGCGTGTCGTTCGACACCCGGTTCTCGTGCACGAAGATGCGCCCGATGTTCCATTCCTCGGCCTGCTCCCAGAGCGGACCCCGGGGAAAGGAGAGGTCGAGGGCCAGGAGCGGCAGCGCGGCGAGCTCCTTGAGCAGCGGTGGATGCTCGACGTTCAGCCGGAAGTCAGCCGTGGTGAGATACGAGTATCCGGCCGCGAGGTGGGCGGCCTCGTCGCTGGTCTGCGACGAGGCGGTGATGAAGACGATCCCTTGCATCAGGAGGAGGGCGAGGAGGAGCAGCGCTCCTCGCGTGCCGCGGGCTTCCCATGCATCGGGCGGTCCCTCCGCGGCAACGGGCGCCGGGCGCGATCGCGCCCTCGTCATCGGTGTACGGCCGTTTTCGGCATGGGGGTGGATCCCTCCGGCGGCGCGAATCTACTGCACGCTCCTCGGACCGTCAACCGTGCCGGACCGTCCGCGGCGCGTGTGCTAGGATGCGGCTGATGCCGACGGAACACCGCTCATTCCTGGATCGCCCCTTCGTCGCCGGCGTGCTCCTGCTGGTGTTCTTCCTGCAGTCCTACCGCGCCAGCCTGATCAAGAGCCCGGTGTTCGACGAACCGGCGCACATCGGGGCCGGCCTGTCTTACTTGAAGACCGGCGACTTCAAGGTCAACCTGCAGCATCCGCCGCTGCTCAAGGAGATCGCGGCGGTTCCCCTCATGCTGCGCGGGGTGCGCTGGCCGGTCAGGGACGAGGACTGGGCACGCATGGTCGAGATCCGCGACGCCGGTTATCAGTGGCGGCTCGGGGCGGATGTCATCTTCGACAACGATCCGGAGCAGGTGATGTTCTGGTCGAGGCTGCCGTTCATCCTGCTGTCGACCCTCCTCGGCTGGCTGCTCTTCGCCTGGGGGCGCAGGCTCCTGGGCGGGGCGGCGGCGACCGGCGCGGTTCTCCTGTATGCGCTCGATCCGACGATCATGGCCCATGGGTACCTCGTGACCACCGACGTCGGGTTCGCGGCGTTCACGGTGCTCTTCTTCTTCGCCCTGTGGATCTATCTAGGCCACCGCAGTCCGCGCCGGTTGCTGGCCTGCGGACTGGCGCTCGGAGGGATGCTGGGGACGAAGTACTCGGCGATCTTCCTGCTCCCTGTGGCGGCGGCCCTGGTTTTCTGGGCCGTGCGCCTCGTCCCGGCCTCCGTCCCGCGGCGGCTCTCCTCGCTCGCCGATCCGTACGCCTCCGACGAAGTGGGCCAGAGGGTCGTCTGGAGTCTCTACGCGCTCCTGGCGATGGGAGCCGTGGCGGTTCTGGTGATCCATGTCCTGTACTTCTTGCCCGGGAACCCCTTCCTTTATTTGAAGGGGATGATGATGGTGAATGCCGATCACGACCGGACCTATCTGGCGTTCATGGCGGGGCGATTCCAGCCGCGCTTCCTGAGCTACTACGTGGTCGCCTATCTCTTGAAGGAGCCGATCGCCAGCCTGATCCTGGTGGCCGCCGGCCTCTTCGCGATCCTGCGGCCGGGCGGCTCCACCACGATCGATCGCGCCTTCATCCTGCTGCCGCCGGCGGCGATCCTGGTCGCGCACTCGCTGCTCTCGGACGACCTCGGGATCCGCTACATCATCCCGGCGCTGCCCTTCCTCTACCTCGCCGGCGGCGCCGGCATCGCCTGGCTGCTGCGCGAAGGACGTTTCTGGCGGCGCGCCGTGGTGGGCCTCCTCGTCCTCTGGATGGTGGTCGAAGCGGCCGGCATCTATCCCGATCACCTCTCCTACTTCAACGAGCTGGCCTGCCTGCCGGGGGAGCCGGGGAAGATCGGGCTGGATGGAGGGACCGCCTGCGGACCGTTGTGGTTCGACGACAGCAACGTCGACTGGGGCCAGGGGCTGAAGCAGCTCCGGGATTACCTGAAGGCGCACCACCCGCACGAGACCGTGCTTCTCGCCTACTTCGGCAGCACGCGACCGGAGCGTTACGGCATCGAATCGCGGTCGATCGGGCTCGACGAGCTGATGCATCCTCCCTCATCGGGAGTCTACGTGCTCAGCTCCCATTTCCTGGCCCGTGGAATCGGCATGCTCCGGCAGCGATATCTCGACGGCCCCGACAACTGGCTGCTGCACGCCCGCCCATCCGCCGTCGTCGGGCACGCCTACTCGGTCTACGAAGTCCCCTCTCCGCCGGGAAGCTGAGCCCGACGCCGCTCAAGGTGCCGGGCAGCAGGGTCCCTGCGGGATCGGCGCGCCGTGAGGGCAGGTGCGCGGATGATCGAGGAAGCTGCAGATCTTCTGGTCGAGCTCCGGGCTGATGATGTGCTCGAACTCGCACGCCTGCGATTCGGCCTCGTGCGCGCCCAGAGCGAAGGTGTCCTGAAACAGGCGCTCCGCCAGGCGATGACGGCGGACGATGTCGCGGGCGCGCTGCTCGCTCTCCTCGGTCAGCACGACCTCCTCGCCGCGCCGCTCGACCAGGCGCAGGTCGACCATGCGCCGCAGCATGCGGGCGGGGTCGGCGAGCCCGATCGCCGCATCGCGCTCGAGACGCGGGGCATGCCCTTCATGAGTGGCGATCCACAGCCGCTCCAGAAGATGATCGAACCCCTGGGCGTCGTCGTCCGAGAACGCGGTGATCCGGGCCAGGCGGCCGTGCGCCAGCTCGATCCGCCTGTCGGCCAGGCGCCCGAGCGAAGGATCGTGGGTCACGAGCAGCAGGGTGCGGCCCTCCGCGTGCAGGGTGCGGAAGAGATCGAGGATGATGCGCGCGTTGTCCTCGTCGAGATTGCCGGTCGGCTCGTCCGCCAGGATCAGCTTCGGCTGGTTGATCAGCGCGCGCGCGATCGCCACCCGCTGCTGCTCACCGCCGGAGAGTTGCGCGGGGCGGTGGGTCAGCCGATCCTTGAGGCCCACCCGGATGAGCGCGTCGCGCGCCTCGGCCTCATCGGTCGTGCTGTGGAAGTACTGGGCGAGCATGACGTTCTCGAGCGCGCTCAGGTAGGGGACCAGGTGGAATTGCTGGAAGATGAAGCCGATCATGCGCGCCCGGTAGCGGGCGAGATCGGCCTCGTCGAGCGCGCCGACCTCGATCCCATCGACGATCGCGTTCCCTGAAGTCGGCGTATCCAGCCCACCGAGGATGCTGATGAGCGTGGTCTTGCCCGAGCCGGACGGCCCCATGATGGCGATCCACTCGCCGGCTCCGACGTTGAAGC
>JBGPLZ010000013.1:0-43272 GCA_041486695.1 Acidobacteriota bacterium | reverse complement strand
GTTCGGGCGATAGCCACGCCCATCCTGGAGTTTGCCGGGATGGAGTTGGTCCATCTCGAGATGAAGCGGGAGGCGGGGGGGTGGGTTGTTCGCCTTTACCTTGACAAGGAGGGAGGGGTGACGCTGGACGATTGCTCTCGGGTCAGCCGGCAAATTTCGGCCCAGCTCGATCTGGAGGATCCGATCCAGCAGCGCTATACGCTCGAAGTATCCTCCCCCGGTCTCGACAGACCCCTGGTGACCGAGAAGGATTACATTCGGTTCGCGGGACGCCGAGTGCGACTGTCGACCCTGACGGCCGTCGACGGCCAGAGGAACTTCGTTGGGCGCCTCGTTGGTTTTGTCGACGGCTCGGTTCGCCTGGTCGTCGACGGTGACCAGGAGGTCACGATCGCGCGCGACAACGTGGCCAGGGCGAGGCTGGAGATCGAAATCTAGAAGCGCGACAATGGTCCGATGAGAGGACAGAATTCATGAGCAGCGAGATTTTTCAGGCGATTGAACAGGTTGGTCGCGAGAAGAGTATCGAGGTCGACGTTATCATCCAGGCCGTCGAGGATGCCTATGCGGCTGCCGCCAAGAAGTATTTTCGGACCAAGGAAGATCTGGGGGCGCGTTTCGATCGCGACAGCGGCTCGCTTGCGGTGTTCGCTCGCAAGAAAGTCGTCGACGACGTCACAAACCCCGACCTGGAGATCTCCCCCGACGAGGCGGAGAGCATGAGCCTCCCCGCAAGCGAGGAGGGCATTGTCGAGATCCCCAAGCCTCGCGAGGAACTATTGCAGCTCGGGCGAATCGCCGCCCAAGCCGCCAAGCAGATCATCTTCCAGAAGGTCCGCGAGGCCGAGCGCGACAACATCTACAAGGAATACGCCGGACGGCTCGGGGAGATGATCAATGGCCTCGTGAAGCGTTTCGAGCGCGGTAACATCGTGGTCGATCTGGGCCGCACTGAGGCGCTGCTCCCGAAGAAGGAGCAGTCCAAGGCCGAGCGCTACAGCCAGGGAGACCGCATCCGCGCGGTGATCGTGGACGTGGACCGAAACGCCAAGGGTCCTCAAGTCATCATTTCCCGGACCGACGAGCGGATTCTCACCAAGCTGTTCGAAATGGAAGTTCCGGAGATCTACGACGGGACCGTGATCATCGAGCGGGCTGTGCGTGACCCGGGCGATCGCGCCAAAGTCGCTGTCCGCTCGAAGGACCGCGACGTCGATCCGGTCGGCGCCTGTGTCGGCATCAAGGGGTCCCGGGTACAGTCGATCATCCGTGAGCTCCGGGGCGAGAAGATTGATATCGTCGAGTACTCGGATGACATCAACACCTTCGTGACCAACGCCTTGAACCCGGCGAAGATCAACCGGGTTCAGTTGGCCGATCCAGAGAATAAGGCGCTCGAGGTCGTCGTCGACGACGAGCAGCTGTCCCTGGCCATCGGCAAGAAGGGACAAAACGTTCGTCTGGCCTCACGCCTGGTCGGCTGGAAGATCGACTTCAAGAGCGAGCAGGAGAAGAAGCGCGAAGTCGAGGCCGAGATCGAGCGGATGGCACGCGATTCCCGTGAAATGGAGAGCCTGCAGGCCGCCGGGGAGAAATCGGTGCAGCGACTCGTTGAAGCCGGGCTCCGCAGCCTCGATGCGATCGTGGAGGCAGGTGTGGACGGGCTCTCCGAGGTTCCCGGAATCGGCCCGAAGACGGCCGAGAAAATCATCGCCGCGGCCGAGGAACTGCTCGAAGCACGCCGCGCGCAGGAAGCCGCGGAACAGGCGCGCCAGGAGGAACAGGCGCGCCAGGATGAGGAGGCTCGTCGGGAAAAACAGGTCCGCCTGGAGGAACAGGCGCGGCAGGAAGAGCAGGCTCGTCTGGATCAGCAGGCGGAGGAGGCGGCGGTGCTCGCCACTGAGGCCCCGGCCGTGGATGAGGGATCGCCGGAGCCCGCCGGCGACGACGAAGGGGGGCTCGGCACCCAGTCCACCGAAGCCTCCGGCGAGACGTCCGCCGAAGAGCCGGAGTCCTTCCGGGGAACTCTCGATCCGTCACAGGCCCCGGAGGTTACGAAGCAAGTCCACGATTCGCTGCCGGCGACCGCCCCTTCTGAGGTCGACTCCGGAGTATCTCGGGAGGATGAGTAGATGGCGAAGATCCGTGTAGGCCAGCTCGCCAAGGAGCTGAATATCAAGGTGGCGGAAGCCATCGACCTCCTAAGCAAGATCGGGGTCGAGGTCAAGACGAACCTGAGCACGGTCGACGACGAGGCGGCTGCCCGCTTGCGATCCTCCCTGCCGCGCACTACAGAGCCGGCCGCGGCGAAAGGTTCCGCCGCGCTGCAGGCGGACCATCCTCACGCCGGCGGGACCGTATCCGCCCGTGCGCCTCGCCCGACTGTTGCGGCGGCGGCGGCCAAGCCCACTGCGAAATCCGCCTCGCGGCCCGGGGCATCCCCGACAACGCCCGCGGCGACAGCAGCGGGCAAGAGCGCGACTCCCTTGCGGCCTCAAAGCCCGGCTGCGATCAAACCCGGCATCGCCGGAGCGGTGCCGGCGCGTCCGGGTCTACCCGGCGCTTCGTCACCCGTGAAGGCTGCCAGCCCAACGGCAGTCGCGATGATCCGCCCGGTGGCGCCAGGCCTCAAGCCGCCATCGCTGCCGCTCAACCGTCCTGTGACGGGCGCCACAGCGGTGAGACCCGCCGGATCGCGCCTTGGGGTGAGCGCTCCACGAACGGGCATCGCAGGCGCGCCACCGGTCCGCCCGCTCGGCGGGGCCGGATCGACACCGGGGTTGAGGCCGGCCGCACCAGCGAACCGGGCGCCCCTCGGTGGCTCCGGCCTCGCGGGTCGTCCGGCTCAAGTCGGCACCTCGGGGACCGCCAGGCCATCCCCGGCCCCGCGCCCGGCGACCCCCGCCCAGGGACCGCGTTTTGTCCCTCAGGCACCACCGGCCACCAAGCGTCCGGCGCTCGCCTCGTCGGCTCCAGCGGCCGTGCGGCCGGCCCGTCCGGAGCCGGCCATGCCGCCTCCGCACCCGGTCACGCCTTCCCCACCTCCTGTCCCCGAGGTCTTGAAGGAGATCACGATCACGGAGGGGGTGACCGTCAAGGAGCTTTCCGAGAAGCTCGAGCGCAAGGCCAAGGACATCATCACCCGTCTGATAAGCCGGGGGATCCTCGCGACGATCAATCAGCCGCTCGACGTGAAGCTGGCCCAGGAGATCTGTCGTGAGTTCGGCTTCGACGCCAAGGTCATCAGCTTCGAAGAGGAGTTCACGCTTGAGGAGGCGGGCGAGGCCGTGCCCGCGAACCAGCGTACCCGCTATCCGGTCGTCACCATCATGGGCCATGTCGACCACGGCAAGACCTCTCTCCTCGACGCCATCCGTGAGTCGAACATCGTAGGTGGAGAGGCCGGCGGCATCACCCAGCACATCGGCGCCTATCACACCCGCCACAAGAATCGCGGCATCACTTTCATCGATACGCCCGGTCACGAGGCCTTCACGATGATGCGCGCGCGGGGGGCGCGCGTGACCGACATCGTGGTGCTCGTCGTGGCGGCCGACGACGGTGTAATGCCGCAGACGACCGAGGCGATCGATCACGCCCGGGCCGCCGGCGTGCCCTTGGTGGTGGCCATCAACAAGATCGACAAACCGGGTGCCAATCTCGATCGCGTGAAGAAGCAACTCTCCGATCACGGCCTGCTCGTCGAGGACTGGGGTGGGCAGATCGTCGCGGTGCCGATCTCGGCGAAGCAGAAGACTGGCATCACCGAGCTTCTCGAGATGATCCTGCTGGTCGCCGACATTGGCGATCTCAAGGCGGACCCGACGAGCCTCGCCTCGGGGACGGTGCTCGAATCCCGGCTCGACCGCTCACGCGGGCCCGTGGCGACAGCCCTGGTGCAGCGTGGGACGTTGAAGATCGGCGATCCATTCATCGCGGGAGCCATCCATGGCAAGGTCCGCGCCATGTTTGACGACCTCGGCCGTCGGGTGCGCGAGGCGGGTCCATCGATCCCGGTCGAGATCCTCGGGCTGGAAGGCGTGCCCCGCGCCGGCGATCCCTTCCAGGTCCTCGAAGAAGAATGGAAGGTCCGGCAGATTGGCGCGTTCCGGCAGCAGAAGCTGCGGCAGGAGGCGCTGGCCAAGTCGTCCCGCCTGACCCTCGACCATCTCTATCTGCAGATCAAGGAAGGCATGGTCAAGGAACTGCCGCTCGTGGTCAAGGCGGACGTCCAGGGTTCGATCGAAGCGCTCGCGAAGACGCTCAACGATCTGCCGTCCGACAAGGTCAAGATCAAGATCATTCATTCCGGCACGGGGGCGGTGACCGAAAGCGATGTGCTCCTGGCCTCGGCGAGCAATGCCATCATCATCGGGTTCAACGTTCGCCCCGAGCGCAGCGCGCAGGATCTCGCCGACAAGGAGAAAGTCGACGTCCGGCTGCACTCGATCATTTACGACGTCGCCAACGAGATCCGCAATGCGATGGTGGGTCTGTTGGAGCCCGAGTCGAAGGAAATGTATCTCGGCCGGGCCGAGGTGCGCCAGGTCTTCAAGGTCCCCAAGATCGGCTCGGTCGCCGGGTGCATGGTGAGCGATGGCCGGATCACGCGCACCGCGGAGATCCGGCTCCTGCGCGACAACGTCGTCGCCCATACCGGAAGAGTCGCATCTCTCAGGCGCTTCAAGGATGACGCCAGCGAGGTCAAAGCCGGCTACGAGTGCGGCATCGGGCTCGCCAATTTCAACGACGTCAAGACCGGCGACGTGATCGAGGCGTTCAAGATCGAGAAGATCGCGGTCAAGAGCCTCTGACCGATGGCGCGCCCGCCGGCCGGTGACCTCGCGCTCAACGTCGGCCTGTGCATCATCCAGATGCACTTTCCGGGCGTCACCTCGCTGAAAGAGAAGCGACAGGTGCTGCGCAGCCTCAAGGATCGGCTGCGCGAGCACTACAACGTTTCGGTGGCCGAGGTCGACCATCAGGATCTCTGGCAGCGCGCCGCCCTCGGCGTGGTCGGCATCGCCTCGGCACGCCTGCCTCTCGAACAGACTTTCTCCTCGATCCGCAGCGAGGTCGAGCGCCGCGTGCCCGGTGATGTTCTCAGTTGCGACGTGGAGTATCTCACCTGACCCCCTCTCCCGCGCGCCCCCGAGCCATGCCGTGAGCAACCGCCGCGACCGAGTGTCGGATCTGATCCGGGGGGAAGTGTCCCGCCTTCTCCTGCACGAGATGCGGGATCCCCGGATCGGTTTCGTGACCATCACCGGCGCCACCATCAGCCCCGATCTGAAGAACGTCCGCATTTTCGTGAGCGTCCTCGGGGACGACAAGGCCAGGAAGGACTCGCTCCACGCCTTGAACAGCGCCGCCGGGTACTTTCGGCGCACGCTCTTCCACAATCTGCGGCTGCGCTATGCTCCCCACGTCGCGTTCCGATTCGACGACTCGCTGGATCGGGGCGAGCGCATCGATCAGGTGCTCAAGACCATCCACGAACTGGAAGCGACCCGGTCGCCGGGCGACGAGGAAGAATAGATGACCGATCTAGACGGGGTTCTGCTGGTCGACAAGCCCGAGGGACCCACCTCCCATGACGTGGTGGAGGTCGCCCGCCGCGCTCTCGGTGTGCGGCGCGTCGGGCACGCCGGCACCCTCGATCCCCTGGCGACCGGCCTTCTCGTGCTGATGGTCGGCAAGGCGACGCGCCTAGCCAGCCTTCTTTCGGGAGTCGACAAAACCTATCGCGGGATCCTGAAGCTCGGCGTCTCGACAGACACCTATGATCGCGATGGGACGCCCAGCGGCCCGCCACAGGTCGTCCGGGTCGACCGCGAAACGCTGCTGCGGGAAATCGCGCCCTTCCGGGGCACGATCAGCCAGGTGGCACCGGTGTTTTCCGCGAAGAAGGTCCATGGGACGCCGATGTACCGGCTGGCCCGGCGCCACAAACCGGTGTCGCCCGTCGTGACGCCGGTGACCTTCCGCCGTATCGATCTCCTCGGCTTCTCCGGAGACGAGGTCGAGGTCGAGGCGGAAGTGTCGGCCGGCACCTACCTGCGCTCGTTCGCCCACGACCTCGGCCAGGCCCTCGGCTGCGGCGCCCATCTCTACGCCCTGCGACGCACTGTGGCCGGCCCCTTTCGGGTCGAGGATGCGGTCACCCCGGCCGGGCTCCAGGCCCTCGGCGGCCAGGCGGCCTCCCGCCTCATCCCCATGGAGGAGATCCCCCTCGGCTTGCCGACCCTCGTCCTGAGTTCATCGGGAACGCACGCCATCCGGCACGGGCGTCCGTGCGGTCTGAACGAGGTCGTGACTCCGCGCCCCCCCTTTCCGCACGGCCGCTGTCGGCTCAAGGGCCCCGAGGGGCGACTGGTAGGCATCGGCGAGGTGCAGCTCCCGTCGCCGGCAGAGGCTCGACCGGTGATCCGCCCCCAGATCGTCTTCCACCGGTGAGGTGGGGAGGCCGATCCGCTTTACAGGCTGCTGTGACTTATGGTACCGTACGCTCCTTCCGCGGGCGTGTTGACCTTAGTTTGTGGGCGGAGGGTGGAGACCACAGGATGGCGCTGACGAAAGATCGGAAGAGCGAAATCATCTCGACGTTCCGGACTCATCAATCGGACACCGGCTCTCCCGAGGTCCAGATCGCCATCCTGAGCCGCCGGATCGAAGGCCTCACCCAGCACTTCAATGTCTTTCCGAAAGACCACCATTCCCGGCGCGGGCTCTTGATGATGGTCGGCAACCGCCGTCGCCTGCTCGACTACCTCAAGGACAGGGACGCGGAGCGCTACCGGGAGTTGATCAACAGGCTCGGGATTCGCAAGTAGGAAGGGCGGATCCCCGGCATGACAGCGGCAGCCGTTTCGCACACCCAGGAGGGGTTCCATAGGATCTGAACGCGACAGCCAGCACGAGCTTAAGGGTACTCATTCCGGCATCATCACGATTCATCGTTCCACCATTCATATTCTTCCACCCTTAACCCTCCATCTGATGGCCGCGCCGACAGTTCTCCGCCCGGGTCGACAGCATCTCGGCCGCCGCCCAAGGTTTTCGCCTTCCCCACCCGCTCCGATCCGGCCTGTGCGCCGTCGGGGCCCGGTTTCCGGTGACCTCATCAGCCGCCGGCGGCCCGTTGCAGGAGGATTCTCGAGATGACCACGCGCAGCATCGAATTCGGTGGCCGGACACTTACCGTCGAGACCGGCAGAATGGCCAAACAGGCCGATGGCGCCGTAACCGTGCGCTACGGCGACACCGTCGTCCTGGTGACGGCGACGGCGGACCGGAAGGAAAAGCCGGGCATCGAGTTCCTGCCGCTGACCGTCGACTATCGTGAGAACACCTACGCCGCCGGCAAGATCCCTGGCGGCTTCTTCAAGCGCGAGGGTCGTCCCAACGAGAAGGAAACTCTCACGTCGCGGCTGATCGACAGGCCGATCAGGCCGCTCTTTCCCAAGGGCTGGTCCTACGAGACGCAGGTGATCGCCTTGGTTCTATCCGCCGATCTCGCGAACGACTCGGATGTCCTCGCGGTTACGGGGGCGTCCACGGCGCTTTATCTGTCCGACATTCCCTTCACGACGCCGATCGCCGCCGTCCGGGTCGGGCTGATCGACTCTCAGTATGTCCTCAACCCCACCTACGAGCAGATGGACCAGAGCCGGCTCGACCTCGTCGTCGTTGGCAGCGCGACCGAAGTGGTCATGGCCGAAGCGGGATCGAGCGAGGTTTCGGAGCGCGAGGTTCTGGAGGCGATCTGGTTCGGCCAGGAACACTGCCGGGCGCTGGTCGCCGTCCAGGAGGATCTGCGGCGCGAACTCGGCAAGCCGAAGCGGACGGCCAAGGTCAAGGAGCTCGACGCGACGCTGCGTCGGGAGATCGAGACCGCCTATGGCGACCGGCTCTACAAGGCGATGAAGATGGCGGTGAAGATCGAGTCGTATCGCGCCATCGCCGCTCTCCAGGATGAGCTCGTCAAGGGACTCCCCGAAGACCAGCCTCTCCGGCGCCAGGAGGCCGCGGCCATCTTTCACGACCTTCACAAGACCATCGCCCGGCGGGAGCTGCTGGTCGAGCGACGAAGGTTCGACGGACGCCGCGCCAACGAGGTCCGCAAAGTCACCTGCGAGGTCGGGGTGCTCCCCCGAACGCACGGTTCGGCCCTGTTCACCCGCGGCGAGACCCAGGCCCTGGTGACCTGCACGCTGGGGACCTCCGAGGACGCCCAGCGTCTCGACTGGCTCGAGGGCGAGTCGGAGAAACGCTTCATGCTGCACTACAACTTCCCCCCCTTCTCCGTCGGAGAAGTCAAGTTCCTGCGCGGCCCCGGTCGCCGCGAGATCGGTCACGGGGCCCTTGCCGAGCGGGCGCTGCTGCCGCTCATGCCCCAGGACGAGGAGTTCCCGTACACGATCCGCCTGGTGTCCGACATCCTGGAGTCGAATGGGTCGTCCTCGATGGCCTCGATCTGCGGTGGCTCGCTCTGCCTGATGGACGCCGGGGTGCCCCTGCGCAGCCCCGTGGCGGGAGCCGCCATGGGCCTGGTCAAAAGCGCCGATACCTATGTCATCCTTACCGACATCGCCGGCGCGGAAGACCACTACGGCGACATGGACTTCAAGGTGGCCGGCACCCGCGAGGGCATCACCGCGCTGCAGATGGACATCAAGATCCAGGGTATCAGCAAGGCGATCATGGAAGAGGCCCTCGGGCAGGCGCGCGAGGCGCGAATGCAGATCCTGGATGTCATGGAGCGGACGCTGGAGCGGCCGCGGGCGAGCATCTCTTCCTTCGCCCCGCGGATCTTCACGATCCGGATCAACAAGGACAAGATCCGCGAGGTGATCGGCCCGGGCGGCAAGATGATCCGTTCGATCATCGAGCGCACCGGCTGCAAGATCGACGTCGAGGACGACGGGCGAATCCACATCGCCTCGGTCGACGAGGCCTCCGCCATGAAGGCCATCGAGATCGTCAAGGAGATCACCGCCGAGGCGGAGCTGGGCAAGACCTACCTCGGGAAGATCACCCGCATCGTCAACTTCGGCGCCTTCGTCGAGATCCTGCCGGGCATGGAGGGTCTCCTGCATATCTCCGAGCTGGCCGAGCACCGGGTCAAGGAGGTGCAGGACGAGGTGAAGGAAGGCGAGGAGGTTCTGGTCAAGGTCATCGAGGTCGATGGTGATCGAGTGCGCCTGAGCCGCAAGGCTCTGTTGCGGGAGAAGCGGATCGAGCGCGGAGAGCCAGCGCCCGAGAACTCGGCTCCGGCGGCAGACGGCGAGGGCGGCGGCCGTCCGCGTCGCCCCTTCGGGGGCGGGGGCCACGGGCGCAGGAACCAGGCATCGCGGAACCGCTGAGCCGCACGCACGGCCGCGGCGGCGACGGATCGCCTGAGGCCGTCAAGCGCACCGGGGCGTGGCGCTTCGGGAGGCTGCGATGAAACTGGGCGACTGGCTTCTCGGCAAGGGTCGCATCAACGAAGAACAGCTGTCGCGGGCCCTCCAGGATCACGCCTTCTTCGGAGGCCGCCTCGGCACCAGCCTGATTAAGCTCGGGTACCTCGACGAGGAGACTCTGGGCGAGTACCTGGCCGACGTCTCGCACGCGCGCTACGCAACACCGGAGCAGCTCGACAACATCCCGCCCGAGGTGATCGCCGCCGTGCCGGCACGGCTGGCGGCTCGCTATCGTATCGTTCCGATCGCCATCGAGGGGCGGAAGCTTCACCTCGCCATGCGCGATCCGAAAGACTTGATCGCCCTGGACGAAATCGCCTTCCTGACCGGACTCGCCATCGAGCCATACGTTGCCACCGACTTCCGGATCGTCCGCGCCATCGAGCGGTACTACGGCCTGACGCTCGGAACCCGGACCATCCCGGTCAGTGGCGGCGCCAAGAATCCCGAGGTCGTTCCGATGAAGGGTCCGGTCGCCGTGCCCCCGGCGGCGGCGACCCCTCCGAAGGCCGAGCTCGGCCTCGACGGCCTGCCGCTCGACGCCGACCCCGGCGATATCGACGAACCGTTCGTTGCCACGCGCGGCGGAGATCCCCCGGCGCGGGAGTCCGGTGATGAGCCCGCCCCGGCTTCGCTGGATGAATGGCGGGTGGCCCAGGCGGATATCCCGGACGAACCTCTGCTGCCGGCTTCGCCGCCCCAGGCACGCCCCGCGGCGGCCCCATCACCGGCGAACGCGCGCTCCTCTCCTCCCCCGCCTTCGCCCCCCGCGCCGCCCCGGCAGGCCTCGGTCGCTCCAGCGACGGTTCCCTTTCCGGCCGCCTCGATCGAAGCGGTCACAGCCCGTTTGCGAGCGGCCGAAACGCGCGACGAGGTCTTCGACGCCATCCTCGAGTTCACGAGCGTCCGCTTCCGGCGCGCCGCACTGTTCGTCGTGCAGCAGGACCGGATCCTCGGCTGGAGCGGCCGCGGAGACGGCCTTATCCCAACGCGGATCCGGAACGTGACCGTGCCGCTCGACCGTCCGTCGCTGTTCGTCTTCTTCCGCTCCGGCGGGGACTATTATTACGGGCCCGTCCCCGATCTCCCCGCGAATGCGCGGTTTTACCTCGACCTGGGATGCCCGCCGCCTTCGCGGGTCCTCCTGCTGCCTCTGACCATCAAGGACCGCCCCGCGGTCATCCTCTATGCCGATACCGGCCCCGACGCCAGCAAGGCGCCAGACATCCAGCTGTTCCGGCGCCTCCTGGCCAAGGCGGCCCTGGCGCTGGAGGTCCTCATCTTGAAAAACAAGATCATGATGATCTGAGGCCGTCCGGAGCGCACCTCCGCAACGGCGGAGGCGCCTTTGGCTCAGAGCTTCATCTTATGGCTGTGGATTTTGTGGTTGAGCGTATTGCGGTGGATGCCGAGCGATCGCGCGGCCAGGGAGCGGTTGCCGCGGGTCCTGTCGAGCGCGGCCAGAATGAACTGCCGCTCGAGCTCTCGAACGGCCTGGTTCAGCCTGATGCCGCTGTCGATCATCTCCGTGACCAGCCGCTGCAGCCTGCTGCTCACCCTTCGCCCCCGCGATGGGTCGGTCGCGCTACTCTGTCGATGATGGGTCGCGAGTCTACCACAGCTCGCAATCACCGATGGCCACCCCTCGACCCGCCGGCCGCAGAGGACCGCGTCTCCGGGTTCAGAAGGCGCCGCGGTCGATGAAACTCACCTTGCCTCCCCTCACCGTCGCGGAGAAACATGCACTGCTCGATCTGGCGCGTCGATCGATCCGGTCGGCGTTGGCCTGCGCCCGGTCACCCGAGGCGCCGCGCGGTCACCCCCGTCTCGAGGTGCCGCAGGGCGCCTTCGTCACTCTCATGCAGAGTGAACGGCTGCGCGGTTGTATCGGGATACTCGAGGCGCCGCGGGCCCTCTGGGAAACCGTGACCCATTGCGCCGCGGCGGCGGCCTTCGAGGACCCCCGCTTCCCGCCCCTCGTTGCCTCCGAGATCGATGCTCTGCGGATCGAGATCACCGCCCTGCAGCCGCCGTTCCGGCCGGGCGGCCCGGGCGAGATCGTTCTCGGCCGGCACGGTCTCCTGGTGAGCCGCGGGGTGAAGCGGGGGGTGCTTCTCCCTCAGGTCGCGCTCGAGCACGGCTTCGACGTGCCGGCCTTCATCCGCGAGACTCTGCGCAAGGCAGGCCTGCCCACGGACGCACTCGAGCGCGGCGAAGCGACCCTGTCCGCATTCGAGGCGGAAAACTTTTTCGAGGCATGAGGTTCGTGGCGGCGCGGGGCCGCGAACGCGACCCATGCTATTACTCGGACCCGCTCTCAGCCCGTAGGGACCCGTCCTGATACCCGGACAATTAGTGCAGGGCGACCTGGTCCCCGACCGCGATCTCGCGAACCGCGTTGACGATCTTGGCGGTGGCGGTGTGCCTCTCCGTGGTCAGAATGACGAGCTGCCCGATCACCTTCGCCGGGTATTCGTTGCGCTCATCCTTCCGCAGCGGCGGAGTCTGGAATCTTCGGTTCTGCCACTGGTAGTCGTAGTTGATCTTGCGGTACTTGTCGTACGGCTGGTTCGGCAGGAAGATCGTCAGGTAGTCGCCCGGCTTCAAGCCATCGTCATAGCCAAGATCGATATCGACCAGGAACCCGGTGGCAACGCGAATTGGGTTATCGAGGGTATGCACGATGTACCCGGTCGCCTTCGGCTCTCCCTCCGGCATCAGGCGACCGAACGGTGGCACCGGCTTGGCCGGCTGTGGGGTGATGTTCAGGGGAACGAGATCGTAGCCGGTCCTGATGTCGTCGCAGGCGAGCGAGATGGTGCCGATGGCGGTGCGCTCCTGGGCCGCGAGCACCTTCACCGTTCCAAGCCGTTTGTAGTAATAGCCCAGCTTCTTGCCGGTCACCGGGTGCCGGACCTCGCCCTCGCGCACCACGACGCTGTACTCGGTTCCCTGATCAACATGACCGTTGTCTTTGCCCCGGTTGAGATAGACGACGTCGCCCTCGGTCAGACCGACCTTGTTTTCGTCCTCCTGATTGGCGATGAAGTAATCCGGAATCGTGTCTTTCGGCGCGATGAAGCCGCTGCAGCGAATGTCGCTGTCGCCGGCCAGCGGGACCATCTTGGGTACGAAGCGCGCCGCGTGCGCCCCCTCGGGAGGCCGTTCCGGCGTCGGAGCGGGCCCCTCGTTTGGCGGTGCTTCGGCAGACAGCGGCTCCTGCGCTTCCGGCGCCGGAGCTTCGTCATCCGCGGTCAGCGGCTGCTGAACCGCTGGCGCAGACTGGTCGGGAGCAACGGCGGGCGGCGCCGGGGGCGCCCCTTCCTGGCCCTGCGGTACAATCTCCGAGACCACTGTCGGTCGCGCCGGCATCAGCAGCGGGTCCCCCGGATAGATCCAGTGTGAGTCGAGGATGTAGCGGTTCTCGTTCCATATCTGAGGCCAGAGATACGGGTTTCCAAAGGCGAGATCGGCCAGATCCCACAGAGTGTCGCCGGGCACGATGATGTGCAGCGTGGCGCCGGGAGCGAACGACTCGGGGTCGGGCGGATCGTAGGGCGTCCAGTGATCGCCGACCTTCTTGAGATTCTTGGGAGGAAGCGTCGAGCCTGCCTGCAGGGCGCGTCCTTTCGACTTCTCCGCGGCGTTCGTCTGCGGCGTACCCTTCTCATCCACAGGCGCCGCCGGCTCCGCGCCCGGCTTGGCGGTCTCCTGCGTCTGCGCGGGGCTCGAGGCACCCTGCGACACCGACCCCGATGCGGGTGGCTCGGCGGCGCGGGCCAGATTCCGGCCCGCCATCAGCGTCGACCATCCCAGTAGGACCACAGCCGGAACGGCCCAAAGCGAAGCTGGTATTCTGCGCATTCTCTCTCCCCTCCACGGCCGGCCGCGGACGAGCGGCAGGGCACGCCACCACGACAAAAATAGGTGCGCAGGACGCGAAGTCAAGAAAGCCGCAGAAGTTGGGTGAACGGACGCCGTTCCGATCACGAAACTGAAATCGAGGAGCGCCTCAGGGCCGACGCGTCGTTTGGAGCAACCTCTGGAACTCGGGGTTGGAGTGGAGAACGCGGAGCGCCGGTTCGGACCCCAGGGCCTTCGGATCGAGACCGCGCTTCACGGCCTGGCTGCTCTCGTTCAGGGCCTCTTCAAGCCGTCCCGTCGAGGCAAGAAGGGCCGCCAGCCCAAGATGGGCCTGCGCCAGAGCGGGGTCGTCCGACAGGGCTTGACGAAACGAGCGTTCGGACCCGACGATGTCACCATTCGCCGCCTGCAGGCGCGCGACGGCGGCCCGGGCGGTACTTCGTCCGGGCTCGATGCGGAGCAAGGCGCGGTAATCGTCGATCGCCTCGTCCAGCTGGCCGCGCTTCGCGAGCAGGGCCCCTCGAGCCTCGAGCGCCGCGGGCTCCAGGTTTCCGGTGCGCTCCGCCAGGCGCCACTGCTCCAGCGCCGCATCGGGCTGTCCGGCCCTCAGACTCATCAGTCCCAGGGCGACTCGCGCCGGCGTAAATCCCGCGTCCCGGGCCAGAGCCGCCTCGAAGGCTGCGCGCGCTTCCGCGGCACGGCCAGCCCGGTCCAGAACCATCCCCAGGTCGTAATGGAGCATCGGGTTGTCTGGGGATTTCGCCAGGGCCTCCTGGAACAGCGCCTCGGCGGTCGTCGCGCCCCCTACGATCGCGAAGAAGATCGCCGCATTCGCGGCCGCCACCGGAATCTCCCGGCGAGGCAGAAGGCGGCGCATGAAGGCAGGGACGGGATCGGCCCGCTCTGACCGCGTCCGTCCGTCCCGGAGCTGCTCGCTGAGACGGGCCAGCAAGGCAGGGTCGTCCGGCTCGACCGGCACCCAGGCCTCACCCGAGCGCGTCCGTGCTCCGTCTCGCACAAACAATGCTCCGGCGAGATCGGCGAACGCCAGATGCCACCCGCGACCCTCACTGAGGTGTCGCAGCAAGGCAGCCGCGCCGGAGCTGTCGCGATGGCTCCAGAGAACGGCTTCGATGTGGTCGCGGCGAGCCACATCCTCGAAGAACGCGGGATCGCGCTGAAGGCGGAGATAGGCGGCGAACAGATCCGGCTCGTGCACCTCCAGGCGGCCATCGATGAACACCCGCCGGTCCGGATACCAGCGCCAGGCCAGATAGCCGCCCATGGTCAAATCGTTCAACACCTCCCCCTGGAGGCCGCGCTCGCGCAGGAGCTGGGCCCCGTTCTCCAAATAGAACCCGGGCGCCGCGCCGCGGCCGAAATAGCGCTGGCTCGCATCGCGAGCGTAGAAGCGATTCGTGACGACCTCGACACCCAGGATGATGACGAGGGCAACGATGACTGCGAAAGCCGTCGGCTCGAGACGCGCCCACCGAGTTTCGAAAGCCCGGCGCGGAGAGGGGCTCGCCCGGCCCGTGCGTCGCGCCGCCGCGATGATGACCGCCGAGCCCGAAGGGAGCGCGATCAACCCGAACAGGGGGATGTTGCGTCGGGCCAGGAGCGCCAGGATCAGGAACGACCCCAGCAGGAGCAGATCCCCCGGTCTTTGGCGTCGCAGAGAAAAGAGGGAGACGACCACGAAAAGCAGCGCGAGGATCCCGAAGGCGGCGATCGCGGTCGTCGTACCGTAGCCACCGAACGGTGCTTGAAACTCGGCGATGTTCCGCCCGTAAAGGTTGCCGGTGCCGAGGCGCTCGAACAGAAGCCTGAGCGGCAAGATCCATGACGCGAAGCCGTACGGCGTCAGGAGAGTCGCCGGTATCGACAGCGCCAGCACCGCGCCAAGCCAACGTGGCCGGGGCGCGGCACCGTCATCCAGGCCGCTCCCAGCCACGCTTGGATACGATGACTCGATCAAATCCCCGACCAGGACCAGCGCGAGCACGCCGAGCCCGACCGCGTAGAGAGCGTGCAGATTAGCCCAGAGCGCCATCAGGAAGGGGATGGCCAGGAGCCGGCAGGGTCGGCTGCGACGGCTCTCCAGGAGATTGAGAAGCGTCCCCAGGAGCAGGAACGACGCCGCCTCCGGTCGCAGCGCGAAGCGCTCCTGCGACGCAACCACCGCCAGGAGGCCCACGGCCGCCACCACGATCGCCGCGCTCCGTTTCAGGGCCGCCCGAATCGCCATGCCGAAGCCGCCCGATATCAAGGCGATCTTGAGGAGATCGAGCCCGGAAGTGTGAAAGTAGCGATTGGTCGCCGCCAGAAGGAGCTCGAAGAGCCATTGCAGATCGATCCAGGGTCGGCCGGCAGACGTGAAGGTGAGATCATCCACCCTCGGGATCCCCTGTCCCGTCAGGATTCTTTCGCCGGTGAGGAGGTGCCAGTGGAAATCGACCTCGGCGAGCTCCGTGAGACAGAAGCAGGCGGCCAGGAGCGGGATGGCGAGCAAGGCGGCACGCCCGCCCGCGCGTCTCATGCCGCTTCGGGATCCCGCAGGAAGGTGGTCAATGTGGTGTCGCCGTGACGATAATGGCGGAACAGCCGCAGTCCTCCTGCGGTCGGCGATGCCGAGACGGTGATGGACGTGCGGTGCTCGAGCACCAGGATCCCGCCGGGCGCGACCAGAATCGCCGCCGAGCCGAGCAGATCGGGAAGATCTGGAGCCTCGTAGGGCGGATCGAGGAAGACGATGGCGAACCCCTCCCCCGCCTGCCGCAACGACGCCACTCCGCGGTCCAGATCGACCTCGATCACCTCGGCCTGCCCGGGCGGCCGAATCTGAGCCAGGTTGCGCCGGATCAGCATGGTCGCCCGCCGATCTCTCTCGACGAAGACGACCCGGGTCGCTCCCCGGCTCAGGGCTTCGATGCCGACGGCTCCGGTGCCAGCGCAGAGGTCGAGGAACCGTGAGCCGGGAACCCGGGCGCCTAGGATGTCGAACAGGGCTTCGCGGACGCGGTCCGAGGTGGGTCGGATCGAGAGACTCCCGGGACCCTGGAGCGGCCTGCCTCGTCCTTCTCCACCGGTGAGTCTCACAGGGCGTCCGATGGCGGGCCAGCCGATTGGGCGCCCGCCGGGGGTGGTGATTATACACCGCGCCGGCCTCCCCGCCTTTCCTTGACTTCCCCTGATCCCACCGGTACGATGAGATGCAACTTCATGATGGGATTGAAGATTGTGTGGTCCTCCGCAGCCTCCAGGCGGCGCGCCGGGACTTGGAGACTCGATGCCGGTTAAGCTGAAGGCCCGCCCGGTTGGCGCATTCCGTGTGCTGCGCCTCGGCCTCACAATCATTCTCATCTGGCCCGCCCTGGGGCAGGTGATCGGTGCGGCGGTCGTTCATCCACTGGTCGCTCCGCGCCCCGGTCCCATTGATCGAGCGCTGCACATCGTCGCGGCCGATTTCAATCGCGATGGCTTCGACGATCTGGCCATGGCCAATTTCGAGGCCGGCACCATCACCATCCTGATCAACCAGCGGGATGGGACCTTCGCGCCGCAGGCCTTCTCTCCCATCCCGGTCGGGCCTGCGACCTTCGGCTCGCAGACGGCGGGACCACTTTACATGACCGTCGCCGATCTCAACCCGGACGATGCGGACAGCGACGGAATCCCGAACCTCCCGGACAATTGCCCGGACGTCTACAACCCGAACGATCCCACGACCGGCAAGCAGCTCGACACCGACGGCAACGGTGTCGGCGATGCCTGCCAACCGGCCGCCCCGTCCGACATCGATCAGGACGGCGTTGATGATTACTTTGCCGGGCCCCCGATGCGTCGTCGCGATAACTGTCCACTGACCTATAACCCATCTCAGGCGGACTCCAACGGCGACGGGGTCGGGGATGCCTGCCCCAGCCCCGACATCGTCGTGGTGGAAAAAAGCCTGGGCACCGGCTTCACGACAGGTATCATGCGCGTGCGGGTCAATCTCGGCGATGGGAGCTTTACGAGCCGGCCCTCCTTCGCCACCCAGACCGGCCCGGCCGGGGTGGTGGCGGCTGATTGGAACGGAGACGGAATCGTCGATCTCCTGCTCTCCAACAGCGCCAACGATACACTCCAGCTTCACGCCGGCACCGGGGATGCGACATTCACCAACCAGACATTTCTCACGGCGGGAGATGGCCCGGAAGGCCTCGCGGTCGGCGATCTCGACCACAACGGCCGCCCCGACGTCGCGGCCGCGAACCGGAATGCCAACACCGTCGGCATTTACTTCAATCCCGACGCTCCTGGCGGGATGGGGCTCCCGAGCCAGCCGAGCATCCTTCTGAATACGCAGGCCCAGCCGACCGAGATCCTCGTCGGACATCTCCGTGGCGAACCCACCATCCCCGCCAACGCCATCGATGACCTCGTGGTCCTCGATCAGGGGGGGTCGGGCGATGGGATGATCGAAGTGTTCCTCGGTCCTCTGCCGAAAACGCTGACGGCCCCGATGACTCCGAAGGTGATCGACCTGGGGGCGGGCCATCGGCCACGGGGCGCTGCTCTGCGCGATTTCGATGGGGACGGCTTCCCCGACCTCGCGGTTGCCGATTTCACCTTCGACCAGGTGCTGATTTACAAGGGTGCCGGAGACGGCAGTTTCACGCTTGCGGCCACCCTGGGCCCGGTCGACCAACCGGGTGCGATCGCCGTGCTCGATTACGATCCAAACGACCCGGCCGGCCCGGACCCAGATCTCGCGGTGCTCGCTCTTGGAACCACGACCGTGGAGCTGTTCCGCAACGACGGTGCGATGAACTTCGTGCGCGCACCCACCTCGCCGATCACACCGTGGAAGCAGACGACCGGGTTGTCGCTGTTCGGGGCGGATGACACGACCGGGAACGACATTCTGCTTCTGCACCAGGCCCCCGCGCGGCTGGACGTGCTCGCCGGAATCGGCAACGCCTTCTTCCGGGCCATCCCGTCGATACCATTGCTCGGGCCGACCTGCACGCTGGTGAGCGGGCCGACGACCTGCGCGGACGACATGATCGAGGCGGAGCTGCTTGCCGACGGGGTCCCGGACCTGCTGATCACCAACACACTCGGCAACATGGTGACCGTGGTGACCGGGAGGCGCGGCGGCTTTCCAATCGAAGGGCAGACGCTACCTGTCGCCAGCGATCCGATCGGGGCCGCCGTCGGCCCGTTGCTGACGTTGCCCGGCGATTATGACAAAGACGGCGTGCCCGACGCGATCGACAACTGTCCGGGGCGTTACAATCCGCCCGGCTGCAAGGTGACCGACGCGGGGTGCGAGGTCACGGAACTGTGCACCCTCACTGATTCGAACCTGGTCCCGATCCTCAAGACGGACTGCGTCGTGAAGGACCCGATCACCCAGCAATGCGACAGCGACGGGAACGGCGTCGGCGATCAGTGCCAGCTCCTGGATGCCTCCTGCCAGAACCTCGACAGTGATGGCGACGGCGTGCCGGACTTCAACCAGAATGCATCGGTTCAGGACTATGACAACGACAGCATTGCGAACGATCAGGACAACTGTCCGACGGTGTCGAATACGAACCAGCAGGACAGCAATGCCAACGGCATCGGGGACGCCTGTGAGAAGCGCAACACCGACTACGATGGCGATACGGTACAGAACCTCAGCGACAACTGTCCGACGGTGTGGAATACGAACCAGCAGGACAGCAATGCCAACGGCATCGGAGATGTCTGCGAGTCGCGGCCTCAGATCGACACCGATCTCGATGGCAAGCCCAATTACGATCTCAACTTCGACACGCCGGGGTACCAGCCGCAGCTTACCGGCGCGGCCCGCGTCGCCGCAGCCCTCGACAATTGTCCGGACGTGTACAACCCCAGCCAGCAGGACACCAATGGCAATGGCATCGGAGACGCCTGCGAGAAGCAGGTCGACGCGGACTTCGATGGCGTGCCCGACTACAATATCGCCTTCGATGCGACGGGATATCAGCCGGGGCTCGTCGGCAAGGCGCGCGTCGCCGCCGCCCTGGATAACTGTCCGACCATTTTCAACCCCGGCCAGCAGGACAACGACAACGATAATGTCGGGAACGTCTGCCGCCTGGGTGCGGCTCTCGACAACTGTCCCTTCATTGCGAACCTGACACAGACGGACGTCGACGGTAATGGCATCGGCGATACCTGTGCCGCTCCTGCCAACGACATCGTAGAAATCAGCGGCGCCCCCGGAGCATTGACGATTCTCCTGGGAGACGGCTCCGGTCGCTTCCGGGAGGCCCCGTTCTCGCCGCTGACCGGCCTCTCGGGCCCGTCCGCGGCTCTCGTCGGCCCCTTCAGCCTTTCGTGCGGGGGTGTCATCTGCCAGACGAAAACGACGAGCGATATCGTGCTCGCTGAGCGTGGAAATCTGGGCAGCTCGCTCGACGATCGCCTGAAGCTCTACCTTGGCAACGGGACGGGTGTCCTGATACCCCAGCCCTCAGTGCCGGCCCAGGGAGATCCGCGCGCCCTCCTGGCCGTTCCGAGTCAGCCGATCTGCTCGGATCCGCACTTCGCCGGGACCCCGGATCCCGGAATCCGCTACGATCGGACGAACCTCGGCCCCGTGATCGTGGCCCTGGAGCCGGGGACTTCGACTCTCGGTATCTACCTGGTGAGCAACAACGGTCTCGACTCGGCTCCCGCCCATCCGGCGCCCCTGCCGGTCCCCGCTCCGCTCGTCGACGTGACGTTCGTCGACCTCAACCGGGACGGGATCGAGGACCTGCTGGCCCTCTCCTCCGGGGACGGCGATCCCGCAACACCCAACCTCACCATCTACATGGGGCTGGGAAACGGCCTCTTCTACACCGATCCCACCTTCAATCCAGACACGCTCAAGGATGGCGGGAGATCGATCACCACCGGGTTTATCGACATCCAGATCGACAACACCTACCCCGACGTGGTCGTCTTCAATGACGTCGACGGAGCGCCGACCGTGCTCTTGAACTCGCTTCCCGATCGGGCCGACATCGACGAGTCGGGACGTGTCGATGGCTTCAACCTTGCCCTCCTGGCAAACGCCTTCGGAGCCTCGCGCGGCGAAGACTTCATCATTCAGGCGGATGGCACGCTGTTGCAGAGCGGCAGCGGGTACAGCAGCGTCCTCGTCGGGAGCGGCACCGCTCAGCTCGGACAGGACAAGACCAGCTCGGACGACCCGTGCGACCACATCTTGCAGCCGATGTCCGGGCCATCGACCATTCCACCCACGCCACCCTACGGCCTGCCGGTCGACATCAACCTTGACGGTGTGGTCGACGGCAAGGACCTGGCTCTCCTGGCAAGCCAGTTCGGCCGCAGACTCCAGCACTAGAAGCCTGGCCCGCGACCTTGCAGGCCCTCCCCCTCGCCGCAGGCAAGCCTGGGAACATCGGAGAGATGGCCTACTCGGCCTCGCTGGGCATCATGTTGTAGAAGAAGCACCAGGTCGTCCCCTCCCGCGCCTGGGGAAAGCCCTCGGGCAGCGGCGGCAGGCGGCTGCTCGCCAGGATGGCGTCGTCGGCGGCCCGGTCGAGCGGGGCCACGGGGGAGGACCGGATCGACTGAAGCCCGGAGACCGAACCGTCCTTCTCGATGAAGAAGCGCCAGCAGACGAAGTCGCGCATACCGTTGCGGGCGGCGAGAGGGATGCGGGCGAGCCAGTTGTTCCGGATCGCCATGTAAACGCGACGCTGATAATCCCCCCAGGGATAGTCCTGGGTGTCGAACGACATCGCAGCGTAATTTCCCGTCGGCAGGTACCCCGGGTTCACGAACGTGTCCTTATGCTCGGACGAGCGGGCATCGGAGAGGACCTGCTGCACTCTCGCCCTGGCCTCGGCCGATGGGAAGTAATTCTTTCCCGGAAGTCCCGTGCCCGGCGAACCGTTGCCGCCACCAGGATGGAGCAGACCCCCGGGCCCTGCTGAGCTCGCGGTCGGTCCCGATCCCGCGCCGTGCCCTGTCGCCGTCTGACGACCTTCATCGCCCTGACCCTGATGACCCGACTCTTGTTCGCCGGTCGTCGCGTTGGCCGGTCCCGCGACATCGCCGTCCTTGGCCCCCTCCTGCGCGCTGGGGCGTGGCGTCTCCGGGCTTTCCGGCCCCTCCGCCAGCCTCGGATCAGGGCGAACCCTGGTCTCGGTGTTACCTTCCGAGTGCGGGTCGATGCTGAACTTCCTCGCGTCCGGAGGCGTTGGCACTTCCTGGCGCGCCTGGCGATTCTTGTCCGACATCAGCGACGCATTCGGGTTACGCTGGGGAGAGGCCGTATCGTTCGGCACCTTCACATAGGCGAACCCGAGAGGGATCTTGGGCGCGGGGGGCTGGCGGAGCTTGGACTGGGGCCGCGCGGGCTGCACCAGCGGACGCTCCGAGACGGCCGCGACGGGGACCGCGGGGGGCGGCGCCGGCTCGAACAGCGCCCGCAGCCGCGGCGGCAGATGCGCCGGAGCATAGAAGATCAGGAAGAAGGTCAGTAGATGGAGGGCCGCCGAGACCAGCTGCCACTCGGTCGGCCCCAGACGGGGACCTTGCGGCGGTGGCGCCTCCTGCAGGAACTGGTACTCCATCGGATCATCCCCACGAGCGCCATGCGCAGGGCCCCCCACGGAATCGCGGGAAGGCTGCTAAAGAGCCGCCGCCAGCCTGTGGAATTCGCGCCGGATGGCATTCATCGCGATCTCACGGAACCGCGGGTGAACCCGGTTCGTCAGGAGCACGTAGATCCGCCCGCGTTCGGGGTCGATCCACAGCGACGTTCCGGTGAAGCCTGTATGCCCGAAGGATTCCCTCGAGAGGGCGTCACCGGCAGAGGAGCCCGGGGTCGAGGCCATCTGAAAGCCGACCGCCCGCTCCTCGGCGAGACCCACCGTCAGGCTCCTCGCGAACAGTTGACGCGATGATTCCGGCACCACCCCGTTCCCACCGTCGGGGAACCCCCGCGCAACGGCCCAGACGGCGCGCGCGGTGCCGAACAGGCCGGCGTGTCCGCCGGCCCCCCCGAGGGTGAGCGCATTGACGTCATGCACCTCGCCCCAGATCACCTCGGTCCGCCATTCATTGTAGCGTGCTCCTTCCGGGCCGGCGAGGACGCGCTCCCGTTCGTTGCCGATCTCGGTCGCCGCCACGGCTCGTTTCCGGGCGGGTCCCGGGCGGTAGAGCAGATCATCGAGCCCGAGAGGCCGCGCCACGCGCTCCTGGAAAAGGACCTCGAGAGTCCGGCCCGTCACCGCCTCCAGCGCGAATCCGGCGAGCATGTACCCCAGATCCGAATAGACCACCTGGGTTCCCGGCGGGTGTGCCAGGGGAACATGGGCGATCCAGGCGATGCGTTCGTCCTTATCCCGGGCGTGGACGTAGAGCGGCGCCCAGGCCGGCAGCCCTGAGCGGTGGGTCAACAGGTCAAGAAGCGAGATTCCTTCCCTGCCGGGCGCATCCCGCCAGGCAGGGAGCGATCGGGCGAGGGGCGCATCGAGGCTCAGGCGCCCTTCGGCCTGCAACTGCACGGCCAAAAGGGCCGTCGCCAGGGGCTTCGTAAGGGAGGCCAGATCATAGAGAGTCGCAGGCGTGGCCGCGATCTTCTCCGGAACCATGACCGCCTTCCCGAGGGCACCCTCGGCCACGACGCGCCCCCCGTCGGAGACCAGATAGCTGGCACCCGGGAAATCTCCGGCGGCGATGCGGGCGTCCAGGAACCCCTCGAGATCGGAGCGATCGCCCATGCGCCTTTCCGCCATTCAGCCGATCTGCTCGAGGATGCGGATGGCGATCCGCAGCGCCCGGAGCCCTTCGCGCGCGCTCACTCCTTCCGACCCTCCGCCGCGGATCTGCGTGAGGAAGGCGCGCAGCTCCACCGCCAGAGGCTCCTCGCGGTTCACGACGACATCGTCCCTGACGATCTCCGGCCGCGCTCCACCCTCCCGCTTGAGCGTGTAGACGACGGCGCTCTGCTCGGCATAGTCGAGCGACAGGTAGGCGTTGGATTCGAAAATCCGCAGCTTGCGGACGCGATCGGTGCTGATCCGGCTCGCGGTGAGATTCGCGACCGCTCCGTTCTCGAAACGCAGGCGGGCGTTGGCGATGTCGACCTTGTCGGTCAGGGCATTGACGCCCACGGAGTCGATGGCCGCGACCTCTGCGCGCACCAGGGTGAGCACCAGGTCGAGATCGTGGATCATCAGGTCGAGGACGACATCGATGTCGGTGCTGCGCGCCGAGAAGACCCCCAGTCGGTGCGCCTCGATGAAACGCGGATCCCGGAGACGCGGTGCCACCGCCCGATAGGCGGGATTGAAGCGCTCGGTGTGGCCGACGAGCAGAAGCCGGCCAGCCTTGATCGCCGCCGCCGCCATCGACTCGGCCTCGCTCACGCTGGGCGCCATCGGCTTCTCGACCAGGACCGCGAGGCCCCTGGCCAGGCAGACTTCGGTCACCTCCGCGTGCGCCACCGTCGGCACTGCGACGCTCACGGCTTCGAGATCGTCGGGAAGCTCGGTCAGATCTCCGAAGCCGGGCACTCCGTGGCGGGACCCGACCAGGCGGGCCCGGTCACCATCGCGATCCACGACGGCCACGAGATGCGCCTCGGGAAGGGCCGCGTAGAGGCGCGCGTGATGTTGGCCGAGGCTGCCGACCCCGATCACCGCGACCTTAACCGGACGGCTGGCGACCGGCCCGGCGCCTGCGCTCAGCGGATCACCCCGCGCTGGCTGGAGCGGATGAAGGCGCCGAGGCGTGCCACCTCCGTCTGGCCGGCGAGCTCCCGATCGATCCTCTCGAGCCCTGCCTCCAGCGTCAACCTGGATCGGAACAGGATCCGGTAGGCCTGCTTCAGCGCCTGGATCGACTCCGGCGTAAACTTTTTCCGTTCCAGGCCGATGACGTTGATCCCGAAGCTCTTGGCGCGATTGCCGACCGTGAGTACGTACGGCAGCGCGTCCTGGGTGATCACCGAGTAGCCGCCGATGTAGGCATGCGTGCCGACGCGGCAGAACTGATGCACGCCCGAGAAGGCGCCCACGTTGGAGCCGTCCTCGATAGTCACGTGCCCCGCAAGCGTGGCGGCGTTTCCGAAGATCACTCCACTCCCGACCTGGCAGTCGTGCGCCACGTGAGTCTGCGCCATCAGGAGGTTGTTCGATCCGATCCGGGTCACTCCCCCGCCTCCGGCGGTGCCCCGGTGCACCGTGATGCCTTCGCGGAAGACGTTATCGTCCCCGATCTCGAGCCTGGTCGGCTCCCCCGCATACTTGAGATCCTGAGGATCCATGCCCAGGCAGGCGAACGGGAAGAATCGGTTGCGGGAACCGAACGTGGCGGGGCCTCCGATCACGACATGCGCGTCGAGCACGCAGGCGTCGCCGAGCCTGACGCCGGGGCCGATGACGCTGAACGGCCCCACCACCGTCCCGGGCCCCAGCGTCGCCGAGGGATGGATCTGCGCCGTCGGGTGGATCGCGCCCGCCTCGATCACGGCGCGCCCGTGGCGGGATCGCCCGGCGCGGCGTCGCGGTCGACCATGGACGAGAACAGTTCGGCCTCGGCGACCAGCAGACCATCCACGAACGCCTCACCGCGCAGACGCGCTGACCGCGATCGCAGCTTGAGCACCGTCACCTCGAAGCGAACCTGATCGCCCGGAGTCACCGGCCGCCGGAACTTGGCCGCGTCGATACCGGCGAAGTAGACCAGCTTCCGATGTCGATCCGGCACGCCACGCAGGAGCATCACGGCTCCCACCTGCGCCATCGCCTCGACGATCAACACCCCCGGCATGATCGGGTTGCCGGGGAAATGTCCCTGGAAGAAGGGCTCGTTGAAGGTCACGTTCTTGAGCCCCACGGCCCGCCGGCCTGCCTCGATCTCAAGAATTCTGTCGATGAGAAGGAACGGATATCGATGCGGCAGGATCTCCAGGATGCCGCGGATGTCCAGCACGCTCACCGTCTCGCCCATGCCTCCTCCTTCATCCTCGACCGGCTCGCTTCGTTGTCGTCATGCGCCTTCCCCGACGGCGCTGAGCAGGGGCCGCCCCGGCGCGGGGCGCCGCGGACCTCGAAGTCGAAGCAGCGGCGGCCCCGCGCGAGGTCGCCGCCGACAGCGCCCGCTCCAGCCGCGCCACCCGCAGCAGCAGGTCGGGAAGCCGCCGCAAGGCCGCCTGGGCCCGCTTCCACGCCCGGTGATCGTGAGCGGGGTGCCCGAGGACGAACTGGCCCGGCGCGACATCCTGCAGGGCGGCCGACTTTGCCCCGATGACCACGTCGTCGCCGATGGTGAGGTGTCCGCCGACGCCCGACTGGCCGGCCAGGATCGTCCGGCGGCCGAGACTCGTGCTGCCGGCGACGCCCGACTGGGCCACCAGCACGGAATCCTCCCCGATCGTGACGTTGTGGGCGATCTGGACGAGATTGTCGATCTTGCTGCCGCGACCGATCACGGTGCTTCCAAACGTCGCACGGTCGATCGCCGTGCAGGCCCCGATCTCGACGTCGTCCTCCACGATGACGTTGCCGACCTGCGGGATCTTGGTGCGTCGACCCTGCTCCTCGGCATAGCCGAAGCCGTCGCTGCCGATGACGGTGCAGGCGTGCACGATCACCCGGGCGCCGAGGACCGAGCGGCGATAGATCACCACTCCCGGGTGCAGGACGGTATCGTCGCCGATGCGCACCTCCTCGCCCACGACGACGCCGGGCATCAGCACGACGCGATCGCCCAGGGTCGTCCCTCGCCCCACCACCGCCCAGGGCCCGATCGCAACGTCGCGGCCGAGCCGGGCATCCATGCCGATCGCCGCCTGCGGGCTGACGCCCGCCTCGGGTCGCGTCTCGGTATAGAACAGCCCGATCGCCTGCGCCAGGGCGGCGTATGGGTTGGCAACGACGATGAGATTCTGGCCGGGAAGGTGCTCGGCCTCGCTGACGAGCAATCCGCCCGCCAGGGAGGCAGCCGCCGCGCGCCGGTAACGGGGATGAGAGAGAAAGCTCAAGTCATCGGGGCCGGCATCGTGCAGCGGCTTCAGGCTGGCCACCCTCCGGCCGGCGTCCCCCTGCACCCTCCCTCCGAGGCGGGAGGCGATCTCGCCCAGCGTGTAGGTTGCCAAGAGACTCCCTCGGGACCCGCGGTCCGCTCCCTATGGCTTCGAGGAATCCTTGGGCGGCTCCTTCGGCTTGTCGGGCGTCTTGGTGGCCGCAGGCTTCAGCGCCGGCGGCTTGGTGGCCGGCCCCTTCGACGCGCTCCCGCCGGGGATTTTGTTCAGCTCGTTGAACTTGGCGATCAAAGCCTGAGTGACGTCGACCGAAGTCGAGCTGTAGTCAACAACCGCCTTGTTCAGGACCATCGTGAAGTTCTTTTCCTTGCCGAAGGCTTCCAGGGCGTCGACCAGCGTGGCCTGGAACCGGCCCTGGACGTCATTGAGCTGCTGCTTCATCTCGCCGGTCGCGTCCTCGTTCATGCGGTTGAGCTCGACGCGCTTGTTCTGGATGTCCTTCTGCATCTGCGCCGCCTTGTCATCGCTCAAGGAGGCCTGCTGCTGGCGCAGCTTCTCGACGAGGGCCTCGATCTCCTGCTGCTTCTTGTCGATGCCGGATTGCAGGCGATCCCGGGCGTCGGTCAAGTCCTGGTTGTATTTTTTGCCGACCTCCGTCGACTTCCAGACGACCTCCGGGTCGAAGACGCCGATCTTGACGGCCGGGGCCTCCTCGGCCAGCGCCGGACCGGCGGCAGCCAGGGCGAGGGCGAACGGCAAAACGAGGCGGATCGATCGCGACATGAGGCTTTCTCCTTGCGCAGTCAAAATCGCGCCATGACTATACCACCTATACCACAGAGATTCCGGAGTCGACGGGGGTGGACTCCCAACCCCCGGGCAGGCTCCTAGAACGTCGTCCCGATGCTGAAAAGGAAATTCGAGTGCTGCTCCCCATTCCGGGGATTCTCGATGAACCCGTAAATCAACCGCAGCGGCGCCTGGAAAATCGGCAGATAGAAGCGCAGTTCCAGTCCGTAGTCGACGCGCAGATCGTTGAGCGCCACCCGCGCTCCGTCGTCGAACGCGTTCCCGGCATCGTAGAACAGCGAGAACTCGACGGTGTCGGAGACGGGGATGTTGTACTCGGCATTCAGCAGCAGGAACTGGCTGCCGCCGGGGAAGACGGTCCCGAAGGCACCGTCGCCGTTGGTATCCTCTCCCATTCCCAGCTTGCAATCGCCGTGATCCGTCTCGCCATTGTCCTGCACGCCGTTCATGTTGGGGTCGTCCGCCAGGCAGAACGGCGTCCAGACGCCATCGGGACGGTCCTCGCCCGGATCAAGACGGCCATTCAGGTTGACATCTTCGCTGTCGAGAATGCCGTTGCCATTCAGGTCCTCGCCGGGGTCGAGGATGCCGTTGTGGTTGAGATCCTCGCTGTCGAGCAGACCGTTGCCGTTCCGGTCCTCGGAAGGGTCGAGACGACAGTTTCCCCGATCCGGCTCGTTACGATCCTGCTTGCCGTTGTGGTTCAAATCCTCGCACGGCTCGAAAATCCCGTCGGGGATCTGATCCTCGGGCACATCGATGACTCCGTTGCCGTTCAGATCCTTGTCGCGACGCGTCGGACTGACGGAGCGGGTGCGGAAGACGCGGAGGCTCCTCTCCCCCCCCAGGAAGAAGCGCTCGAAGGTCGGCACGACCCGGTTGCCGAAGGCGCCGACATAGCCGTAAGAGGCATTGAGGCCGATGTAGTGGCGGCGCCGAAGGCCCGGCAGGTAAAAGGTGGTGTCAAAACGCGGTTTCCAGAAGTAATTGTCACCCCCCAGGGCGCCGCCCGCGTACTCGAAACTGGTCTGGACCCGGCCGCCCCGCGTCGGCCGGAAGTAGTTATTCCGCGTGTCGATAGTGTAGATCGTGCTCACGCTGCTGGTGCTGCTGGTGGACCGGTTGACGACGAAGCCGACCTGGCTGGTGGTGAACTTCACTTGCTCGTAGCCGTAGGAGACGTCGAAGCGGCTGAAGTTGCCGAGGATCCGGCCCAGGACGACGTTGCCGCCGTTACCGTCCTGCTTGAATCCGCTGTAGAGCGTCTGACGCTTGAACAGCGAGAACCCGAGCGTCCACGGATGGCCCAGGAACCACGGCTCCGTGAAGTTGATGGAATAGCGGTTGGCCCGGGCTCCGGTTTGGATGAAGGTCGAGAGGATCTCTCCTTTGCCGAGAAAGTTCCGGGTCGAGTAGGACCCCTGGAAGAATCCCCCTTCGAGGCCGGAGACGCCACCCCCCACCTGGATCTCGTTCCGGTTCGCTTCCGTCCCCGGCACCTCGACGTCGACCTTCGCTTCGTCCCCCTGTGGCTTCACGATCGGATCCTCGCCCACCTGGAAATAGCCGAGCTGAGCGATCTTCCGGATGCCGAGCCTCATCTGCCGGACGTTGAAGAGCTGCTGCTCTCCGAGGCGCATCTCCCGGCGGAGCACCTTGTCGCGCGTCGTCGTGTTGCCGCTGAACTCGATGCGATCCACGGTGTACTTCTTGTCCTCCGTGATCCCGAGAGTCAGGTCGGCCACCTGGTCGTGCTTCTCGGTGCGCGGATCGACGGACACATAGAAATACCCCCGCTCACCGTAGTCCTCCTCGATCCTCTTGGCGCCGAGCTTGAGGGCGGTGTCGTTGAAGATCGAGCGGGGGCGCAGCGGCAGGCGCGCCATGATCTCCGCGTCGCTGAAGACGGTGTTCCCCTCGAGGGTCACCTTGCCGACGCGATACTGGGCGCCTTCATCCAGGGGCACGGTCAGATTGACCCACTTCTTGGAGACTTTCTCGGTCGCTCTCTTTGCCTTCAGCTCCGCCTTGACGCGGGTCCGGCGTTGCTTCTCGGTCTCGTGGGGGGGCGGGGGCGCGGGTGGCGCGGGCTCCCACGGCTCCTCGTCCACCTCCAGCGCGGCAGCCTCCTCTGCCGCGCCTGCGGTCTCGCCCTTGCGCTCGCGCCGCTCGCGGCGCTTGACCTCCGACTCGAGCTCGACCACCTCCGGCTTGACGGCGATGTCCAGATAGCCGCCGCTCTTGTAGGCCGTCCGGATATTGTCCGCGTCCTGGTCGAACTTGGCGGGATGATAAAGGGTCTTGCTGCTGGCCCAGGAGGTCAGCCAGAACGACTCCTTGGTCAGTTTGAGCATCTTCTTGAGGCGGCGTTCCTTGAAGACGGTGTTGCCGGTGAAGTGGATCTTCTTGATCTTGGTCTTGCCCCCTTCACGGATGTAGAAGGTGACCTCCCTCTGACCGGCGTTGACCTGTAGGAGCTTGGCGCGCACCCGGGCCTGAAGATAGCCTTTCTCCGACAACAGCTGCTGGATGGTGGTCTCGGCGCGTCCGAGCAGCGAGTAGTCGACCGGCTGGCCCCGGCGCACTTCGATCTTGCCCTGGTTCAACCGTTCCTGGATGTTGGTCTCCGTGACCGCCTTCATCCCGACGTAGGAGACATTGCTGATGAGCGGGCGATCTCGAACGTGAAAGATCAGATCGAAGGTGCCCGGACGGCGCTGCCGGGACTCCACGGTGATTTCGTCGAAGAGATCCAGGTCCCAGAGACGGCGGAACTCTTCCCGGATCGCCCGCTCGTCGTAAGGCTCTCCCGCCTTCAGCCTGAGGCTGTTGAAGAAAGCGCTGTCCGAGACCCGCACGTTGCCGTCCACGACGATGCTCCCGATGACGCCCTTCCCGGTCGCGACGGTCGCATCGCTGTCCTCGGCCTCGGGCTCCTGGGGGCCCTGCACCGGGGCGGAGACCGAGGGCGGTGGCGCCGGTGCGGGGTTCGGCCCCGCGGGGGGTGGAGATGGCTCCGGCAGGGGCGACTGGGCGCCCACGGGCAACCCCAGCGCCGCCTGGAGGCACAGCAGGGTGAAACCGAGGGCAAACTTCCGGCACAAGCGGGGCACGCGGGCTCCGACCCAGACTCGGGGGTGGTGACCGGGAGCAGCGTCAGCGGGTGATTTCGATCGGCTCCCGAAACGCCAACTTCTGCTGATCTTGATCGACGAAGATCTCGATCTCCCCGTTGTCGGGAAGTTTGCCGAGAATGAGGCTTTCCGACAGGACATCTTCGATGTTCTTCTGAATGGCACGGCGGAGCGGGCGCGCGCCGTAGGAACGATCTCCGCAGGTGCGGGCGATCAGCCAGCGGTAAGCCTCGTCGGTCACCATGAGCCGGATCCCCCTCTCGGCCAGGCTCGAGTTCAGCTGTCCGATCATCAGGCGCGTGATCGCCAGCAGGTCCTCGTCCGACAAAGCGTCAAACACGATGATCTCGTCCACCCGGTTGATGAATTCGGGATTCAGGCTCGACTTCAGCTCCTTGAACACCAGATCGCGGCGCTCCCGGTAGTCCGCCTCCCGGACCTCGGGCGTGCGGAATCCCATGGACCGGGCCTTCTGGATCAGTTGTGAGCCGATGTTGGAGGTCATGACGATCAGGCCGTTCTTGAAGTCGATCGTGTCGCCGAAGGCATCGGTGATCTGCCCGTCTTCCATGACCTGAAGGAGGATATTGAGCACGTCCGGGTGCGCCTTCTCGATCTCATCAAGGAGGATCACGCTGTAAGGCTTGCGCTTCACCCGCTCGGTCAGCTGACCACCCTCCTCGTAGCCGACGTAGCCCGGAGGCGATCCGATCATCTTGGCGATGGCGTGCTTCTCCATGTATTCGGACATGTCGAAGCGGATCAGAGCCTTCTCGTCTCCGAACAGGAACTCGGCCACGCCCTTCGCGACCTCGGTCTTGCCGACGCCGGTGGGCCCCAGGAAGATGAACGAGCCAACCGGCCGCAGGGGGCTCTTCAGCCCGGCCCGGGAGCGCCGAATGGCCCGCGCCAGGGCGCGCACGGCCTCGTCCTGCCCGACGATCCGCCGGTGCAGGGCCTCCTCCATGTGCAGCAGGCGATCCGCCTCCTCCTGCTTGACCGAGGGAAGCGGAATCCCGGTCCATTTCGAGATCACGTCCTCGATGTCGGACAGAGAGACTTCCTGGACCGTGCGTTGTTCCTCCTCTTCACGCATTTTGTACTCATCGTACTTCTTGCGCAGCACGATCTCCTCGTCATGGTGCCGCACCGCCTTCTCGAAGTCCTTGCGGAACAGGTAGTTTTTCATGCTGCTGACGGCGCGCTCGATCTCCCGCTCGACTTCGCGGATCTCCCGGTAGTTCACCCGGCGGCGCAGCTTGACGCGCGCCCCGGCCTCGTCGAGCACGTCGATCGCCTTGTCGGGAAGGAAGCGGTCGGTGATGTAGCGATTGGACATTTTCACCGCGCCGCGCAGGGCCTCTTCGGTGAAGCAGACCTGGTGAAACTTCTCATAGCGCTCGCGGACCCCCAGCAGGATGGCGTAGGTCTCGTCCTCCGTCGGCGGGTGCAGACGGATCGGCTGAAAGCGGCGCACCAGCGCTCGATCCTTCTCGATGTAGCGGTGGTAATCCTTGGGGGTGGTGGCCCCGATGCACTGCACTTCGCCGCGCGACAGGGCCGGCTTGATGATGCTGGCGGCGTCGAGAGAGCCCTCGGCCGACCCGGCGCCGATGAGGGAATGGATCTCGTCGATGAAGATGATGATGTCGTCGTTGCCGACGATCTCCGAGATGATCCCCTTCAGGCGCTCTTCGAACTGGCCGCGATACTTCGTGCCGGCCACGATGAGACACAGATCCAGCGCCAGGATGCGCTTCCGCGACAGCGAGACCGGAACGTTCCCCTCCACGATCCGCTGCGCCAGGCCCTCGACCAGGGCGGTCTTCCCGACGCCCGGCTCGCCAAGCAGCACGATGTTGTTCTTGCGGCGGCGCGACAGCACCTGCACCATGCGCTGCAATTCGCTCTCGCGGCCGATGAGCGGGTCGAAGACCTGGCGCGCCGCCATCTCCGAGAGGTCGCGGGAGAACTCGTTCAGGAACGGGGTGTCCTTGACCTTCTTCGGCAGGGCCCGCTGTTTCCAGACCGCGACCGTGTCTTCGCGGAGCGCGTAGAGGCGCATCCCCTTCTCGGACAGGATCCGGCCCGCGGCGGAATCCTCGACCCGCAGCAGACCCAGCAGCAGGTGTTCGTCGCTGACGTAGGGGTGCAGCAATCGCTCCGCTTCCTCCTCGGCGCAGACCAGGATTTTCTTGGTCTCTTCGCTGAAGGGGATCTCGATCGGCGCGGCCTGCTTCTCGCCGCTGGGTCCGCGCGCTTCCAGCTCGGCGCGCAGCAATTCGAGGTTCACGCCGGAGCGCTGGAAGAGATCGCGCACCAAGTCGTCCCCTTCCTTGATCAGCCCCAGAAGCAGATGCTCGGAGCCGATGACTTTACTCCCCATCTGGCTGGCTTCATAGCGGGCGAGGAAAAGAACCTTCTTGGCTTTCTCGGTATATTTCTCAAACATGGCGCCCGCGCGTCGCGTTCTCCGATCGCTTGAAGATGGATCGTCGTTTCAGCGGGAGACCTGAGTCGTTCCAGCCTCACTATTGTAACGGGTGCCCGCCGAGGGCGTCAAGGAACCCTCCTCCATGCGCAGGACGCGCGAGCAGCGCCCGGCCAGGCGGGCGCTGTGCGTTACCAGGACGGTCGTCATGCCACGCCTCCGATGCAGGTCCAGGAGGAGATCGAATACGACACCGGCATTGCGCTCGTCCAGATTGCCGGTCGGCTCGTCGGCCAGCAGGAGCGACGGGGCGCCCACCAGCGCCCGGGCGATGGCCACCCTCTGCTGCTCCCCGCCCGCGAGCTCCGGGGGACGTCGATCGAGGCAGGCGGAGAGCCCCAGCTCCTCGAGAAGCGCCACGGCCCGGGTCCGGGCGCGTCCCCTCCCGTCTCCCCGGACCAACAGCGGCATCATGGCGTTCTCCGCCGCGCTGAATTCGGGGAGGAGGTGGTGAAACTGGAAGACGAATCCCAGATCGCGATTGCGATACGCGGCCCGTTCGCCGGCGCCGGCGGCTCCGACGTTCCGTCCACGGAACAGGATCGTGCCCGAGTCCGGCCGATCGAGGGCGCCGACCAGGTGCAGCAGGGTCGTCTTGCCGGCCCCCGACTCACCCAGGATCGCCACCATCTCCCCCCGATCGACAGCGAGGTCGAGACCGCGCAGGACCTCGACTCCGCCCGGGGGCGGTCCGAACGACTTGCGGAGTTCGCTGCAGCGCAGGATCGCTTCAGCCAAGTTTCTACTCGTAGCGGAGCGCCTCCGACGGGTCCAGATGGGCGGCCCGCCAGGAGGGATAGAGGGTGGCCAGCAACGACACCGCCACCGAGAGCAAGGCAACGATCGCCACGTCACGCGGACGAACGTCGAAGGGAACGTAGGGAATGAAGTAGACGTCGACGGGCAGCGTGACCAGGCGGTAGCGGTCGAGAAGGCACGCCAGGCCGACGCCGAGGGTCACGCCCGTCACGGTCCCCGCCACACCGATGATGACCCCCTGCAGGAGGAAGATCCGCCGGATGCCAGCCGTGGTCGCTCCGAGCGCCGCGAGCACGCCGATGTCGCGCACCTTCTCCATGACCATCAGGATCAGGGTCGAGACGATGTTGAGCGCGGCGACCACGACAATCAGCCCGATGGCGATGAACATGCCGAGCTTCTCCAGGCGCAGGGCGGAAAAAAAGGTGCGGTTCATCTGGATCAGATCGTTCACGTAAAACGCCTCGCCGAGCGCCGCCTGGCACTGGCGCGATGCCTGCGAGATCCGCGCCGGGTCCTTGACCCGGGCTTCGAGCGCGCTCGCCTGCCTCGGGCCGAGCCCGACCAGCCGTCGGGCGGCGTCGAGCGAGAGGTAGACCCGGCTGCTGTCGTAATCATAGAACCCGGCGTCCGCCGTCCCCAGAACCTCGAACTCCCGGCTGCGGGGCACCGTCAGAAAGGGAGAGACGTTCGCCTGCGCGATGATCACGCGGATGACGTCACCGGGACCGACGCCGAGGTTGAGCGCCAGGTCCTTGCCCAGGATGACCCGGTCGCGGCCCCCGAGTCCCGCCCGCCCAAGGGCGCTCAGATCGGCCGTGACCTGCGATGCGAGCTCGGTGATCGCCCGCTCCGCCGCCACGTCGACTCCCTTGATCAGGATCGCCGCGCCGGCGGGATTGACGGCGCTCGTGGCCATCCCTTTCTCGTACACCACCGGCGAGGCGGTGAAAATCGGCGTCAGCGCCGTCACCTTGCCGAGCGCCGCACCGACGTCTTCGATCGGCCGCCCGGAGAGGCCCGAAAAGATGGTCAGGTGCGCGTTCGCCCCGAGGATCTTCGCCTGGATCTGCTCCTGGAAGCCGGTCATCATCGCCAGCACCACGACGAGGGCCGCGACGCCGACGATGATGCCGAGGACGGAGATGAGCGAGATGACGAAGATGATGGCCTGCTTGCGACGGGCCAGGAGGTAGCGCTGGGCAATGAAGAGCGGGTATCCCATACGCGGTGTCAGTTGCCCCCGGCGTCCGATCGCTCTTGGCGCTTGCGGGCGACCCAGGAACCGGCGACCGCTTCGCCTCCGGAGAGGATCGCATTCTGCCAGGTGCCGCGGATCGTCCGGCCATCGGATGCGACCGAGCCCTGCAGGTCCTGGGAACGCCCGAGCTTGGTGTCGATCCGCGACAGGTGGACCTTGCCGTCGACGATGGTCCCCTGGAGGCTCCCCTTCCATCCCCCTTCCAATGCGTACTCGCCCGCGACAATCGTCCCGGACTGCCTAAGCGTGAAGACGCCCTTGTCGTCGCTCGGCACGTAGGTCACATCCCAGGTTCCGGTCAGCGCCTCGGTATCGGACGGAAGGCTCCGGCGGAGCCGGCCAATTCGATCGGCGAGGAGGTCGAGGCGCGAGCGCGTGTCCCGAATCTCGTCGCGGATGCGGCGCCCCTCACGGCTGAGATCCTCGAGCTCGATCTCGGCCCGGGACACTTCCCTCTCCTTCGTTTCGATGGCCGCTTCGGTGGCCTCGGCCCGGCCGGCGATCATGTCATCGAGCTCGTCGTAGAGTCGGCCGGCCCGGGCGCGCGCATCGTCCCGGCTCCTCGCATTCTCGGCATGCTTCTGCAGGGCGGCGTCGAGGCGTTTCTGTTCGATGTCAAGCTGCACCTTGAGGGCGTAGATCGCGGCCAGCTGCTCCTCGGGTCTCTTCAGATCCTGGGCGCGCGCCGGCGCGGGCCCGATCATGGCCGCGATCGCGAACCCAGCCCCGAGCCGAGCCAGCGAGCCCCACGAGGATCGAATCACGCTTCACTCCGGCCGAGTCCCTGCTCGAGCCGGGACAGGGCGATCCGCACGGCATTCTGCGCCGTGCCGCTGGTCAGGTTGTCGGCAACGCCCCAGATCCAGAAGCTCGAAGGCCGGCCCATGGGACGCACCGCGGCGATCAGCATATCAGCCTTTCCGGCCCGGTCGACCGGCGTCGCCCGGTTCCCCGCACCGGCGACCCGCACCGCCTCAGGGCGCGCGCGGGCCGCCTTATGGTCCGCCATGGCGCCCCTCGGCGGCCGCGGCGCGCGCGTCCGGGCGGCCCCGCGCCTGGAACCGGGGGACGAGCCCCGAGAGCAGATAGGCAAAGCTCAGGAAAAGCGCCACGAGCTGTGGCGAGGCGGCGACGACGAAATAGACCAGCATGATCAGGATCACCATCACCCAGGGGATGCGCCGCTTCAAATCGATTTCCTTGAACGATCGGTAGCGCAGCCTGCTGACCATCAGGACGGACAGCAGCGCCACCAGCACCGCCACCAGACCGCCGGTGATCGGGTCGGTGATCCTCTCGGGAGCGTAAAAGACGCTGGCGGCCAGGACGCAGGCGCCGGCCGGGATCGGCAGGCCGACGAAATAGCGCTTGTCCTGCGCGGGCGCCTGGATGTTGAAGCGCGCCAGCCGCGCTGCGCCGCAGGCGAGGTAGAGAAAAGGCGCCAGCGACCAGGGCTTTGGAAGATCGGCCAGGGCCCAGGTGTAGACCAGGAGGGCCGGTGCCATCCCGAAGGAGATCACGTCCGCGAGCGAATCGAGCTGCACGCCGAAATCGCTCGTCGTCCCGGTCAGGCGCGCCACCCAGCCGTCCAGCCTATCGAGCAGCGCCGCGACGAAGAGAGCGATCGCCGCCGTCTCGAAGTCTCCCTGGAGGCTGCGGATCACGGCGAAATACCCGCACAGGAGGTTGCCGGTCGTCAACAGGCTGGGGATGATGTAGGCGCCCCGGCGGAACCGCTTTCGGTCCTTCATGCGTGCGCGCCGGTCAGAGCCCTGGCTTCGGCCTGATGCTCGGCCGCCTTTTCGCGCGCGACGATGGTCAGCCCCCCCCGCACCCGCGCGCCGATCGACACGACAGGCTCCACACCCGCCGGCAGGTGCAGGTCGGTGCGCGACCCGAAGCGGATCAGCCCGATCCGTTCTCCGCGCTCCACCGAGTCGCCCGGGCTCTTGATACAGACGATGCGGCGCGCCAAGACCCCGGCGATCTGCGTGACGCCATACTCACCCCGGGGCGTCTGGATCGTAAGGTGATTGCGCTCATTTTCGTGGCTGGCCCGCCCCTGCCAGGCAGGGTGAAACCGTCCCGGTGTGTGCCGCGATTCGACGACCCGGCCGGCGACCGGCGAGCGGTTGATGTGACAGTCGAACGCCGAGAGGAAGATCGACAGGCGCGATCCCTTCGGGGAATGGTCCACGGCGGTGACTCGCCCGTCCGCCGGGGACACCACCAAGCCCTCCCCCTCCGGGGGCCGACGCTCGGGATCACGAAAGAAATAAAGGACGAAGAGCGCCAGGGTGGCAGGCAGAGCGGCCCCCCATGGCCCGGCCAGAGCCCCGAGGAGCGCCGCTAGCAGACAGAGCCCGACCAGGAACGGAACTGCCTGAACCGCGATCGGCACCCCGGCCCTCCCACAAAAAAGGGGTGTCGCCCACGGCACCCCTCCAGACCGGCGCGCGGCCAAGCCTGCGCCCCAGGCCGAACCCCCGCGACGGCTCTAAGAGCTTCTACTGACGAACGCCGGCGCCGCTTTCACGCTCGGCGTGCTCCCGGAGAATCTGCTCCATCTGGTCTTTGAGCAACAGTTTGTGCTTCTTGATATTGACTGTCTCCTGGCGCTCGGACTCTTCCAGAGCGGCCTTGCCCTGGAGCTCCTGAAGCCGGTTCTCGCACGTGGCATGCTCGGCCAGAAGCCTGCGATAATCATGATCCCTCTCCGCGAGGGTCCTCTTCAGGTCCTCGTAGGCGTGCACCATCGGGCTAACCTCCTGCTGTGTTGGGGCGTTCGGTCAAGCGGGTCGCTGGTCACCATCTGAGACAAAAATTTTAGCACCATGGGCGGACCCTTGCAAGGGTTCACGCCCCAGGAGCACTCCTAGGTCGCCCGACCAGGGGGCAAGCCATCACCAGGGCGTCCTCCTGGCTGTCGGTATAGTAATTCCGCCGGCGGCCGACCGGAAGGAACCCGAGGCCGCGATACAAGCGGAGCGCGACCGTGTTGCTCGGCCGGACCTCGAGGCTCGCTTCGAGGCAGCCGTGGCGAATCGCGAACTCCAGCAGGAACCGCATCATCTGGGTTCCCAGGCCACGGCTTCGCCAGGCGGGGTGAACCGCGAAGTTATTGATCTTCATTTCTGCGTCAATGACCCAAACACAAGCGAAAGCGAGAACTCCGCGGCGATCCGGACCGCGGATGACGAACAGGCTTGCATAGGGGTTTTCCACGATCTCGTAGCGGAAGGACGAGGCGCTCCAGGGGGTGGGGAACGACTGGCTCTCGATCTCCATCACCGCCGGGATGTCCTCGAGCGTCATGGCGTCTACGGTGTGCGGGTCGGTGGCCCGATGCCCGCCTCGCCTCTTCAGGGCCGTCGTCGTGGGGCCTCCGCGCCCGCCGGGCGGACGTAATTGGGTCCGAGTGTTCCCGGTCTGTAGCTGGCTCCTCCAGGGATCGTCGCCGCCACCCACAGGGCGATCGACCCCGCCAGGAGGGGCGCGGGATCGACGACCGTCGGGGGCACCGCGTGCCGCAGCTCGGCGAGGCGGCCGAGATTCCCGGCCGCGTTCCCGGCGATCAGGAGCTTTTCGGGCAGCCCCTCGATCACGGACGGAGGGCGGCAGGAACAATCTTCGCTGAGGCGGGAAAGCGTCCCCGCCTCCGCCTTGAAGATCGCCCAGTAGATCTCACCCCTGCCCGCCTCGAGGGCGGCGCCGATCGCGCCCCTGGTCCATCCCTGCGTCCGCTGCGCCGCCCGCGCCAACGCCTCCAGCGTCGAGATCCCGGCGGCGGCGATCTGCAGGGCATAGGCCAGACCCTTGGCGGTCGCCATACCGATCCTCACCCCCGTGAACGAGCCCGGCCCGACCGCAACGCCGACGCCGCGCAGGTCGGACGCCCGGAGGTTGTTCCCCTCGAGGAGACCGTGGAGCCGCTCCATGAGATCGCGGGCATGCTGCGAGCGCTCGAGGAGCGGAATCTCCGCGACCAACTCGCCGGGACGCGCCAGGGCCAGGCTGCCGCGCGAGGTCGAGGTGTCGATGCCGAGGTACAAGGCTCACCCACTCGCCGCCAGACCGCCCCGGCGGAGGAACTCGGTCACCTGGGCCTCCTGGTGTTCCCAATCCAGGAGGAAGGCCGCGCCGACCTCGTAACGGCCCGGCTGCCCCTCGATCTCCTCGATTCGAACCACCCGCGCACGCAGCGTGACGCGTCCACCGTCGCGCCCGTCCTGGCAGACGATGATCAGCTCCTCCCCGATCCCGTAGGCGCGCTCGCTGTCGAACAGCAGGCCGCTCTTGCTGATGTTGCGCGGCTCCGGCGCGAGGCCAGTCTCGGCGGCCGCCTCGTCCCCTGCCGGGGTGACGCGAATCTTCACCGGCCGCCGCGCCACGTCGAACCGGATGAAATTGCGGCGCTCGCGGTAGTAGACCCCGACCGTGTTGCCGCCCCGCGCCTTCGCCTGATGCAGCGCCTCCTCGGCTCGCTGCACCAGCCGGTCGGCCGTGACCGCGTCCTCGGGATATTTGGCGACCCCGATCGTCACGGTCATGGAGATCGGCCGTCCGTCGATGTCGCGGCGAAGAAAATGGCGCTCCGCCTCCTTGCGGATTCGCTCGGCCACCAGGAACGCGCCCATCCGCTCGGTCTCCGGCAGGATCAGGCCGAACTCCTCCGCCGCCATGCGCGCCGCCATGTCGATGTCGCGGATCTTGTTCTTGAGGAGAATGGCGACCTCTCGCAGCAGAATGTCGCCCACCAGATCGCCATGGCGCTCGTTGATCTGGCGAAAGTCGTCGATGTCGAGATAGAGCACGCACAGGTCGAGGCCGTAGCGCTTGGCGCGCCGGCTTTCCTTCTGCAGGGCGGAGAGAAAATGGCGGGCGTTCCAGAGGCCGGTCGCGGCGTCGATCGGGGTGGTCGGCTCGAGCCGATCGGCCATCGATAGATCGATGATCCTCGGGCTGGTGAGTTGCCGGTTGACGTTGACGAAGTAGTCCAGCGTCGCCACGCGCAAGCCGGCCTCGCGCTGCAGCGCCTTGCTCAGGGCGCGCCGGTGCTTCAGGATCGCTTCCCAGTGCCGGCGCGCCTCGGATTCCTCGAAGGCCAGGTGCGTGACGATCAGGAGCAAGGCGGCGTAAACCTGAAGCCCGCTCTGGGTGCGAATCTGGTCGAGCCGCTTGAGGATGCGCTCCTCATTGTGAGCATCCTCCTGGAGGACCGCGAGCAGCTCTTCCTTGTAGCGAGCGGCGTCCTCGAGGGTGATCACGTTCGGCTCCCCCTCACGGCTGGAGCGTCCACCGCGAGGTCGGCCAGGAGGGCCGCGACGCGCATGCTGCCGCCGGGCATGTCGAGGAAGGAGACCCCGAGACGGAAACGCGGCGAGCCGGGCGGCCCGGACAGCTCATCCGTGCGGATCACCCGCGACGCCAGGATCGCATCGTGGGGTCTGACCGAGGTCTCGCGCACCGCGAGAGTGACCCGGGCGTCCGGAGCAATCCGCTCCGAGACACGCAATTGGGCACCGCCGAGCGAGAGATCCTCGACCTCGGCAGAAGCCTCGCCGCCATCCCAGCGCAGGAGCGCGGCGAGGGCCACGCCGGCCGGACGCCGCCTCACGTGCGCCCGGCGCTCCGGCCGGAAGAACCGGACGACGTCGCCGCCGGCGTCCCGCGCCGCCGCGAGCGCCTGCCGCGCCCCGCTCGCGATGGTCGTCGCATCCCAGCCCAGATCTGGACAGGACGCGATCCCGGCGCTCCAGGAGACTCCGGTCGGAGCACGGAGCGCCTGCCGTACCCGCTCGGCCGCCGGCAAGGCCCCTGCGCCGCCGGTGCAGGGCAGCACGAGCGCGAAGCCGTCGGGGAGGAGGCGCGCCGCATGGTCGCAATCGCGGCAGAGGTCCCGCAGCACTCCGGCCGCCGTCTCCATCCGATCGCCAGCCCCCGCGGACGGCCCGTCCGGGCCGAGGAGGGCCACCGTCATCGGCCTGCCGAAGCGCTCGCCGCGGCGCACCTCCCGCACCAGGATCTCGTCGAAGAGGTCGGCAAGTGATCGATCCTTCCATTCGGTCCCGGCCGGCAGATCGGCCGGGACCGCCTCGCGGAAGATCGGGTCGCGCAGGCTCCCTTCGATATCGTGCAGGAGATCCAGAGACGCCACCGACAGACCGGGGTCCCGGCCGAGCCGCACTTCGAGCGAGGCGCGATGCTGTTCGATCGCCTCGAACAGGCCGCGAGCCTGCGCTTCGGATCGATCCAGATGAATCAGAGATTGGAGGGCGAGGCGAAATGGCTCGAGGTTGCGACCGGCACCGAACGCCGTGAGAGTTTCGAGGAGCCGGCCCCCGCGCTGGGCCGGGTCGGCCAGGATCGTCCGGATCTCCTGATAGACCGCACGCTTCGGATCCTGAGGATCCACAACCCCCCTCCGTCTGCCCTGCCGGATGTTATCGGCTTCGTCTCGGCGGTGTCAACAAAGCCGCGCCGCGGCGGGGGAGGAGGCGACGAAAAATGTCAAATCCTTTTGACAAATCCTTGACTGGGCCTTATATTACCGGCCAGGTGGTCCTGAGTAGGGGAAACCATGGCCTATCAGAAGGATACGCTTCACTCCTCCGCCAACGCCGGCAACGTGAATCGAGAGCCCATGAAGCCCGCGGGGGGCGGTCCGACCGGTCCGGAAATCGTCAACCTGATCGGACGGCTTCAAGATCTGCGGGGCTTCCACGACCAGCATTGGGAAGGGAGCTTCGAGGATTACCTTCAGATCGTCCGCCATAATCCTAAAGTGACCCGCACGGCGTTCCAGAGGATGTACGAAATGATCCTCACCAAGGGAACGCGCGAATACTTCGAATACAAGAAGAAAATCGTCCACTTCAACTTCTTCGACGACAAGGAGCGGGGTGGGTCGGACGCCGTGTTCGGCCTCGACATCCCGCTGATGAAGCTGGTCAACGTCTTCAAGTCGGCGGCGCAGCGCTACGGCACCGAAAAGCGCGTCTTGCTCCTCCACGGCCCGGTCGGCTCGTCGAAATCGACGATCGCGCGGCAGCTCAAGAAGGGACTGGAAACCTATTCGAAGACGCCGGAGGGCGCCCTCTACACCTTCGCCTGGGTGATGGACGGCGAGGTCGGCCGGAAGAGGCCCGATCAGACGCCCGAAGTCATGTCCTGCCCGATGCACGAAGAACCGCTGCACCTCGTTCCGGAGGACCTGCGTCCGGAGGTCCTGCGGATGCTCAACGAGGGCCGGCCGGAGAGTGAGCGGGTGTTCATCGAAGGGGATCTCTGTCCCTGCTGCCGCCAGAACTACAAGGAGCTGAACCTGCGCTATGGCGGCGACTGGACCAAGATCGTCTCGCACGTCCGCGTGCGGCGGTTGATCCTCTCGGAGAAAGATCGCGTCGGGATCGGCACGTTCCAGCCCAAAGACGAGAAGAATCAGGATTCCACCGAGCTGACCGGCGACATCAACTACCGGAAGATCGCCGAGTACGGCTCCGACTCGGATCCCCGGGCCTTCAATTTCGACGGTGAGTTCAACGTCGCCAACCGTGGCCTCATCGAATTCATCGAGGTCCTGAAGCTCGACGTGGCCTTCCTCTACGACTTGCTGGGGGCCTCCCAGGAGCACAAGATCAAGCCGAAGAAGTTCGCGCAGACCGACATCGACGAGGTCATCCTCGGCCACACCAACGAGCCGGAATACCGCAAGCTCCAGCACAATGAGTTCATGGAAGCCCTGCGCGACCGGACGGTCAAGATCGACATCCCCTACATCACCAAGCTGTCCGAGGAGATCAAGATCTACGAGAAGGACTACAACCCTTCACGCATCCGCGGCAAGCACATCGCGCCGCACACGCTCGAGATGGCGGCCATGTGGGCCGTGCTGACGCGGCTGGAGGAGCCCAAGAAGGCGGATCTCACCCTGCTCCAGAAGCTGCGGCTCTACAACGGCAAGACGCTCCCCGGCTTCACCGAAGACAACGTCAAGGAGCTGCGCAAAGAGGCGGTGCGGGAAGGAATGGATGGGATCTCGCCCCGCTACATCCAGGACAAGGTGAGCAACGCGCTGGTCTCCGACAAGGGCGAGGGGTGCATCAACCCGTTCATGGTCCTCAACGAGCTCGAGTCGGGGCTGCGACACCACTCCCTGATCACCTCCGAGGAGCTGCGCAAGCGCTACCGTGACCTGCTCGGCGTGGTGAAGCAGGAATACGAGGATATGGCCAAGAACGAGGTGCAGCGGGCGATCTCGGCCGACGAGGAGGCGATCGCGCGCCTGTGCAGCAACTACATCGACAACGTGAAGGCCTACACGCAGAAGGAGCGCGTGCGGAACAAGTACACCGGGCAGGATGAGGAGCCGGACGAGCGTCTGATGCGATCGATCGAGGACAAGATCGACATCCCCGAAAATCGGAAGGACGATTTCCGCCGGGAGATCATGAACTACATCGGGG
>JBGPLZ010000012.1:0-43833 GCA_041486695.1 Acidobacteriota bacterium | reverse complement strand
TCACTTCGTCGATCTCAGGATGTCCCTCGAGCAGCTCCCGCGACAGCTCCTCGACGATCCAGGCGAGGTGGAGATCGGGCCAGGTCGCGCGCAGCAAGTGGAGCGCCGGCAGCGTCCTGAGGACGTCGCCAACGGCGCCCAGCCGGATCAGCAGGACGCGGTCGTGGGGTGTGAGCGGCCGGAGAGCGCGCGCCATCGGGAACCGCATCTTACAACCGCTCGTCCCTTGCCGCAACGTCCGAACCGTGTCGCGCAGGTGAATGACCCGGCCCTCTGCCGCATTTGACATCGCTTTCGGGGCGATGCTATAAAGCACGCGTTCCTTCCGGAGTTCCTCGTGGCGCTCGATCCGAAGCTTCTGGAAATCCTGGCCTGTCCTCGCTGCAAGACCGCGGTGGAGCCGACGGCCGATGGAACGGGCCTGGTCTGCCGCTCCTGCCGCCTGCGATACCCAGTGGTCGACGATATCCCGATCATGCTGGTCGACGAGGCGGTCGACGAAGGCGAGGTCGGCCCCTGAGCGCCGCGACCCCCCCGATGCCCCGCCTCGACTCCGCGCGCGCCTCCGCCATCGCCTCCGGCTTCCAGCGGGTCTCCCTGCTCGTCCTGGGCGATCTGATGCTGGATCAGTTCGTCTGGGGAACCGTGACGCGCATCTCTCCCGAAGCCCCCGTGCCGGTCGTGCGCATGGAACGCGAGAGCCATCTGCTGGGCGGTGCCGGAAACGTGGCGCGCAATGTGATCGCGCTGGGAGGCCGGGCGGTTCCGGTGGGCGTGCGCGGCGACGATCGCGACGGCGAGCACCTGGAACGGCTCTGCCGGGAGGCGGGGATCGCGAGCGATGGGGTGGTGCTGGTTCCCGGCCGCCCGACGACCGTCAAGATGAGGGTGGTGGCGCACCATCAGCACGTCGTGCGCGTCGACCGCGAGGAGGACGGCCCCCTCGGGCCGAAGATCGAGGCGCAGCTGTCGCGGCGGGCCCTGGCCCTTCTCGATGGGAGTCACGCCGTCATCGTCTCCGACTACGACAAGGGGGCCATCTCGCCCGAGCTGCTGAGAGCGCTTCTTCCCGAGGCGGCGCGCCGGGGCCTGCCGATCGTGATCGATCCCAAAGTCCGCCTGTTCGACCATTACCGGCCGGCGACCGTCGTCACTCCGAACGCGCGGGAGGCGACCGAGGCGGCGGGGCGCGGCGCGCGCACGGATCACGAGCTCGAAGCGATCAGCCGCGAGCTGCGCGCCAGGCTCGGATGTCCGTACCTGCTGGTCACCCGGGGCGAGCGGGGGATGCTCCTGGTGGGTGAGAACACCGCACCGCTCGTGATCCCGACGGTGGCACGCGAGGTCTACGACGTCACCGGGGCGGGGGACACGGTGGTGGCGACGCTCGCGCTGGCCCTGGCCGCGGGGGCGACGATGGAGGAGGGAGCGATTCTTGCCAACCAGGCGGCGGGTGTGGCGGTCGGCAAGATCGGCACCGCGGCCGTCACGGTCGAGGCGCTGCTCGGCTCCATGGGACACCCCGGGGCGTCAGCTCAGGGCTGACAGGCGCTGTACCACTCCCAAGGTCAGAAAAGCCCAAAGCAGGCGGCAGATCTCGAAGTCCTTCATATTCGACCCCCGGCAGATCTCGCGCAGATTGACCGGCTGCTCACAATGCGACAGGAGAGTCCACTCGTCGAGGGAGAGCTGCAGGTCTTTGGCGAGATTGGCGATCCCCTCGACGGTCTGGTACTCGGCGTCGAGGCCCCCGATCGCCTCCCAGATCCGGTCCCAGCTCTCGATCCGGCGAATCCCTTCGAGGATGATGTTCCCGGCGCTCAGCTTGAGGGTGATGACCTCCTCGGTCGGCAGCGGCCCGGGCACATAGCGGTAGCGGCCTCGCGTCCAGAGAAAGAGACTGCAGATGATGTTGCGGACCTGCGACAGGACGCCTTCGACCAGATCATGCGGCTGGATGAGATCCATCTCCACGAGGACGGTCCCGACCCGTTTCTTGACCTTATATGACTTTTCCAGGGCGGCGAGGAGGTTCTCCAGTGGAACGAGACCCGCCTTGAAGAAGATCTGCCCGAGACGATCGTCTCTATCGTTCGAGACGGCGAAGACGGGGCGCCCCGCCTGGATGTAGATCGACTTCTCGGCGTTCTCCTCGGTCAGGGTGAGGACCCCCGTCTCCTTCTGGCTCAGGATGGAATAGATCAGGCTGGGAAAGGTCGTGGTCGACAGGATGCCTTCGCGTTTTCGCCCGGAGGGTTCCATAGAGACGTCGCGAAGGTTAGGGGTCGGCCGCCGGTTTGTCAAGCGCGGTCCTGCCTCGCGTTCCGGGCTTCCAAGTGGTCAATTGCCTGAAGAAACGTCAGTTGGGACCCGCTGCATCCAAACCGCGCCCCAATTACATTCCTTTCTTGACAGAACATTTCCTTCACGGCATGGTTGCCTCAGACGTCGGATCCTCGTACTCTTCTGATACTTACTCTCGGTGGCTGACAGGCGCCGCCGAGGGGTGCGGGACGACGGCGAGGGATTGGGGCACCTTCCACCCCATGACCCGGTCACGGAACCGATCACGAGGGGGGACGCGGCACATGGAACAAGAGTTGCGGGGTAGCGCCAGGTTGGGCAACTACCTTCGTCGCCTGCGCATCGGCTATGGGCTCTCGTTGAGGCGGGTCGAGGACAAGGCGAAATCGGGAGGGGGGGAGATCGACAATTCCCAGCTCTCCCGTTACGAGAGGGGCAGGTGTTATCCCTCCTTCGACAAGCTGTGTCTGCTCGCGAATATCTTCAATGTCCCGATACAAAACTTCTCGGATCTCCTCGATCTGGAACACGTCGAGACGGTGCAACCCCCGCCCGAGGCCACCTACGAGACGATGAAGGCGGAGGCCGCTCGCGAGAGTGAGCAGGGGAACTTCGCCCGGGCCTATGCGCTTTACGAGACCGCCCTCGCGCGCCTCGAGGAGGGTCTCGAGGGTGCTGTCGATCCCGACACCCTCGCCCGCGCCCGCTACAACCTCGCGCGGACTTTGCTGCGACTCGGCAAGATCAGCCTGGCGGAGACCGAGTTGCGCCTGGTTCTCAGGCGCTACCGGGAGGTGTCGCCGGCCACCATGTCGCTGGTGCTCCTCTGCCTGGCGGCCACCCACGACGAGAAGGGGGACAAGTACCTGGCGCTCGTCGAGGCCGAGAAATGCCTGGCGATCGCGCGCGACATCGACAATCCGGAGTACCAGGGCTACTCTCTGCATTGCATCGCCCGCACCCACTTCGCCCAGGGCGACTATGCGCGCGCGATGGAGAGCTTTCGCGAGGCCCGCGGGCTGCTCGAAGGTCGGGCCAGCCGCCACGATCTGACGTTGATGCGCATCAACATCGGTTTCTGCCACGCGATGCTCGGCAAGGTGGATCGCGGGCTGCGGGAGCTGAAGGAAGCTTTGCAGGCCTCGACCAAAGAGGGCTACCGGCGCTGCTCCGCCTACGCCCTGCTCTATCTGGGCCAGGTCCATCTGATGAAGGAGGATTCGAAGAAGGCCCGGGACTACTTCGAAGAGGCGGAGCTCATGGCGCACGGCGGGGAAGAACGCTACATCGACATCCTTTTCAAGACCGCCTACCACATGTGGGACATGGCGCGCTCCTCCGGCAACCAGATCCAGGAAAAAGTTTACTTCGGGCGCCTCAAGTTCCTCCGCTCGCAGCTCGACCGCCAGTTCATCGAAGTGGAGAAGTTCGATCAGTTCATCGAGCAGGGGAAGGGCAGGGTCGTTGCATGAACAGGAACCGCACGGCGCGCCTCACCGCTCTCACTCTCGCACTCCTCCTCGTGCCGGGGCTGGCCCTGGCGGAGGTGTCCGTTCTGTTGGACGCGCAGGGGCAGTTCCGCCGTCTCGTCGTGCTGACGCGCGGGCGGGGCCGCGGGCGGGTGATCTGGCAGCAGGTCCGGCCGGGGGTGCCGTTGGAGTTGCTGCTGAACCCCCTCGGCGACAACCGCGGGGATCGGGCGCCGACGCTTCGGCTCAACCCCGCCACGGGCGCCCCCTGGGCATTCTGGTCGATGAACATCGGGAACCAATGGCGGATCGGCTACGCCTACTGGAGTGGCAGAAGCTGGACGGCACCCGCTCCCATCGTCGCGGATCCCGGAGCGTACTACGCGGACGAGGTCGACCCGTCCGTCGCCTTCGCCCTCGATGGCAGGCCCTACCTCGTCTGGTGCCAGGTCGGGCAGGTGGCCAGGATTTTCTTCAGCACGCTCGTGAATGGTCAATGGTCACGGCCGGTCCTGCTGAGCGACCCCACGCTGGACAGCCGGCAGCCGAACCTGGTCCTGAATGGCAGGACGGCGATGGTCACCTACAGCACGGCCGCTGGCCCGGTCACGAGGATTTACGACAGCGCGATTCTGGTCCAGAGCGCGGCCAATAGCAACCTCATGGACACGCCGATCCCGCCGGGTCAGTCCGCCGATCCGGGCTCCGGGGGAGGCGATGGGGGACCCCCGGACGGCCACTTCCGTAGGTAGTCTTGCTGGCCTTGGCCCGCGAGGCGCAGCCGCAGCGCATCGGATTCCTCCTCGAGCCGGCGAAGCTGGCGCCGCAATTGCCGGTTGGCGATCCGGATTTTGATGCCGTCGAGGACGCCGATCGCGCAGGCGACGGTGAGGCCGAATACGGCGGCGGCGGCGATGACCGCGCCGAGAGGCGCGGGGCCGAGCTCCCAGAAGATCAGGCTCACCGACGTGCTGGTCCCGTTGTAAACCACCACGCCGAACAGGGCGATCAGAAACAAGCACCCCAGAACATAGATGAGAATGTTCATGACCGCGGCCTCCGCGGAGCCGGGAGGGTGGTCCGCACCTTGGCCTCCTCCGCTCCTGTGAACCAGCCCATAATGGTGGTCCACTTTCCCTGCGCCCTGAGGATCGCGTCGATCACCTCGCGCACCGCTCCCCGCCCGCCGCGCGCCCGCGTGATGAATCGGGTCCGCCGGAGGACCTCGGGATGCGCGTCGGCGACCGCCACCGACATGCCGACCTGCTCAAGGATCGGCAGATCGACCAGATCGTCGCCGATGTAACAGACCTCCGCGTCGGTCAGTCCGCGTCGCTTCAGGATGCGCCGGTAGGCGCCGAGCTTGTCCTCGACCTTCAAGTGCACCTCATCCATCCCGAGCTCGTTGGCGCGCCGCAGGACGGCTGCGCTGCCGCGTCCCGAGATGAGCCCGGTCCGGAGGCCCGCGCGCCGGGCGAGCCAGACCCCGACCCCATCCTTGGCGTCGAAGGCCTTGGCCTCGCGGTCGGAGCCGAGCAGGACCAATCGGCCGTCGGTCATGACTCCGTCCACGTCCATCAGGACGAGAGCGACGCGGCGGGCGCGCGGAGCGAGTGGGGTGCGGCAGATCACGGCGCGATCCCTCCCGAACGGGCTCCTAGAACAGCTGGGTGCGCCAGAGATCGTGAATGTGCAGGACTCCTTCGACCCGGCGTGCGGCGTCGACCACCACCAGCGACGTGATCTTGCGGCTCTCCAGAAGGCTGAGACCCCGGGCCGCGAGCTCCTCGCGGCCGATGGTCACCGGAGATCGCGCCATCCCGTCCTCCACTTTCATCGAGAGAAGATCCTCGCCCCGGCTCAAGATCCGCCGCAAGTCCCCGTCGGTCAGAACTCCCGCGAGAGTGCCATCCGGCCCGACCACGCAGGTCATCCCCAGCTTCTTCTCGCTGATGACGCGGATGGCGTCCTGCATCGGGGTCCCGACCCGGACGCTCGGGGCCGAGTCACCGCTGTGCATCAGGTGTCCGACGGTCAGGAGCTTGCGACCGAGCGGTCCCCCGGGATGATTGCGGGCGAAGTCGTGGACGGTGAATCCGCGGCGCTCCACCAGCGCCATCGCCAGGGCATCACCCATGGCCAGAGCGGCGGTCGTGCTGGCGGTCGGCACCAGCTCGAGCGGGGAGGCCTCCTTCTCGATGCTCACGTCCAGGTGGACCCTGGCGTGCCGCGCGAGCGTCGAGCCAGGGCTGCCGGTGAGGGCGATCAAGGTGACTCCGATCCGCTTCAGGAGCTCGAGAAGCGCCAGGATCTCGGTGGTCTCGCCGCTGTAGGAGATCGCCAGCACGATGTCCCCGGAGACCACCATGCCGATGTCACCGTGGACCGCCTCGGCCGGATGGAGGAAGAGGGACGGGGTGCCGGTGCTGCTGAAGGTCGCCGCCACCTTCTCGCCGATGAGGCCCGACTTGCCCATCCCGGTCACGACGACGCGCCCCTTGCTGGCGAACAGGAGCTCGATCGCTTCGTCGAAGCCGTCGTGGAGCCGCGGGATCAGGTTGAGGATGGCGCGGGCCTCGAGCTCCAGAACCTGGCGAGCGATGTCGCGCGCCATCAGGCCTGCCGCGCCAGGGCGTCGATCGCCAGCACCGACTTCAGGAGGGGCTCGACGAGGGACAGCGCCAGGGCGTTCGGCCCATCGCTTCTGGCCGAGGCCGGGTCGTCATGAACTTCGCAGAACAGGGCGTCGATCCCGACGGCCGCCGCTGCCCGCGCGAGGAAGGGTATATAAGCCGCCTCGCCGCCCGAGCGGTCTCCCAGGCCCCCGGGAAGCTGGACGGCGTGGGTGGCGTCCATGACCACGGGATAGCCGAGACCACGCATTGCCACGAGCCCGCGGAAATCGACCACGAGATTCTGGTAGCCGAACGTCGTGCCCCGCTCCGTCACCAGCACATTCTCGTTGCCGGTGGAGCGGACCTTGTCGATCCCGTTGCGAATCTCCCAGGGCGCCAGGAACTGCCCCTTCTTGATGTTCACCGGGCGCCCGGTCTTTCCGGCCGCGATCAGGAGGTCGGTCTGGCGGCAGAGGAAGGCGGGGATCTGGAGGATGTCGATCACCCTGGCGGCGGCCTCCGCCTGCGCCGGCTCGTGGATGTCGGTCAACACCGGGACGCCGACCTGCTCCTTGACGGCGGCGAGGATTCGCAGCCCTTCGTCGAGGCCCGGTCCGCGGAAGGAAGTGACCGAGCTCCGGTTGGCTTTGTCGAACGAGGCCTTGAATACGTAAGGGACGCCGAGCCGGCGGGTCAGGTCGGCCAGCGCCCGGGCCATCTTCAGGGCATGTACCTCACTCTCGATGACGCAGGGGCCGGCGATGAACAGGAGTGGCGCGCCGCCGCCCGCCGCCAGGCCGCGGCCGATCTCCACCCGCCGCGTGCGGCGGACATCAGCGCTGGGTTTGGCGGAATCGCTTGCAGGCATCGATGAAGCTCCGGAAGAGCGGGTGCGGCTGTAGCGGCTTCGACTTGAACTCGGGATGGAACTGACAGGATAGAAAGTACGGGTGATCCGCGATCTCGATGATCTCCACGAACCGGTGATCGGGCGTCTCGCCGGTGACCTGCAGGCCGCGCCGCACCATGTCGTCGAGGTAGGTGCGGTTGACCTCGTAACGATGCCGGTGGCGCTCGCTGATCTCAGTGCGCCCGTAGGCGCGCTGCGCGAGACTGTCCGGCGTCAGCAGGCAGGGCCACTTGCCGAGGCGCATGTTGCCGCCCATCCGCTCGACGCCCTCGAGCTCCTTGAGCTTGTAGATCACCGGGTGCGGCGTCGAGGGATTGAACTCCGAGGAGTCGGCATCCTTCAGGCCGCAGACATTGTGCGCGAACTCGATGATGGCGCACTGCAGTCCGAGACAGATGCCGAAAAACGGAATGCGGCGCTCGCGCGCGTGCCGGATGGCCTCCAGCATCCCGGCCACCCCGCGAATGCCGAATCCCCCCGGAACCAGGACTCCGTGGCAGGCGGCCATCGCCTCTTCGAGCTTGCCCTCTCCGAGGTTGTCGGCCTCGATCCAGCGCAGCCGGACGCGCACATCGTTGGCGATGCCGCCGTGGGTGAGGGCCTCATTGAGGCTCTTGTACGACTCCTCGTAGCTCACATACTTGCCGACGATCCCGACCGTGACCTCTCCGTCCTTGGGGTGCTTGACCCGCTGCACCATCTGAACCCAGTCGTCCATGTTCTTGTCGCGGTATGGGAGGTCGAGCAGCTTCAGCAGGATGGCGTCGAGTCCCTCCTTGGCGAGGACGAGCGGGACTTCGTAGATCGTCTCCACGTCCTTGGCGGTGATCACCGCCTCTTCGGGGACGTTGCAGAACAGGGCGATCTTCTTCTTGATCTCGATCGGGATGAAGCGGTCGGTGCGGCAGAGCAGGACGTCGGGCTGGATGCCGATGGCGCGCAGGTCGCGCACCGAGTGCTGAGTCGGCTTGGTCTTCAGCTCGCCGGCCGCGCTGATGTAGGGGACCAGGGTCAGGTGCACGAACAACGCGTCCGCTCGGCCCACCTCCAGGCGAAACTGCCGAATCGCCTCGAGGAATGGCAGCGACTCGATGTCTCCGACCGTGCCGCCCACCTCGACGATCTGAATGTCGATCCCCGAGGAGATTTTCCGGATCGCCGCCTTGATCTCGTCGGTGACATGGGGGATGACCTGGACCGTGCCGCCGAGATAGTCCCCGCGCCGCTCCTTGGCGATGACCTGCTCATAGACGCGGCCGCTCGTCAGGTTGTGATCGCGGGAGGTGACCGTCGAGGTGTAGCGCTCGTAGTGGCCCAGGTCGAGGTCGGTCTCCACCCCGTCCTCGGTCACGTAGACCTCGCCGTGCTGGTAGGGGCTCATGGTGCCGGGGTCGACGTTTAGATATGGATCGAGCTTCTGCAGGGTCACCGAGAAGCCGCGTGCTTCGAGGAGGCGCCCGATCGAAGCGGCCGCGAGCCCCTTGCCGAGCGACGAGACCACCCCGCCGGTGATGAAGATGTACTTGGTCGGCACGCTGCTCTCCTCCTCAGGGACCGATGCGCAGCGCCCGTTCCACCGCGTCCACATCCTCCGGCCGGTCCACCCCCAGGTAACGTCCGCGGGCCGGGAGAACGCGGATCGTGCGTCCCCGCTCCAGAGCCCGAAGCTGCTCGAGTCCCTCCAGGCGTTCCAGGGCGCCCGGGGGCCACGTGGCGAAGTCGCTCAGGAAGCCGCTGCGGTAGGCGTACAGGCCGACGTGCCGCAGCCAAGGCCCGCTCGTCGAGGCGCGCGGCGGGCGAGAGTCGTCGCGGACATGCGGGATCGGGCTGCGCGAGAAGTAAAGCGCCCGACCCCGGTCGTCGCAGACGACCTTGACGACGTTCGGATCGGAGGCGGCGCGCGCGTCGGGGAGCGCCTCGCACAGGGTCGTCATGTCGATCGCAGGATCGGACTCGAGGCCCTCGATCAGGGCGTCGACATCACGCGCGTCGAGCAGCGGCTCGTCCCCCTGAATGTTGACGTAGATCTCGGCCGGAACGCTCCGCGCCACCTCCGCAAGGCGGTCGGTCCCCGAAGCATGCTCGGAGGAGGTGAGCACGGCCTCGCCGCCGAAGGCGCGCACCGCGGTGACGATCCGATCGTCGTCCGTGGCGACAAGCAGACGCTGCAGTCGGCGCGCGTCGCGGGCCCGCTCATACACCCGCTCCACCAGCGATTTGCCGGCGATGAGAGCGAGAGGTTTTCCTGGGAAGCGGAATGACTGGAACCGGGCCGGGATCACACCGACGGCATGCATCGTCGCCTGACGCTCGCGGCCCGGTCCATCGGCGCATCTTAGTCCACGCTCGTCCGCCAAGTCAAAAGCAATTTTCCTGGACAGAACGCGTTGCGATGCTAATATTTGATCCGTGCGGCGCGCGATCGCGGCTCAGCCGCGACAGGAACCACGGCGCCGGGAGGGTCCGCGATGCCTGGAGAGGTGGAGAAAAACCTTGAAGCCCTAGGTTGGCACCTGCCCGAAGTCGGGAAGCCGCTCGGGTCTTACGTGCAGAGTGTGCGCAGCGGCAATCTGCTGTTCATTTCCGGCAAGCTTCCCAAGGAGAACGGCAAGCTCAAACACCTCGGCACGATCGGCCGTGAGGTGACCGTCGAGCAAGGGGTCGAGGCGGCGCGACTGGCGGCGCTCGGCGTGCTCGCGACCGCCAAGCAGGCGGTCGAGGATCTCGATCGGGTCCGTCGCGTGGTGCATGTCGTCGGCCACGTGGTGGCGGCGCCCGGGTTCCTGGATGCTTTTGACGTGATGGAAGGCGCCTCCGACGTCTTCGTCAAACTCTACGGCGATCGGGGAAGGCATGCCCGGATCATCCTGGGCGCGGCCGAGTTGCCGCTGAATGCCTGCCTGCAGCTCCAGGCCATCCTGGAGGTGGAGTAGTCGGACCCCCGGGCCTCGGCCCGGCGAGCCCCGGAGGCCCAGGAGCACTCCCAGTGAACCTTCCCTTCAAGAAGCACGTGCTGATCTGCATCGGGCCGCGCTGCGGCAATGAACGCAACTCCAGCCGCGTCCGCCAGGAGTTCCACAAGGAATTCGTCCGCCAGGGCCTGCTCACCGGGATCAAAGAGACGCCCTGCGTCTGTTTCGGCTTGTGCAGCCAGGGCCCGAACGTCATCGTCTATCCCGAAGGTGTGGTCTACGCCGGGGTGAAGCCGCAGGACGTCGCCCAGATCGTCCGCGAGCACCTGATCGGGGGCAAGGTCGTCGACCGGCTTCTGTTGCGGCCCAAGAAAGACGAGCTCGGGGGAGACGCCGATCCGCCGAATCCCTGAGCTCGGCCCGGTCCCCGACCGCGTATAATCCTCAGGGCATGGAAGCAGATCCGAGCGCCACGCAGGCCCCGAAGAGCCGACTCGCGGATCGCCACGGCCGCGTGGTGCGCAGCCTGCGCGTTTCGGTCACCGATCGCTGCAATCTCCGCTGCCTCTATTGCATGCCGGCCGGACCGATCGCCTGGTTCGACAAGAAACGCATTCTCAGTTTCGAGGAGATCGAGCGCGTCGTCAGGGTCATGGCCGGGCTCGGTGTGCGCGAAGTCCGCCTGACGGGAGGCGAGCCGCTGCTCCGGAACGACCTGCCCGTGCTGGCGCGGATGCTGGCCCGGATCGACGGCATCGACGATCTGACCGTGACCACGAACGGGCTGCTGCTGAAGGCCCTGGCCGCGCCCCTGCGGGACGCGGGCGTGCGTCGCTTCAACGTCCACATCGATTCGCTCGACCGGAGGACGTTCGCGGCCGCGAGCCGCCGTGACGCCCTCGGCCTCGTCCTCGAGGGACTCGGCGAGCTGGAGAGGCTGGGCGCCATACCGATCAAGGTCAACGTGGTCCTGGTCCGCGGCGTCAACGATCACGAGATCCTGGACTTTGCGGAGCTGGCGCGGCGTCGTCCTTACCAGGTGCGCTTCATCGAGCTGATGCCCCTCGGAGGAGGTGAGGCATTCGAGGCGGCGCGCCTGGTGCCGGGTCGCGAGGTACGGCAGCGGATCGAAGCGGTCCATCCGCTCCTGCCGGCCGGCCGGGGCCGGTCCTCGGCTCCGGCGACGGTATGGCGCTTCGCGGACGGCGTCGGCGATCTCGGCTTCATCAACCCCGTCACCGAGCCGTTCTGCGGGGAGTGCGATCGGATCCGGCTGACCGCCGACGGAATGGTGCGCAACTGCCTGTTCGCCCGGCGCGAGACCGATCTCAGGCCGATCCTTCGCGGTGACGGGAGCGACGCGGCGATCGCCCAGGCGCTCGTCGCGGACGTGGCCGCCAAGGAGCGCGGCGGATGCCTCGACCTGCACGAGTACTACCGCGACCGGCTGCCGCGAAAGATGTGGCAGATCGGCGGCTAGCCCGTCCGGGCCACCGAACTGCATCCCGCCGATGTGCTATCCTTCCACCTCCCCCGGAGGTCAGCGTGTCGTCGGGAGTCAGCATCGCGACCGGTTTCTGCACGAGCGCAGCGGGCGGGATCCTCGTCGCTCTGCTGCTGCCGCCTTTCCAGGAGTTGCGGCGCTTCTTCTTCGCGTTCAACGCCTCGCTCGCCCTCGTATTCCTCGGTCTGGCCTGGGCGCTGCGCGGCGGGACGACGCCGGCCGAGGCGGGCGGCGCCGCGCGGGTGGCGAGCGTTGCGGGACTTGCCTCGATGGCTCTCGTGGTCGCCTACATCGCGACCCTCTATCTGCCGGGGCTGCGGCAGGCCCGTGGACTCCTCCGGCTCGCGACGGCGGTGGCCCTGCTCGCGGCCGCTGCCGATGGCTGGCAGACGGCGCGTCCCGGCGGGCCGGGGTGGATCTACGCCGCCGAAGCCCTGGCAGCGGCGGGGCTTCTCGGGGCCGTGATCGTCGCCATGATCCTCGGACACTGGTACCTGGTCCGGCCACGTCTTGCCGTCAGTCATCTGGTGCGCTTCTCGGTCGTCCTGGCGGGCGCCATCCTGGTGCGGGTGGTTCTGTGCGCCGGCGGGCTCGTGCTCGCGGGGACGACCTCGGCCGCGGGCCTCGGCGCCATGCTCGTCGAGGTCACCGTGCATCGCGGCTTCTTCTTCTGGCAGCGCGTCTTTTTCGGGATCGTGGCCCCGGCCGCCTTCGCCTACATGGTTCACGAGACAGCGCGCATCAAGTCGACGCAATCGGCCACCGGGATCCTCTACATCGCGGTCGTGTTCGTGCTGATCGGTGAGCTTTTGGCGCGCTACCTCGCGGTCACCGGCGCGGGGCCGATGTGAGCGGATCCCCCTCGCGGCGCCTTACGGTGGCCTGGGTCTGCGCCGAGTGCACGCGGGCGATCTATCATTTAGTCGACGGCCCGGCGGACGGCATCGACTGCCCTGGCTGCGGCCGGCGGCAGCCGCTGCGGATCGATCCGGAGACCATGGCTGCCGGGATCGTCTCCCATTGCCTCCACTGCGGCCGGGACCAGCTTTATTCGCAGAAGGACTTCAACCGAAAGCTAGGATTGGCCGTGTTCGCCGTCGCCGCCCTGCTGAGCATCCCGACCTGGGGCCTGAGCCTGCTCGCCGCGACGCTCATTGATTTCGCTCTCTATTATCTGCTCGGGAGCGTGACCATCTGCTATGCCTGCAACACGCAGCACCGGGGCTTCCGACCGAATCCGTCTCATGGTTCCTTCGATCTGCACATCGCGGAGGCGGTCGACCGCCTGTCGCGCGCCGTCTGAGGTGACAATGTCCGATCCGCCCCGACTCTCCGGAGGCACCCCGCCACCCAGACCGCCCTCCGGCGCCGAGATTGAGGAGCGCAGCGACTGGAAGGTCGTTCTGCAGTTCTTCCTGGTGCCGTTGTCGCTGGTGTTCGTGCTGGTGAGCATCTTTTTCGGGCTTCAGGTCATGAGGCGGCACCGCCCCGACACGGCCTCGACGCTGCGCTCTCTGCGGAGCTACGAGGGATTCATGGCGCGCTACGTCGGTGACGTGAAGCGCTGGCAGTCGGGCTACGATCTGTCGCTCCTGATGCGCGGCGAGGATGCCCGTGAGCTCCGGACGATCCTGCCCGATCTGGTCATGGCCTTCCGCGAGGCGGGTGCCCGGGGCGACCTGAAGCTGCGGCGTTACCTGGCCCTGGCGCTCGGACACGCGGGCGATCCCCGGGCTGTCGAACCGCTGCGTGAGGGGCTCGCGGACCAGGATGCCGAAACCCGCCTGTTCTCCTGCTACGGCCTGATGCGGATCGGAGAGCGCTCCGCCCTGCCCGACCTGCGCCGGGCGGTTCAGGACCCGGACGGCGGGGTGCGCAAGATGGCGCTCTTTGCTCTCGGTCACCTCGAGGACCGCAACTCGATCGCCCTTCTGCGTGGTGCCCTCGAGGATCCGGAGACCGACGTCCGGTGGAACGCCGCCCTGGCGCTGGCGCAGCTCCACGATCCGGGCGGGGCGTCGATCCTTGTCGATCTCCTGAAGGACTCGATCGGGCCCGCCGACCCGGCTACGGCCGGTGAGCGGCGTGAACGGGCCATGAATGCGCTGCGTGGTCTGGCCCGGCTGCGGGCGCCGGAGGGGAGGCGCGCCCTCGGGGAGGCGATCGAATCCGCCACCGATCCCGAGATCAAGGAGGCGGCCCGGCTGGCGCTGGCCTCCTGCGATGCCGGGGTGGCCGGGAGCGCGCCTTGATGCCGTTGTGCGCGGGACCCCGGGGATGATATAGGATCGCTGTGGTCCGGCTTCGTGAAAAGGCCAGCCAGCCGCGGTCCCGGGGCCGTTCCGCCCGGCATACCGGGGGCCCGGGAGGGATCGTGCACGGTGCGCATTCCGGTTACAATGAAATCGTTCTGGATCACTACCGCAACCCGAGAAACGTCGGGGAGTTCCAGGACAGCAGCGCCACCGCCCAGGTCGGGGACCCGGCGACCGGCGACGTGCTCAAGATTAGCCTGAAGATCGAGGCGGGCACCGTGGTGGAGGCCCGCTTCAAGAGCTTCGGCTGCACCGCCGCGATCGCGGTCGGCAGCATGACGACCCTCCTGGTGCGCGGCCGGCGCCTGGACGAAGTCGAGGCGATGACGAATCGCGAGGTGATCCTGGCCCTCGGAGGGCTCCCCGAGTCGAAGATCGGCTGCTCGGTTCTCGCCGAGCAGGCTCTCAAGGAGGCCATCCGGCGCCATCGTCAGGCCGCGGTCGAGGGCACGCCATGCCACTGATCGGAAAGCAGGTGACTCGACCGCGGAGCCGCAGGCCGCTCTCGGCAACCTACCTGACGTCGATCCTGAAGGGAATGTGGATCACCCTGCGACATATCTTCCGCCCCAAGGTGACGATGCAGTATCCCGAACAGACTTGGCAGCTTCCCGAGAACTATCGCGGCCTGCCGGCCCTGGTCAAGGATGACGGCGGGCGGGTGAAATGCGTGGCCTGCTTCCTGTGCGAATATGTCTGCCCGCCCAAGGCGATCGAAATCGAAGCGCAGGAGATCACGACCGGGGTCGAGAAGGGGCCGAAGATCTTCAATATCAACATGCTGCGCTGCATCATGTGCGGCTACTGCGAGGAAGTCTGCCCGGAGCAGGCGATCTTCCTGACCAAGGAGTCAACGACGATCGGCCTGAGTCGCGCCGAGATGATCTTCCCCAAGGAAAAGCTGCTCGCGATGGGTGGAGTGCGGCCCGATCCGATCAAGAAGTGGGCGCGCCTGACGCGCGCCGAGGGACATCAGGAGACGCCGGTGGCCGCGCAGAGCGGGGTGGTTCGATGAGCGAGACGCTGCACGGGTCGATCGACGGGGCGGGCGAGGATCGGACCTTCGACCAGTGGGTCATGACCACGCGGCTGGCCGAGTATGTCGCCTGGGGGCGCAAGAATTCCCTCTGGCCAATGCCGATGGGGCTGGCATGCTGCGCCATCGAGTTGATGGCGATGGTGGCGCCCCGCTACGATGTGGCGCGTTTCGGGGCGGAAGCGCTGCGTTTCTCGCCCCGCCAGGCCGATCTCATGATCGTCGCCGGGACGGTGACCAAGAAGATGGCCCCGGCCGTGAAGCGGATTTTCGACCAGATGCCGGAGCCTAAGTGGGTCATTGCCATGGGGGCGTGCGCCTCCTCGGGTGGGATGTTCCGCTCCTATTCGGTGACCCAGGGGGTCGATGAGATCATCCCGGTGGACGTCTACATCCCGGGCTGTCCCCCCCGGCCCGAGGCGCTGATCGAAGGGATCATGAGGGTGCAGCGCCTCCTGGATGAGCGGGCTCGCGCCCGCAGGCCTGCCGGCGCCGGGCGCCCGGAGCCGGTTGGCGCCGCGCGGTGAGGCGCCATGCCTGACGCGTCCGAGGCACTGCAGGCCGAGATCGTCGCCGAGATCGAAGCCCGCGGGCCCCTGCCCTTCGCCCGCTTCATGGAGATGGCCCTCTACCATCCGCGCCACGGCTACTACAGCCGGGGCCTCGGGGGTGGCGGGGGCCGCGACTATGTGACCAGCAGCTCGCTGCATCGTCTGTTCGGTGCCCTGATTGCCCGCCAGGCGGCGGAGATGTGGCGGCTTGCCGGTTCGTCTGATCCTTTCCTTTTCGTCGAGTTCGGCCCCGGCGAGGGGATCTTCGCCTGCGATTTCCTCGCCGGTGCCGCCGCCGACCGTGACTTCGCCCGGGCGCTCCGCTATCGTCTCGTCGAGCCCAGCGCGGCGCTCCGCGCCCGGCAGCAGGCGCGCCTCTCCAGGTGGGAGGGGCCCGCGGTCGCCTGGTGGTCGCAGGAGGACTTCGAGGGGCAGGCGCCGTTCATCGGCGGCCTGTTCGCCAACGAGGTGCTCGATGCCTTCCCGGTGCATCGCGTCATCGGCACCGCGGACGGACCGCGCGAGATCCATGTCACAGCGGGCCGGGGCGGTTTGGAAGAGATCCTCCGCCCGAGCTCCGATCCGGCGGTCCTCCGCTTCCTCGACGAGGCTGGCATCCAGCTCCAGGAGGGGCAGGAGGTCGACCTGAACCTGGAGGCGCCCCGCTTCCTCGCCGCGGCGCTGGGCCGGCTCGATCGAGGCTACGCGCTCGTGGTCGACTACGGCGACGAGGCGAATCACCTCTATCATCCGATGCGCCGTTCCGGCACGCTCCGGGCCTATCATCGTCACCGGGTGCACGACAATACTCTTGACAGACCCGGGGATCAGGACCTCACGGCGCATGTTGATTTCACCGCCGTGACCCGGGCCGCCGAGAAGGCGGGAGCGCGGGCCCTCGGCCGGGTCACCCAGGGGCGCTTTCTGCTGGCCCTCGGGGCCCTCGACCATCTCGGGGATTCGGAAGGAGCCGAGGCGCGGCCGGGGCCGGAGGGCGCGCCGGCGCGGATCGAGAGGATCCGGGAGCGGGAGGCGCTCAAAGAGTTGATCCTTCCCGGCCGGATGGGCGATTGCTTCCATGTCCTGATTTTCGGCATGGGAGGCGTCTCTCCACGACTCACGGGGCTCGCCGAGCCCTGGGCGCGCGCGGGGCTCGAAGGGACGGACCGATGTCAGTGACACGGGTCGAGGAAGCCGGCGTGATGCAGGCGCTCCGGGGAGTCAAGGATCCCGAGCTGCACGTCGACATCGTCACTCTCAAGATGATCGAGGACCTCAAGATCGACGGCGGCGCCGTGTCGCTCACGGTGAATCTCACGACGCCTGGCTGCCCGCTCAAGGCGCAGATCGAAAAGGACGTGCGCGGCGCCCTGGTCGGCCTGCCGGGCGTGGAGAGCGTCTCGATCAAGATGGGGGCGAAGGTGCGTCGAAGCATCGAGACCCAGGGAGATTTGATCCCCGAGGTGGCCAATACGGTCGCCGTGGGCTCCGGGAAGGGCGGCGTCGGCAAGTCGACCGTCGCGGTCAACCTGGCGCTCTCCTTCGCCCGGGCCGGGGCGGCGGTCGGTCTGCTGGACGCCGACGTTTACGGCCCGAACCTGGTGCAGATGATGGGGACCAAGGCGAAGCCCGAGATCCAGGGCAAGACGATCCTTCCGGTCCCGGCCAACGGTCTGAAGCTGATGTCGATGGCTTTCTTCCTCAAGGAAGATCAGCCGGTCATCTGGCGCGGCCCGATGCTGCACGGCGCAATGAAACAGTTCCTGGGCGATGTCGCGTGGGGCCAGCTCGACTATCTGTTCATCGACATGCCCCCTGGGACGGGCGACGTGCAGCTCACGCTGTCGCAGGTCATCCCCCTGACCGGCGCCGTCCTGGTGACCACCCCGCAGGACGTGGCGCTCTCCGACGTGCGCAAAGCGGCCGCGATGTTCAAGACGGTGAACGTGCCGATCCTGGGCGTGGTCGAGAACATGTCTTACTTCAACTGCCCGCACTGCGGGGAACGAGCCGAGATCTTCAGCCACGGCGGCGGTCGAAAGGTGGCCGAGGCCTTCGGCACCGAGTTCCTCGGGGAGATCCCGCTCGACATCCGCGTCCGCCAGGGGGGAGACGAGGGCCGGCCCCCCGTCGTGCACGATCCGAAATCGGGCCCCGCCCTGGTCTTCAAGGAGATCGCCGAAAAGCTGGCGGCGATCATCAGCGTCCAGACCTACAGGAAATACGAACAGGAGATCGCGGCGGGTGTCTAGATCCGGGCTGGAGGAGCCGGACCCGTGCCTCGGACCTTCCCCCGCCGCGCGGAGGAGAATAAGGTGATCGAATGCTCCCATCGCGCTCGTGGGCGACGGCGCGGTCAGACGCTGCTCGCCATCCTGATGCCGCTCGTCCTTGCCGCCGCCGGCGGCCCGCTCCGGGCGGAGGAAACCCGCCCGGCGCCCGCCGGCGGGATCGTGGCCCGGGTCAACGGAGCGCCGATCTCGCGGCGTGATTTTGATCTCGCGGTTCAGATCCACTTTGCCGGGCGACGCCCGGGCGCGGTCGGGCTTCCTGAATTGCGCGCGGCGCGCGAACAGGTGCTGGAGCGTCTCATCGACAGCGAGCTGCTTTACCAGAAAGCGCGCAGCGGCACGTTGGCCGTGCAGGATGCCGACGTCAATGCCGAGCAGAAACGGATGCAGGAGCGACTCGGCAAGCCGGAGCAGTTCGACCAGGTGCTGCGCGATAACGGCGTCACCGAAGCCCAGTTCAGGGAGCAACTGCGGCGTTCGCTTCTGGTGACCCGCTTCGTGGATCGCGACATCACCGCCGGCGTCACGGTAAGCGACGAGGAGGCCCGCCGTTATTACGATCAGAATCCGACCGAGATGAAGCGGCCTGAGTCGGCGCGCTTCAGCCAGATCATGGTGCGGGTGCCTCTCGAGGCGACCGCCGCGCAGCGCGCCGAGCGCCGGCAGCGGATCGAGGCGATTCTCAAGGAGCTTCGCGCCGGTGAGGACTTCGCCGACCTGGCCCGTAAGCATTCGGACGGGCCCGAAGCGGCCCAGGGCGGGGGCAGCGGTGTCCTGTTGCGGGGTGGTGGCCCCCCGCCGATCGAGCTGGCGGTCTTCAGCCTGGCCGCGGGCGAGATCAGCGATATCGTCGAGACCCGTCTCGGCTACCACATACTGAAGGTGATCGAGCGCCGGCCGGATCGAGTCCTGACGTTCGAGGAGGCGAAACCCTCGATCGTCACCAAGCTCGCGGGCCGCGAGCGCGACGAGAAGATCCAGGAGTACCTCCTCGGTTTGCGCGGCCAGGCCCGCATCGAGCGTCTGCTGCCGAAGCCCGCGCCGTCCTCGAAGCCCGCGCCGTCCGGCAAGCCGTGAGCCAGATCGCCTCGATCGTCGGAGCGCTGCTGATCCTGGCCGCGTACGCCGCCCATCAGGCCGGCCGATTGGGCCGCGAGTCGGCCCTCTACCACCTGCTCAACATCGCCGGCGGCCTGATCCTGGGCGCCGTGGCGGTTCAGTCATTCCAGATCGGCTTCATCCTCCTGGAAGGGGTCTGGACGTTGATCAGCCTGGTCGCCCTGGTCCAGATGCGACGCGGTCCGTCACGAGCCTGAGGCGCGCGGCTCCCCGGGTCGTTGCTGCGGGTTGCGATGAAAGGCTTGTCGCGAAGGCACTCCGCGGGGCGTGTGGTAGAATGGCCGACACGTGGAGCGAGATTGGTTTGCCGCCCGGGGAATGATATCGGGGCGTTCGCGAGGAGGTTCTTGATGGCGAAGCAGTCGATCCCGGCGGTCGGCTCCAAGGCGCCACTCTTCTCACTTCAGGCCACGGGAGGGAAGACGGTAGCCCTGAAGGATTTCCTGGGAAAGAAGAACCTCGTCCTCTACTTCTACCCCAAGGACGGCACGCCCGGCTGCACCGCGGAGGCCTGCGGCTTCCGCGACGCGTCGGGGAGCTTCGAGTCCGCCGACACGGTGATCCTGGGCGTCAGCCGCGACGATCTCGCCGCGCACGAGGTCTTTTCCCGAAAACACAAGCTTCCGTTCCTGCTCGTCTCCGACCGCGACTCCGAGCTGGCCAAGTCCTACGGCGTCTTCGGCAAGAAGAACTTCATGGGCCGGGAGTTCTTCGGGGTGCGTCGAACCACCTTCGTCATCGACAAGACGGGAACGATTCGTCAGGTGTACCCGCGCGTGGTGGTCAAGGAGCACCCGGCCGAGGTGCTGGGCTTCATCCGGGAGGAGCTCTCCTAGGGAAGGCTCGGGAGGCTCGGCATGCCGCACGTCGTCCTGGAAGGGCGGGTCACCATCGACGAGTACCAGACGCGCTTCGAGTCCTTCGTCGTCCGCGAAGGCGATCGCCTGATCAAAATGGAACGGTTCTACCGCGAGCGGGACGGCCGGGCCGCCTTGATCGAGACGCTGGTGTCCGAGGCCGGCCACACGCAGAAGTTCTTCATCCAACTCTCTCCCAAGGGAGAGGGGATCACCGTCCGCCTCGAACCTCTCACGGACCCCGAGAAGACCCCCGCGGTCAAGCGCGCCCTGGCGGTGCTGGCCCATCGCATCCGGGCCGCCACGGGCTGCACGTACGGCCGGACCAACCTCGAAGAGTTCCTGATCCCCTGAAGAGGGTTGCGAGGGCAGGGAGGAAAGCCGATGCCGATCAAGGCGCGCTGCGGGCGCGCGCAGGAGATCCCGCCGGGCAGCAGCAAGGTCGTGAAGGTGCGCGGGCACACGGTCGCGATCTTCAACTGGGAAGGGCAGATCGTGGCGCTCGACAATACCTGCCCGCATCAGGGCGGGCCGCTCGGCGAGGGGTACCTCGAGGAGACCGGCGTTGTCTCCTGCCCCTGGCACGGCTGGACCTTCGATCTCAAGACCGGCATCTCGCCGATCGATCCCGACGTCCGTGTGCGCACCTACCCGGTCCGGGTCGAGGAGGGCACGATCATCGTGGAGATCGACGACGACCCTCCGCACGCGGCCGGATGAGGCTTGCCCGGTGGATCGCCCGCCCCGCGTTCATGTACTTCACCTCGTAGTTCGTCTTGCCAAGGGTGCCCTCGATCGGAAAGCGGGGATCGGGGGCCGGCCGCAGTCCGGTGTGGGCTGCAAGGACGGCGAGGATCGCGTCGAAGTAGTCCTGCACGTCGGTGGACAGGTCGAGAAACCCTCCCGGGACGAGGACCCGTTCGAGATGCGGGGCGATGGCGGGCGTGAAGAAGCGTCTCTTGTGGTGCCGCTTCTTCGGCCACGGGTCGGGACAATAGACGTGCAGGCGGGTGAGCGACCCGGTCGGGACCAGCGTGGTGATCACGTGCCGTGCGTCGGCGCGGCAGAGACGCAGGTTGGTGAGCCCGCAGCGCTCCGCCCGCTCTTTGGCCACCCGCAGGTGCTTCAGCGACCACTCCAGGCCGAAGAAGTCGCTCTCCGGCCGCGCCGCCGCCTCCTGGAGCAGGAAGCGTCCCTTGCCGATACCCACCTCGAGCTCGACCGACGCGACCCGCCCGAACAGTTCCGCGAAGCGGAGCGGCCCGTCCACGCGGCCCGGCAGGATCTCGAGGTCGAGGGGTGGCGTGACCGGTGTCATGGCGAAAGGGCGCTCAGATGACGCGCCGGTAATCCTCGAGGCGGAAGGTCCAGACCCGCTCGCCGCAGTAACGCGCCCCTTCCGGACAGATCGGCGTCCGGCCGGCCATCTGGCGCAGATTGCAGGGCGGCAGCAGGTAGCGCCCGATGCGCGGGTTCACGGCTCTCACCTGAAGCGCCTCGTCGAGCGAGGCCTTCCAGATTTCCTCCTGGGCGTTGTAGCACAGGCGCATGGCGTGCTTGTGGTGCAGATCGAGAAGATTCGCCGACTCGGTGAAGCGGATCGAAATTGCGTTCGGCATCAGATAGATGGCGAACTCGTCGGCGACCCCGAGCGCCCGCAGCCGCGCCGCCCCGTCCCACGCGTCCGCCATCGCTTCGCGGTACCGGCGCTCGGCCGCGGCGTCGACCATCACCAGCGACGGCGTGACGTAGTCGGGCTCGGAGGTCAGGTGGGTCTCAAGGATCGGACGCGATGCCGGCGTCATCCTGTGCCGCTGGTTCTGCGAGTCGCCCGCGTGGCTCATCCGCTTGCGGAAGGTGTAGTGACAATGAACCATCGCCCGCGACAGCTTGCTCAGACTGGTTAGGTTCAGCGATTCCCCGAGATAGCGATTGCGCGCCGGGTCGAGCACCAGCGCGATCGCATCGTCATCCGACAGCCGGTCGCGCGTCAGCCCCATCACTTCCCGCACCGCCTGCGCCAGAGTTTCTTCGTTGTGGACCGGATGGTCGACCAGGACCGACACGCGTCCCCCGAGGTCCCTGTCGAACTCCTGCAGGAAGGCGCGGCGGCCGGCATCGTCTTCGGGAGAGTGCTGTCCGAGCGCCCGGTACTCCAGCATGTCCTCCTGCGGGATCGGCTCCTCGAGGACCGCCGCGTAGGCCGGATCGAGGGCGAGCAGCTCCTCCACCATCCGGCCGATGACCATCCGCTGCTCGAGCGGCGTGTCGAACTCCCGGCAGATCCGATGGTAGCGGAGGAGCGTCAGCCCGCTCACCGTGTGATAGAGGTAAGCGAAGGTCGCGACCGGCAGCACGTAGCGCGCCACTTCCTGGGCCTTCTTCTTGATGTCGCGCTCGTAGGCGTCGGCGCGCCGCCGCCGCGCCGGGTACTTGTCGAAGTAGGCGGCGCTCGCGGGCGGAACCAGGAGCCGGCAGAGCTCATCGTAGGCCGCCTGCTGGCGGGCGATGGTCTCCTGGTAAATCGTCAGCGCCCGCCCTTCGAGCGGGGGGATGGCGCAGTTCCCCGGCCGCACCGTGACGTAGCGCTGGCTCACCTGCTCGGAGTTGTAGAAGGGGTGGCTGTGCAGGAAGGACCACAAGAAGTGCCGGCTGACGTTGCTGAGTGCGAACTGGAAATGGGCGTGCTGCAGCGTGGTGTGGTGGCCGGCCTGATAGAGATCGCGCGCCAGCGCGTCGCGGCGCCGGCGCTTCTCCTCCTGCATCTCGAGCGGTGCGGACGGATCGAACACCTGATCCTCCCGGACGATGCCGCTGCCGGAGTAGCAGGTGCGTGCCGTCGCCACCACGTTGTCGAAGGGCCTGGTGAAGGCGTTGGAGATCGCCACCTCGGGGGGTGGCGACAGGAAGCGCTCCTCGCGCCGGGACTTCTTCATCGTGCTCATGGCCGCGGAGCTCCCGGGGCGGGATAAGCCCCATCGGCGCCGATTATATACCGGCGCCGTGGATGTCCGGAGGCGCTCCCGGGGGCGGATCCTTCCGGGAGCGCGGTGTATCATGACCACCGGCGCGGCGTCCGCCGCGCGCCTCGCAAGCCTCATGGAGGGCCGTGTGGAGGACGACCACCGCCGCTTCAAGAGCCACTTTTCCGGCTTCGGGGGGCGGATCTATCTCGACTGCGCCGCCCAGGGTCCGTTCCCGCGCGACACCTCCGAGGAGGTCCGGCGAGCCCTGCGGTATAAGGAGCATCCCGAGGAGATCCCCGAATCCTTGTGGGAGGAGCTGCCGGATCGGGCCCGGGCCGCCGTGGCGCGCCTCATCGGCTGCAATCCGGCGAGCGTCGCCCTCGGCTCGGGCGCCTCGCACGGTCTCAACATCGCCGCGCGTGGTCTGCCGCTGCGGGCCGGGGACGAGGTGTTGCTGCCTCAGGGAGAGTTCCCCGCCAACGTCTTTCCGTGGGTCGCGCTTCAGGAAGACGGCATCCGGGTGCGGATGGTGCCGCCCGCTTCCGGTCGTCTCGTGACTGCCGAAGACCTGGTCGCGGCCATCTCACCGGCGACCCGCGTCATCTCGGTCAGCCTGGTCGCCTTCGCAACCGGCTACCGGATCGACCTCACGATGATCGGCGAGGCCTGCCGTCGGCGGGATCTCTTCCTGGTCGTCGACGGCGCGCAGGGCATCGGATCGGTCGATTTTCGGGTCGCCGACCATCCGATCGACATCCTGGCGGTCAGCGGCTACAAGTGGCTCCTCGGGCCTTACGGAACCGGCTTCACCTACGTCAATCCGCGCATCCTCGATCGCCTCCGGGTCATCGAGGTGAACTGGCTCGGCGTCGAAGGCGCCGGGCGGCAGGATCGGCGTGGCGGCTACGAGCTGAGGTTCAAGGAGGGGGCGCGCCGCTTCGACATCCCGGAGACGGCCTCGTTCCTCAACGTCAGCGCCTTCGCCGCCTCGGTCGAGTTCGTCGGCCGCGTGCGGGTGCCGACGATCGAGGCCCACGTGCGCCGCCTGATCGACCGCCTCGTGCCGGCGATCGAGCGAACCCGCCTCCGTCCGGTCTCCGACCTCATGTCGGCGCGGCGTTCGGCGATCGTGTCCTTCGAAGGGCCGACGCTCGATGACACCCGGACGATCTATCGCCGCCTGCGCGACAAGGGGGTCGTCGTCAGCCTGAGGGAAAACCTGATCCGCGTTTCGCCGAACATCTACAACACTCCCGATGACATTGATCTCTTCCTGTCGGCCGCGGCCGGCTGAGGCGCCGGAGGCAGCGCCCGCCGGACCCGTGCCCGGCGACTGCAGGTCGCGGTGCTGCACGCTGGGGAGGCCTCTCAGCCGGTCCACATTGACCCGCCGAGAAAGGGATTGCTATAATCCGCGCCTCTTCACGGATGCCCGCCGGACAGACGCCCGCGCCTCCACCCCGGGGGGTCGCGGGTCGGACCAGGGGCGCGCGAGCGCGCCAGCGGAGGACCCAGGTGGCCGAACCGCAGCAGACCTTCGACCTCACCATCATCGGCAGCGGTCCCGGCGGCTACGTCGCGGCGATCCGGGCAGCCCAGCTCGGGCTCAAGACGGCGCTCGTCGAGAAATCGCCGGCCCTCGGCGGCACCTGCCTGCATATCGGCTGCATTCCGACCAAGGCGCTGCTCCATAGCGCCGAGGTGCTCGAGACGGCCCGCTCCGCCGCCCGGTTCGGGGTCAAGACGTCCGGAGTGACGCTCGACCTGGCCGGCGTCCACAAGCACAAGACCGACGTGATCCGCCGCCAGGCCAAGGGCGTCGAGTTCCTGATGAAGAAGAACGGCATCAGCGTGCTGCAGGGCGTCGGACGACTCAAGGGGCCCGGACAGGTCGAAGTGAGCGGCGCCGCCGGAGGCTCGCAGACGGTTGCGACCAGGAGCATCATCCTGGCGACCGGCTCGGTGCCTAAGATGCTCCCGGGTCTCAAGGTCGACGGCACACGGGTGATCACCAGCAACGAGGCGCTCGGGCTGGAATTCGTTCCGAAGAGCCTGATCATCCTGGGGGCCGGAGCGGTCGGCGTGGAGTTCGCCTCGATCTACAGCCGCTTCGGGAGCGCCGTGACCATGGTTGAGATGCTGCCGCGCGTCCTGCCGCTCGAAGACGAAGAGGTGTCGGCCGAGATGCAGAAGGCGTTCCGCAAGCGCAGCATCGAGGTGCGGGTCGGTACCAAGGTCGAGAACGTGAAGATAGGCGACAAGGGGGTCGAGGTTCAGGTGCGCTCCGAGAAGGGCGGCGCGGAGACGCTCAAGGCGGAGATGCTGCTGGTCGCCGTCGGGCGCCGGCCGCTCACCGACGGCCTCGGGCTCGAGGGGACCAAGGTCGAGCTCGATCGCGGATACGTGAAGGTCGACGCCCGGATGCGGACCGGGGATCCGGCGATCTACGCCATCGGCGACCTGATCCCGACGCCGGCATACGCCCACACCGCGTCGCACGAGGGGCTGGTCGCGGCGGAGGCGATCGCCGGCCGGAGCCCCGAGCCGATCGACTACGACCAAATCCCCAACTGCACCTTCAGCGATCCCGAGGTCGCCAGCATCGGTCTCACCGAGGCGATCGCCAGGGCCCGCGGGCACAAGGTGCGGGTCGGCCGCTTTCCCTTCCCGGTCCTTGGCAAGGGACGCATCCTCGACCTCCAGGAGGGGTTCGTGAAGCTGGTCGGTGACGAGCGCTACGACGAGCTGCTCGGGATCCACATGATCGGCGCCCGGGCGACCGATCTGATCGGCGAGGGCGTGGTGGCGCTGCGGCTGGAGGCGACGGTCGAAGAGCTGTTCCACGCCATCCACCCCCACCCGACTCTCTCCGAGGCGATCGGCGAGGCGGCGCTCGCCCTGCACGCGCGCGGGATCCATCTCTGATGGCGCGGCCGGCAGCGCGTCTGCGTGAGCGGCCGCGGGGCCGTGGCAGGAAGCCCGGGAAGGCTCAGCCGCCCCTCCCCGACGCGATCGTCCGGATGATGCCGGGGCCGCTCCGGCCGCCGAAGAATCCGGGGCTGAAGCGCGCCGAGCTGCTGGAGATGCATCGGCTTCTGATCCTCAATCGTCGGCTCGAGGAAAAGCTGTCGGCGCTCTATCGCCAGGGCCAGATCGTGGGTGGCCTCTACAGCAGCCTCGGGCAGGAGTCGATCTCGGTCGGTTCCGCCTTCGCGCTGCGCCCGGACGATCTCCTGGCGCCGATGATCCGTAATATCGGGGCGCTGCTGGTGCGCGGGGTTTCGCCACGCGACCTCTTCCTGCAGTTTCTGGCCCGTTACGATGGCCCCACGCACGGCAAGGACGGCACGCTGCACTTCGGAAATGTGGAGAAGAAGGCGCTCATTGGACCGATCAGCCATCTCGGGGCCTTGATTCCCGTCATGGCCGGCGCGGCGCTGGCGGCGCGCATGCGCGGCGAGGACCGGGTGGCCCTGACGTACATTGGCGACGGTGGGACCTCCACCGGATACTTCCACGAAGGACTGAATCAGGCGGCCGTGCTGAAGCTGCCGCTGATCCTGATCGTGGAGAATAATGGCTACGCCTATTCGACGCCGACCTCGCGGCAATTCGCGGTCGACAGCTTGGCCGAGCGGGGGCCGGCGTACGGCTGCGCCGGCGAATCGGTCGACGGCACCGACATCCTCGCGGTCTATGCCGCGACCCGCAGAGCGGTCGAGCGGGGCCGGCGCGGCGAGGGCCCGACCCTCCTCGAGTGCCGGGCGATGCGGATGCGCGGACACGCCGAGCACGACGACATGCGCTACGTCCCGAAGCGCCTGCTCGATGCGTGGCGGGAGCGCGACCCGATCGGGCGCTTCGAAGCATTCCTGGTGGAGGAAGGCCACGCTCGGCGCGCGGAGCTGCAGGCGGTTTCCGCCGCCCTCGAGCCGGCTCTCGACCGCGCGGCGGCCGAGGCGCTCGCGAGTCCGCTGCCGCCCCCGGAGGAGGCCCTCAAGGGGGTTTACTGCGAGCCGGGGTACGAAGCACCCTGGTGGCCATCCCCATGAAGGGAGCGCCGAAGTCCATCGCCGCGTCGCGTCCCCTTGCTGCCGTGCCGGCGCCGGGACGGGCGTGCACCGCCACGAGCGCCGATCTGCTTCGCATGTTCCAGGAGATGAAGCTGACCCGCGCCCTCGAGGACCGGATCGAGCGCAAGCTCTACCGGCAGGGGAAGATCGTCGGCGGCGTCTACGTCGGGCGCGGACAGGAGGCGATCTCGGTCGGCGCGGCGATGCACATCCGCCGCACCGGCGACGACGATCGCGACGATATCGTCTCGCCGTCGCACCGCGACATGGCGGTCTTCCTGATGCAGGGGATCCCGATGGAGCGGATCCTGGCGCAGTACATGGGGCGGCGGACCGGGCTGACCCGCGGCCGCGACGGCAACATGCACATGGGAGATCTGCGACAGCGCGTGGTGGCGTTCATCTCACACCTCGGCGACAGCATCCCGGTGGCCGCGGGCTGCGCCCTGACCTTCAAGATGCGCGGCACCGACCAGGTCTCGTTCTGCTTCTTCGGCGAAGGGGCGGCCAGCCGGGGCGACTGGCACGAGGGGGTCAACTTCGCGGCGGTGCTGCGGTTGCCGGTGGTGTTCATCTGCAACAACAACGGTTATGCCTACTCGACGCCGGTGGCCCAGCAGATGGCGGTCCCGCATGTCTCCGACCGGGCGCGGGGCTACGGCATCGCCGGGTCGAGCCACGATGGCAATGATGTCCTCGAGGTGTACGATGCCGTCGGTCGGGCGGTGGCTCGGGCGCGGGAAGGGGGCGGCCCGACGCTCCTGGAGTTCGTCACCTTCAGGATGACGGGTCACTCCGCCCACGATGACGCCGGGTACGTCCCCAAGCGCCTGTTCGAGGAATGGGCCCGCAAGGATCCGATCCAGCGCCTCGGTGCCCGGCTCGAGGAGCGGGGCCTCATCGATGGTGCGACCATTCGCGACATGGAGGCACGCATCGAGGCGGAGGTGACCCAGGCGGTCGCCTGGGCGGAGAGTCAGCCTTACCCAGAGCCGGCGGAGTGTCTCCTGGGGGTCACCAAGGAATGAGGAGGGAGCGGTCGTGGCGCTGACGACTTACGTCGAGGCGATCCGCCAGGGGATCTGGGAGGAGATGGACGCCGATCCGAGAGTCTTCATCCTCGGAGAGGATGTCGGCATCTACGGAGGCGCCTTCAAGGTGACCGAAGGCATGCTCGAGAAGTTCGGGGAGATGCGAGTGATCGACACCCCGATCTCCGAGGCGGCGATCGTCGGCGCGGCGATCGGCGCCGCTTTGATGGGGATGCGGCCGATCGCGGAGATGCAGTTCATCGACTTCATCTCGTGCGCCTTCGACCAGATCACCAATTTCGCCGCCAAGAACCGCTACCGGTGGGGCGCCGGCGTGCCGATCGTCATCCGCGGCCCCAGCGGAGGAGGAGTGCACGGCGGGCCGTTCCATTCCCAGAATCCTGAGATGTACTTCGTCCACACTCCGGGGCTCAAGGTCGTCGCTCCGGCCACGGCCCATGATGCCAAGGGTCTGATCAAGGCGGCGATCCGCGACGAGGACCCGGTCATCTACCTCGAGCACAAGTACCTCTACCGCCGGATCAAGGAGGAGCTGCCGAAGGGGGACTATGTGGTGCCGATCGGCCGCGCCGCGGTGCGCCGGGAGGGACGCGACCTGACCATCGTGACCTACGGCGCCATGCTCTACCAGGCCCTCGAGGCGGCGGAGGTCCTGACCCGCGACGGCGGGATCGAGGCGGAGGTGATCGACCTCAGAACGCTCCTGCCGCTCGACAAGGACGCGATCCTCACCTCCGGGAAGAAGACCGGCAAGGTTCTGGTCGTGCACGAGGACACCAGGACCGGCGGCATCGCCGGCGAAATCGCGGCGATCGTGAACGAGGAGATCTTTGAGTACCTGGACGGGCCGGTCCTGCGGGTGACGGCGCCCGACACCCCGGTGCCGTACAGTCCGCCGCTGGAGGAGTTCTTCTTGCCGAACAAAGATAAGATACTGGTGGCTGCCCGCAAGCTGGCTGCGTACTAGGAAGGAGCGCACGATGCGCGTTGACGTCATCATGCCGCAGATGGGCGAGAGCATCGCCGAGGGGACTCTCACCCGCTGGCTGAAGAAGCCCGGAGAGAAGGTGGCTCGTGACGAGCCGATCTTCGAGATCTCGACCGACAAGGTCGACGCCGAAATCCCGTCGCCGGCCGCCGGGGTGCTGGCGGAGGTCAAGGTCAAGGAAGGGGAGACGGTTCCGGTCAACACCGTCGTGGCGATGATCGAGACCGAGGCGCCGGCGTCCTTGTCGGCGCCCAGGCCGGCCGCAGCCTCCGCGTCGACCGCCCCCGCTCCGGCGACCCCGGCTCCGGCGACCCCCGTCCCGCCCCCGGCCGCGAAGGCCGCGCCGCCGTCCGCCGCCCGGTCGGCTCCGGTCGTGCCGACGCCCGCTTCGAAGCTCATGCCTCCTGCTGGAGGGGAGCCTCCGCGCGCCTCGGCGCTGGTCGCCTCGGGCGCCTCGGTGGATGATCTGCGTCGGGTCCGCTCTTCCCCCCTGGTGCGCAAGATAGCCCGCGAGCACAATCTCGATGTCAGCCAGATCCAGGGCTCCGGCCTGAGCGGCCGGGTCACCAAGAAAGACATCATGGCCAGCCTCGAGTCAGGAGGAGGCCGCCCACAGTCCGCGGCGCGCTCCGCGCCGGCGCCCTCGACGCCGGTCGCCGGCCCGGCGGTCGCCCGCCCCGCCTATGCCCCCGGGGAACGGGTGTCGATCGTGCCGATGACGCCGATGCGCAAGAAGATCGCCGAGCACATGGTCCTCAGCCGGCACACTTCGGCGCACGTCACGACCGTCTTCGAGGTCGACATGAGCAAGGTGATGCGGCTGCGCGGGGAGCACCGGACGGTTTTCCTCGAACGGCACGGGGTCAAACTGACGCCGACCCCTTTTTTCGTGAAAGCGACGGTCGAGGCGCTCAAGGCCTTCCCGATCATCAACGCTTCGATCGACGGCGACAACGTGGTCTACAAGAAGGATGTGAACATCGGCGTGGCGGTGGCGCTCGACTGGGGGCTCATCGTCCCGGTGGTCAAGAACGCCGATGACAAGAGCCTGGCTGGGATCGCCAAGGCGGTCGCCGATCTGGCCGAGCGGGCCCGCACCCGCAAGCTGCTGCCCGATGAGGTCCAGGGCGGGACTTTCACGATCACCAATCCGGGGATCTACGGCGCGCTGTTCGGCACGCCGATCATCAACCAGCCTCAGGTTGGAATCATGGGCGTGGGGGCGATCCAGCAGCGGGTCGTGGCGATCGACGACGCCATCGCCGTCCGACCGATGGTTTTCCTGACCATGTCCTTCGATCACCGCCTGATCGACGGCGCCGTGGCCGACCAGTTCATGGCCCACGTCAAGGACACCCTCCAGGAGGGACGATTCTCGGAGATCGTCTGAGACCATGCGAACCTGCGTGCGACGCTTCCTGGGGCGGATCGGCTATGCCGAGGCGACGGAGCTGCAGAATCGGATCGCGCGCGGTCTGAAGGACGGCGATCCGGAAGCGCTCGATCAGCTGCTGCTCCTCGAGCATCCGCCCGTCATCACCCTGGGACGGAATGCGCAGGAGGAGGACGTCCTGCTCGACCCCGCGGCGCTTCGCGCTCTAGGCGTCTCGGTCCAACGGACCGATCGCGGCGGTCAGGTCACCTACCACGGTCCGGGTCAGCTGGTCGGCTACCCGATCCTGACCCTGCAAGGCGACCGGCGTGACGTGGCGCGTTACCTGCGCGATCTGGAGGAAGTGCTGATCCGCACGCTGGCGCGCTTCGGAATCGCCGCCGGGCGCGCGCCCGGACTGACCGGCGTCTGGGCGGGTGAGGAGAAGATCGCCGCCATCGGGGTGCACCTGTCGCGCTGGGTGACCACGCACGGCTTCGCCCTCAACGTCGAAACCGAGCTGTCGCATTTCGACCTGATTGTTCCGTGCGGCCTGCGCAGTCGCGGAGTGACCTCGATGCGGAGGATCCTCGGCCGGAGGATCGGCCTCGAGGAGGTGGCCGCGGCGCTGGTCCCGGAGTTCGCCGCGGTCTTCGAGCGTCTCATGATCGAAGCGACCGTTCCGGCCGCGCTCCTCGAGGTGCACTGATGGACGCCGATCCCCGCGGCGCTCCTCTCGGCCCGAAGCCGGCCTGGCTCAAGATCCGCCTGCGCACCGGCGCTGACTACCAGGAGGTAAGGCGGCTAATGCAGGGTCTCCGGCTCAACACGGTCTGCGAGGAGGCCCGCTGTCCGAACATCTACGAGTGCTGGGGAGATCGGACGGCGACCTTCATGATTCTGGGCGACGTCTGCACCCGCCGCTGCGGATTCTGCGCCGTCGCCAGCGGCCGGCCGGCGCCGGGGGTCGATCCCGGCGAGCCGGCCCGCCTGGCGGAGGCGGTCGAGCGCCTGGCGCTGGAGCACGCGGTCGTTACCTCGGTCGATCATGATGATCTCCCCGATGGCGGAGCAGGCCACTTCGCGGCGGTGATCCGCGCCGTGCGCGCCCGCAACCCGGGTTGCGACGTCGAGGTGCTGACCCCCGATTTTCGCGGCGTCGCCCGCCCCCTCGATCCGATCCTGGCGGCCGGGCCGTCGGTGTTCAGCCACAACGTCGAGACGGTCCCATCCCTCTATAGCGCGGCCCGTCCTGGTTCCCGGTTCGAACGTTCGGTGGCCCTATTGCGCGAGGCACGCAGCGCGCGGGGGGAAGCCGATCGACCCCTGATCAAGACCGGATTGATGGTCGGCCTGGGAGAGATCCGCGAGGAGCTCCTCGATACCTTCTCCGTTCTGGCGGACCTTGGGGTGGAGATCCTGACGCTCGGCCAGTATCTCCGGCCGACGCTCGCCCACCTGCCGGTGGAGCGTTATTATCATCCCGATGAGTTCGCCGATCTGCGCCTGACCGCGTCGCGCCTCGGCTTCCGGCATGTCGAGGCGGGGCCGCTGGTGCGCAGCTCCTATCACGCGAAGCGCCATACCGCCGCAGCCCAGACCATTGTCCGGACGGTCCAGCCCTGAGGCGGAATTTCGCTTGAGGTAGAGGTCCGCGGTTCGCCGGATTTGCCGACGGCATGTGCGACTTCACTCACTTCTTTCCGTTATCGGCCGTCATCTCGCTGGCGCGCGAGTGGGCCCGCGACGGCCTTCTGTTGATCGGCGACGCCGCCCACACGATGAGCCCGGCGGGAGCGATCGGGGTGAACGTGGCCCTTGCGACCGCCGCAGTCGCCGCGCAGGTGATCTATCCACACCTGGGCCACGGGCCGATCCCGAAGGGCGCGCTGGCGCGCGTGCAGGAGCTGCGCGACGCCGACGTCAGGACCCTGCACGAACTGCAGCGCACCGCCGGCCGTGCCCTCCTGGGAACGTCGGGCAGCAACCCGGTCGCCCGGTGGATTCTGCCCAAGGTCCTGCCGCTGATGATCCGCGTCGGGGTCGTCCCGAAAGTGCAGCGCCGAATCTTCTTCGGCGTGCCATTGCCGCCGTTCGACCCGGGGTTCGGCTTCCGCGCCTGACCGAAGCACTCGATCGCGGCGATATCTAGCCCGGACGATTCGAAAAATAGTTTGGTAGATTCTCCCTACAACAACGGCACGAACGCCGTATATTCCGGGGCAGATAAATCGAAGGATCGGCCGCCGCACGGTCCGTATCATTCCGTTCGCCGCGCCCGCCCCGGGTGGTGGCAGGAGGTGTCTCTTGATGCGCGTGCGGCGAGACCTAATCTCTCTTGGGCAGTTCGTAGCGGTCGCGACGCTCCTCGTCACCCCGGCGGCTGCAGCGCTGGCGCGTCCTTTGTTCCCGAACCCGGCCTACGACGTCGGCTCCGATCCGGGCGACCTCGTGGTCGGCGATTTCAATGGAGATGGAGCGCTCGACACCGCCGTCGCGTCCGGGGCGGAGGGTGCAATCCGGGTGCTCCTTGCCAAGGGCGACGGGACCTTCGCCGACGCACGCGCGGTGTTGGTGGGGGGAACCCCCCGGGAGCTGGTCACGGCCGATTTCAATGGCGACGGGCGGGCCGACCTCGCGGTAGCGACGCACGGCGGTGACGGAGGGGGATACGTGAGAGTCCTCCTCGGAGATGGGGCCGGCGGCTTTTCGATCGTCTCCAGCCTCATCGCGGGACCCTCGATCACCAACCTGGCGACGTGCGATTGGAATGGTGATGGGCGGATCGACCTCGCCGCGACCGACTCGGTCGAGCATCTCCTTCTCATCGCCGCCGGAAACGGCGACGGTACCTTTGGACTATGGACCGCCGTTCCAGCCGGCGACAAGCCGGCGTCGGTGGCCGCGGTCGATCTCGACGGAGACGGTCGGCAGGAACTGGCCGTCACGGAATTCACCTCGGGCACGCTCACGTTCTTCACCGGTCGGGACGATGGCAGCTTCGCGCAGGTCGGCTCGCTCGCGTCGCCGGCGGGGCCGATTCTCCCGGCGGATCTCGACGGCGACGGCGCCGTTGATCTGGTCGTCGGCAGCGCCTGCCGCGGCTTCATCAGCTCGGGACAGAGCGATCCCTCCACCGTGGCGGTCTTTCTGCGTCGCGGTGCCTTCTTCGCCCCTGCCGTCACCTACACGGTGGAGGTCTGCCCACAGGCCCTTGCGTCGGCCGATCTTGACGGCAACGGCACGCCCGACCTGGCGGTGGCGACCTACCGCTACGCCGGAATCCATGTCCTGCTCGGACGGGGGGACGGGAGCTTTTCGAGCGACACGTTGCCATTTGGATCGAGCGGCTACTTCACTTCCCTGGCGCTTCCCGATCTCGACGCCGACGGCAAGCCCGACCTCATGGCCGTCGCGGGGTCGGACGGCACGCTCTATACCTATCGTGGAAACGGCGACGGCACCTTCGGCCCGCAACCCCGCCGGGTCGCCGCCAGCAACAGCTTTCTCGGCCGACCGACGGTCGCCGACCTGGACGGCGATGGAAAAAACGATGTGGCGACCGCAGACGGGTCGGTGGGCGAGGTCGTCGTCATGAAGGGGCGTGGTGACGGGACGCTGCAACCGGAGCAGCGCTTCGCCGTCGGTGCGGCACCGCTGAGCGTGGTGGTCGCCGATTTCAACGGTGATCGTCATCCCGACCTGGCGGTCGCCGACAACAACTATTACTACCTCACCGGCAGCCGGGGGGAGGTGTCGATTCTGCTCGGACGCGGCGACGGCAGCTTCGGGGCGGAGTCTCGCTTCGCCGTGGGGTACGGAACCAACGGCCTGGTCGCGGCCGATCTCGACCGGGACGGCCGGATCGATCTGATCGTGAGCAATGGAGGCGGAACGACGAGCAGCGGAGTCGAGCAGCCGGGGTCTCTGTCGGTCCTGCGTGGTTTGGGGAACGGAACTTTCGCAGCGCAGGTGCAGATTCCCGCAGGCGTTGCGCCGCGCGCCCTGCGGGCTGCTGATTTCAACCTCGACGGCATCGTCGACGTCGCATGTCTCACCGGCGCGAGCGGCACGCTTGGGTTCGGCACGGTTTCGGTCCTGCTCGGACTGGGGGACGGGAGTTTCTCCGCTCCGATCGTGCTGTATGCGGATCGCGCCCTGAACGGGCTGGAGGTCGCCGATCTCAACCTGGACGGACGACCCGATCTGTTCCTGACCGGTTCGACCGATTATGGCGCTCAGCCCGGTCTCGTGATGGTTCTGCTTGGCGATGGCCGAGGCGGGTTTGGCATAGGCAGCTCCTTGCAGGTCGCCGGGTTCCCCCTGGCGCCGATCGCCGCCGATTTCTTCGGGGACGGACGCGCGGAAGTCGCGCTCCTCGGGCCGGGCTCATATCTGTGGCTCTACGGCCAGCCCGGCCGCTTCGGAAACGTCACCTCGTTCGGAAGCGAGTTCGCCGTGGGAGACATGAACGGCGACCTCCGCCCCGATCTCGTTTCGGTCGGGGCCTATCCGCTGGATGGCGGCCAGGCCGTATCGATCCTTTTGAACCAATCGGAGGGAATCGTCGATCACGATCGGGACGGCGTTGCCGACCAGGTCGACAACTGTCCGGGCGTCGCGAATCCGGGACAGGAGGATCGGGATGGCGACGGGGTCGGGGACGCCTGCGACGGCTGTCCGTCGGTCGCCGTCTCCGATCCCGACCCGGCGGCATGCCCGCCGGTGATCACGACGGTGACCATCTCGAACTCGAGCGCGCTCGGGAAAGGTTCGGGAACGCTCAGATGGACGACGACCTATGAAGACGATCTGCGCGGCTTCAACGTGATCGTCTTCGACAGCCGTGGGACGCGCATCCAGATCAACGGGGCGATCATCTCCTGCAACGCGTGCATCACGGGGGAGGGGCAGAACTACGCCTACATCGTGCCGAAACACAAGGGCGCCCGCAATGTTTACGTCGAGACGGTGCACCTTGATGGTCGGAAGCGCCTCTGGGGTCCGGCGTCGCGCTGAGAAGCCTGCGCAGCGCATAGGAAGTTCAAGCTGAGATTCCAGTTCCGGTAAGGGCTATTCCGTCAACTTGGGCGGCTTGTGGTGCCCACCTGGGCGACGAAGCACGACAGATGAAACGCCACCGCTGGGGGACAGAACCCCAATTGCCCTCTCCCAGTGGCAGAACTGCAGTGGGATGTCAGGAGGTATCAACTGGTTTTGTTCGCTGGCATCCAGCCTTTCATCGATGGGCTGCACTCCGTGCTGGACACACAATTCCGTCGTGCCCGAAAAGCCGCATGAGCCTCCCCCCGACCCAGGCGTAGGCCCCTCGACTGCCTTCGATCGCGGGAAGGACCCGAATTTCGACTCTTCCACCCCCTCTGAGAGTGATTGATCCCTGCGTTTCAACTTTTACTGGATCGTCACTCAGGCGCGGCCAAACGAGATGAGAAAACGGACCCTCCCGAACACGAAGCCGAATTATAGCGTCAGGAGGGGGGAGCCGTATCGAGTCGGAAGGAGGGCCATCGAGGAAGTCCGCGTCGGCCGTTGGGTATGAGACGTAGGTCATCGCATGCACAGTTAGAGAACCGCCCCCCGAAAGTCGTACCGCAGCGCTCAGATCGCCGGCCACGGAACTGCCGTGAACGCGAAACGGCATGTTTGCAATCACCATCTCACGGCTTCCAGTTTCGAGACTTTCGCGGACCAGATCGCCCACGAGGCTGCGGCTGGCTCGGGCTGCATCAAACCAGCCGGTCCACTGTTGGACGCACCCGAAGGTCCAGCCGATCGCGAGGATGGAGAAGCAGAGCACGGTGAGCCGTCCGCGCATAGCCAGGATTAGAGATGCAAGGAAGAGTGACGACGCGGCACTGGGGATGAACAAATAGCGCTCCTGGAAACCCACAAGATAGGGCAAGATGAGGACGGCGAAAGCAGCGGCGGCGCTAAGAGCATGAGGGGCAATTCGTGAAGACCGGAGTCGCGCAAGCACCAGGAGAAGGATTACCGCGAGGAGAGCCAAGGCTCCATAGAACATGGGGCGACTGACGAGGAACTCCACGTCCGCCGGAAGAATTGTCGCGGCGGCTAGTCCCAGTCCATTCATGATCCATCCGGGTCCGAAGTCTTCCGTGAGGGTCCTGCCAACTCCCCCCAGAACCCAGGGCCGGAGGAAGAGAAAGTGGACGACCGCCATCATGGCGAGAGCAGGGTACCCTCGCGACCACTCGCGCCGTCCGGGTCTGCGAGATGGATCAACAAAACCGATTAGAAGAAGAAGGAGCGGCAGGGTGACAGCAGTCTCTTTGGCAAGGAGGGCGAGTTCGAACGACATCATTGCCACGATGGGAAGGCCCGACGCCCTCACCCGCCAACGATCATAGTAAATGGCCGCCAGAAGGAAGGGGACCGCAAATACCGGGTCGCTCCGGGCCCCGATCCAGGCGGCATTCTCCACATGAAAGGGGTGCAACGAGAAGACTAAGCCGGTCGCAAGGGCGAGTCGAGGATTGCCAGTGTATCTCCGGGCAAGGACCACGACGAGCGCCGCAGTGGCTGCGATCCAGAGCAGGTTTGTTACATGGAAAAGCGAAGGCGAGAGTCCGGCGATCCGACGATCAAGCCAGAGCGTGGTCAAGTAGAGGGGTCGGAAGTCGTTGAACGGAGTACGGGCCACCAGGCCTGCCCCGACCGCATCGATCTGAGCCCAGTCGTCCGAAAGAAATGGCATCCACAGTCCCGGGAGAGAGACGAGACCGGCAAGGACGGCCGCCGCCCACGGTTCCCGTCCCTCTAACATGCGATTGAGACAGCTTTTCCAGGACCTCAGCGGTTTTGTCCTCCGTTAGGATCACAGCGCGGCAGAACTGCAACCAATCAGTTAGAGAAGCGTACAGTTCATGACCCCGCCGCCGCATAATGGTGCTTCCATGCGCTATCAGGCCGACAAGTAGACGACATGGCCCGGATCATTCTGCACCATCGGGCCCGGATTTGGAGCACGCTGTCATACTTCGACCGGGGCATCTTCAAGGGCCACCTGTGGTCTGCCGATAAGGCGGATGCGACGGGGCGGTCAAGTTGTTAGTGCGTCTCGGGTCCAGATGCCCTGGGGATGCGACAGACAGGAGCAGACGCATGTCGGATCTCTACGTCTTGTTCGTCGCCGTGGCCGCGGTCGTCGCCGCGCTGGAGCGACGGCGCGCGCGGCGCAACGAAGCGCGGCTTCTCGCGGACGGCGGCGAGGAGGTCGCCCCCGGAGTCTTCCGGATGATGGTCCCGGTCTACGCCCTGGTCTTTCCGGCCGCGGTGGCGGAGCACCTGCTTCTGCCGCGCCGCCCCGCCCCGAGCCTGACGGCGGCAATGCTCCTGCTGTTCGTCCTGGCGAAAGGGCTGAAGTTCTGGGCGATCTGGAGCCTGGGCGGGGCGTGGACGATGCGCGTCGTCCTGCCACGACGGCTGCGCGTCGTCGGCAGCGGGCCGTACCGCTACCTCAGGCACCCGAACTACGTCGCGGTCGTCTTCGAAGTAACCACCCTGCCGCTGGCCGGCGGGGCCTGGATCACCGCCGTCGCGGCGGGAGGGTTGTTCCTGGCGCTGCTCCGGGCCCGGGTGCGCACGGAGGAGGCGGCGCTCCTGTCCCGTCCCGAATACGCCGCCGCCATGCGCGACCGGCCGCGCTTCGTCCCGGGCCGGGCGCATAGGAAGTTCAAGCTGAGATTCCAGTTCCGGTAAGGGCTATTCCGTCAACTTGGGCGGCTTGTGGTGCCCACCTGGGCGGGGGATTCAAGCTGCGCGGCGGGCGGGTGCCAGTGTAGACGAGGGGTCGCAAGGCGACGGGTGGACACACGCCGGCCTTCGCCGGGCGTGCCGGCGATGAGATTGGGCGGGGGTTGAAGGCCAGTCCCGCGCCTTGCGGGCTACCAGTCGAAAGGCGCGGGCTCCGGGGACTCGGGGTCGGGTCGAGCGGGGGCGGTGGGCGGGGCGCGTGACGGCAGGCCCAGACACTCGAGAATGGCGCGGGTGGCCTCGGGCGGATGGATGGCGGCGAAGATCCGCATCGGCCCGCCGCAGTCGGGACACTCCAGGACGTCCACTGCGAACACCCGGCGCAGTAGATCCGCCCAGGCGTAGCGGCGCAGTGGTCGGTCCGGCCGCGGGCCGCCTGGGCCAGTCTCCTCGTACGGTACGTTCCGGCCGCGCGCGGGCCGCGCGGCCTTGTCTGGATGAGGCCCTGCCGGGACCACCCGATCGCGCCAGCCGGCACAGGGAGCAAGCACGCCGTGATAGCGGACTTGGTGCGCGCGGGGGGCCGGGATGAGGGGGACCAGGCGGCCCGGGAGTTGGTGCGGCTCGAACAGGATCTGGGTGGTGCCGTCGCGCCAGCGATGGCGCAGGTGGTAGAGAAGCCGGCCATCGGGCAGGCGTTCCAGGCGATCGGTGGCCACGGGCGGTCGCGCGACATAGCGGCAGAGGCGCTCGAGGCGGCGGCGATCGCGGGCGGGGACGGCGACGTCGGCGTGCAGGGTGAAGCCCATGGCAGCAGCGCAGCGGCTTGTTGCAGGTGCCGACAGATCGTCGGGGTCGATGCGGTCGCCGCGCCGGGCGGGGCGCCCGCCGCCGGGGGCCAATCCGCGGACCGAGTCGGCAAGGACGGGCCTGTTCGGGCCCGCGCCACCACCAGCTAAGGGGCTAAAGTAACACGTCCCGGCCTGGCGAGGGCGCGCTTTTGATGCGGGGTCACACCGAGGGCGTCGCCGACGGAAGCAGGTGGGCGCCGGTCTGGCCGCCCCGTCACGCCTATGGACGTTTGAGGGATCGCGTGCGTGAAGCGCGCCGCGGCCTGCAGTTGCCGGGTCGTGTGAGACCGAGCGACCAGGGTCCCACCGCGCGGTCCTCAGCGCGGTGGGTGGGAGCGAGGCGAACCGAGGGGAGGCTCGCGCAGCGAGCCGGACCCGTGCCCGGTAACTGCAGGTCGCGGCGCTTCACACCGGAGGTAACTCAGGAGACATCAGGCTTGACAGGGCTTCCAGGTGGTTCTAATATACGACAGTCAAGGTCGGATATCCCGAGGAGGCGCACCTGATCCGTCTCTCGAAGCGGACCGATTACGGCTTGATGGCGATTCGGCGTCTCGCGTCGGTGCCGGGCGGCGCTTACCTGAGCGCGCGGGAGATCGCCGAGGAGCATCGCATTCCGCCGGCCCTTATGGCCAAGCTGCTCCAGAGGCTGGTGCGCCGCGGGCTGGTCTTGTCGCATCATGGGACGAAGGGGGGCTACCAGATCGCCCGTCCCGCCGCCTCGATCACACTCTGGGACGTGATCGAGGCGATCGAGGGGCCGGTCTGCTTCATCGAGTGCCTCGATCCGTCGAAGCTCGCCTGCCCGCAGCAGCCGAGCTGCACGGTGCGAAGCCCGCTGCTGTTGGTGCAGCAGAAGATCGCCGAGATGCTGGGGCGGACGACCTTGGGAGACCTGGTCGCCGCCGGGAGCCGGACATGAAGACGCCCATCTACATGGACAACCACGCCACGACGCGGGTCGATCCTCGGGTGGTCGAGGCGATGTTGCCGTACTTCACCGAGTCCTACGGCAACGCCGCCTCGCGCACGCATGTCTTCGGCTGGAAGGCCGAGGAGGCGGTGACGCGCGCCCGGATTCAAGTCGCCAAGACGATTCATGCCGACGCGAAGGAGATCATCTTCACCTCGGGGGCCACCGAGTCGGACAACCTGGCGCTGTTCGGGGCGGCGGCCGCGGGTCGCGCCCGCGGGACGGAGATCGTGATCGGGGCGACCGAGCACCCGGCGGTGCTCGATGTGGCCCGGGAGCTCGAAGCGCGCGGGGGGTCGGTGATCAGGCTGCCGGTGGATGCTCACGGCCGCGTCGATCCGGACGATCTGCGCCGGTCTCTGACCGACCGGACTCTCCTGGTCTCCCTGATGACCGCCAACAACGAAGTGGGCACGCTGCATCCGGTGGCGGAGCTCGGCGCTATCTGCAAGGAGCGCGGCGTCTTGTTTCATACCGACGCGGCCCAGGCGGTCGGCAGGATCCCGATCGACGTACAGGCAATGGGTATCGATCTCCTGTCGATCTCGGGCCACAAAATTTATGGGCCGAAGGGCGTGGGGGCCCTGTACGTCCGCCGCAAGGATCCGCGGGTGATCCTCGAGCCGATGCAGCACGGGGGCGGTCATGAGCGCGGACTCCGGCCCGGGACGCTGAACGTCCCCGCGATCGTCGGACTCGGCGTGGCGCTCGAGATCGCTTGCGCCGAGATGCCGGCCGAGACGAAACGGCTGCGGGCGCTGCGCGATCGGCTGCAGGCCGGGATCCTGGACCGGGTGGAGGATGTGAAGCTGAACGGCCATCCGACCGAGCGCCTGCCGAACAACCTGAACCTCAGCTTCGCCTATGTCGAGGGGGAGGCCCTGCTCATGGCCCTGAGCGAGATCGCGGTCTCCTCCGGCTCCGCCTGCACGTCGGCGCGCCGCGAGCCGTCCCACGTGCTCAAGGCGATGGGCCTGTCCGACACCGAGGCGCAGACATCGCTTCGCTTCGGGCTCGGACGGTGGAACACGCAGGAGGAGGTCGATTTCATCATCGAGTGCGTCGCCGCCGCGGTCGCCCGCCTGCGGGAGATCTCGCCGCTCTACGAAGCGGCGCAGGCGGGACGCGGACATGCGGCGGCGACAACCCACGGAAGCCAAGGAGGACGGTAACGTCATGGTTCACGTCACGGAAAAGGCGGCGGCACAGATCAAGTCGATCATGGAGAAGGAAGGGCTTCAGGACCACGGCCTGCGCGTGGAGGTGGTCGGAGGCGGCTGCTCGGGCCTGTCGTACAAGCTGCACTTCGAGCCGAGCGCCGGCGAAGCAGACAAGACATTCGAGGAGCACGGCGTGCGCATCTTCCTCGACGGCAAGAGCGCCATCGTCCTGAATGGCACGACCCTCGACTTCAGCGACGGCCTTACCGGCACGGGCTTTGTCTTCAACAACCCGAACGCCAAGTCGAGCTGCGGCTGCGGGAGCTCTTTCTCAGCGTAGCCGCCTGCCCGGTAACCGCATGGGTCGCGCAGGAGATCGTCCGCTGGTCAATGTCTATTACGACGAGGGCTGCCGGCTGTTGCGCGACGGGGACTGGGTGGAGGCGATCCGCGCCCTGGCCTGGTCGCGCGACATCGCTCACACCGAGACCTACCTCGCTCTGATCGAGTCCTACGAGCGGTGCGCGGCGGCCGAGGCCGAGCCCGACGTGCTGCAGCAGGCCTGGAACGTCTGCCGCGATCTGCGCGACCGCAAGTTGCCGATGAGCCCCGACCAGCAGGCCGCGTTCCGCGCCACCTTCGTGCGCGTGCGCGACGGCATCGTCGCCGCCCGGAACGCGGGCTGGGCCCCCCCGCCCCCGAAGGAGCAGGTCGGGACGCTGTTCAAACACGACGATGAACGCTAGCGGGAATCGCAATTCCGCAGGGCGAGGACCTCTCGCGCGGGGCTCCTGTCCCCCGTGCAGCTGATGCGTCTCGGGGCGCTGAGATAGCGCAGCGAATAACCCAGGCTCTTGTAGAGATCGATGATGCGCGGGGTGGCCTGATTCGAAAGCACGACGGGGCCCGCGTGCCGGGCGAGCCACCTGGCGGTTCTCTCCTGGCTCGCCCAATCAAATCCCTGCTTCGAGTACTGCGTGAACGGGACATCGTAGGGCGGATCGGCATAGATGAAGTCGTCCGGGCGCAGCGGGAGCGTCTCGAAATCGGCGCTGCTGAACGTCCAGGACTTGAACAGCTTCCTGTAGGGTGAGAAGTCCGTTCGGTAGTTGATGCGTTTGTATCGACCGAACGGGACGTTGAACTGCCCGCGGCGGTTGAAGCGGCACAGCCCGTTGTAGCCCGTCCGGTTCAGATAGTAGAACAGCGCCGCGCCGCTCCCGCTCTCTGCGTGTCCGCTCTCCAGACAGTGATTGAATCTCTCACGGCTCGCGTAATAGTCGCTCGAGGAATTCTGCATCGGCAGATCGATCGTGAGGCCTCGTTTCAGCCAGCCATAGAAGTTGATGAGATGCGGGTTGATGTCGTTGAGCAGAGCCCGCTTCGGCATGAGACCGAGGGTGACCGCCAACCCGCCGCAGAAAGGTTCGACCAGACGCCGGTGGCTCTGTGCGCTCCAGAGCGGGCGCAGGTGAGGCAGCTGCCACCTCTTGCCCCCGGCCCACTTGAGTGGCGGGCGCAGTTCGACGACCAGCATCACGGGGTCTCGCGGTTCAAAGCGACACTTGGGATGGTGTTCCTCGGAACAGGCGCCTCGACTCTAGCATGCATTCCGCGACGAGGAAAAGAGTCCGTCATTCCCGTCCCGTTCGGTTGCGTGGGCGCGATCGCGCATGCTATCATCCGCGCCAATTGCGCGAGGAAGCGCATTCTTGCGTTCGATCCGTCGGGAGGGGCGCGATGGCTCACAAGAAAGACTTCCTGTCCGGCCAGCGGATCTTTCCCGACCCGATCCGGGGTGACATGCGCGTCGATCGCCTGATCGACGAGACCTTCCTCGCGTACAACGGCGGGCGCTTGCAGAAGGCTTGCCGCCTGGTCAGCGAGAAGATGCTCCAGGACGACGTCACGGTCGGCGTCAGCCTGTCCGGAGCGCTGACGCCGGCGGGAGTTGGCCGCTCCTGCATCATTCCGCTCATCAAGGCCGGCTTCATCGACTGGATCGCCAGCACCGGCGCCAACCTTTATCACGACATGCACTTCGGGTTGGGGATGTCGCTGCACCGCGGCACGCACACTCTGGACGACGCACAACTGCGGCGCGAGGGCATCATCCGAATCTACGACATCCTCTTCGACTATAACGTGCTGCTCGACACCGACAACTACCTGCGCGCCATCATGGCGGAGAAGCCGTTCACCAAAGAGATGGGCACGGCTGAGCTGCACTACCTGCTCGGAAAATACCTGGCGGCGCGCGAGCAGGAGCTCGGCGTCGCGGACACTTGCGTCCTGACCGCGGCCTACCGCGCCGGCGTCCCCTGCTATGTGAGCTCGCCCGGAGATTCGTCGATCGGCATGAACATCGCCGAGCTGGCGATGCGCGGCACCGGGCCGCGCGTCGACGTGTCGCGCGATGTCAATGAGACCGCCGGCATCGTCTACTGGGCCAAGCGGGGGAGCGGCAAGAGCGGCATCCTGATGCTGGGAGGCGGCTCGCCGAAGAATTTCGTCCTGCAGACCGAGCCGCAGATCCAGGAGATCCTGGGACTGAGCAATCGCGGCCACGACTACTACGTCCAGATCACCGACGCCCGTCCCGATACCGGAGGCCTGTCCGGCGCGACGCCGTCCGAGGCGGTCTCCTGGGGGAAGATCGATCCCGACAAGCTGACCGACTCGGTCGTGGTCTACGCCGACAGCACGATCGCGGTGCCGCTCCTCGTGGCGTACGCCCTGTCGCGGGTGAAGCCGCGGCGGCAGCTGCGTCTCTATGACAAG
>JBGPLZ010000011.1:0-46260 GCA_041486695.1 Acidobacteriota bacterium | reverse complement strand
CGCCAGGCAAGTCGCCGGGTCGTGTGAGACCGAGCGACCAGGGCCCCGCCGCGCGGTCCTCAGCGCGGTGGGTGGGAGCGAGGCGAGCCGAGGGGAGGGTCGCGCAGCGACCCGGACCCGTGCCCGGCGACTTGCCTGGCGCGGCGCTGCACACCGGGGATGCCTCGGTCCGCGCAGCTATTGACAGGGTGCAAAGATTCGGTGAAGATACCGTCCGTTTCGGAGGGGTCTGGCCCGTCTGTTGCCTGGCCAGCAAATGGTGGCCCCTGGACGTGCCGACGGTTGTGATTCTTTTCACGTGCGGGGACGATCGATGACCGAAATGCCCAAGGAGACGCCGCCGGCCGTCCAGCCGACACCGGTCTCGGCCTCCCCTGCGACACCAGCCGCAAGGCCCGCGACGCCGGCACCCGCGGGATCGAGTGTTCCGACGATCGGCGTCAGCCGGCGCGGCTTCCTGACGACGATCGGGGTGGCTTGGACGTCGTTTGCCGCGGCTTGCGGAGCCGGTGCGATCGCGACCACGCGCTTCCTGTTCCCCAACGTCCTGTTCGAGCCGCCGCAGACCTTCAAGGCCGGTCCCCCGGGCGAGTATCTGGTCGGCACCGTCGACAACCGCTATAAGGAGGCGTTCGGTGTCTTCATCGTGCGCAACGATGAGGGGATCTACGCCCTCAAGGCCGTCTGCACTCACCTGGGTTGCACCCCGAACTGGCTTGATGCCGAGAACAAATTCAAGTGCCCATGCCACGGGAGCGGCTTCTATCGCAGCGGGGTCAACTTCGAGGGACCGGCGCCGCGGCCGCTGGAACGTTATCGTATCGTCCTGGCCGAGGACGGCCAGATCATCATCGACAAGACCAAGGCATTCCTGTACGAGAAAGGGCAATGGGGCGACCCCGAATCGTTGCTGAAGTGCTGACGGCCCGGCGTCGCGCTGGCCGCCCTGGACGCGCTGGAGGAGCACAATGGAGAGTTTGAAGAAGCTCTGGGCTTGGACACGCACCACCCAGATCTGGAACTCGATCTTCCGGCATGGGAGCCCAGACACCCCCCGCAACCGCGGCCTGGCGGTCCTCACCAACGTCTTCCTGCACCTGCATCCGGTTAAAGTCCGCAAGAGCGGCATCCGCCTGCGCTTCACCTGGTGCATGGGCGGCATCACCTTCTTTCTTTTCCTCGTCGAGGTGGCGACCGGGCTGCTGCTGATGTTCTACTACCATCCAACGGTTGAATACGCCTACGTCGACATCGTCGACCTGCGCGAACAGGTTCCGCTCGGCGTCATGCGCGAGTTGCACCGGTGGGGCGCGCACGCCATGGTGATCTCGGTCTGGCTGCACATGCTGCGGGTCTTCATGACCGGCTCTTATAAGCCGCCCCGCGAGTTCAACTGGAACGTCGGCGTCTTCCTCCTGGTCCTGACCCTCCTGCTCTCGTTCACGGGCTATCTGCTGCCGTGGGATCAGCTGGCGATGTGGGCCGTGACCGTCGGGTCGAACATGGCCCGGGCGACGCCCCTCCTGGGGCACGAGGGTCCCGGGGCCAGCCTCCTGAAACTGGGAGACATCTCCCTGGTGCATGCCGGCAACGACGCCCGGTTCGCCTTGCTCGCGGGGCGCTTCGTCGGGGCGGGAGCTCTGCTGCGCTTCTACGTCCTGCACTGCGTCGGCATCCCGGTCGTCGCCACGATCCTCATGGCGGTGCATTTCTGGCGCGTCCGCAAGGACGGCGGCATTTCCGGTCCGGTCTAGGAGGCCCTCCCGGCGATGGGCGTCGTCGATGCGGTGAAGCACGCCGTCAACTGGTTGTCCGAGCCATCCCGGTTCTTTGTCCTCACGGTGCTCGGCTTTCTCGCCGTGGTCTATCCCGGCGAGCTGGGGCCGGCGTGGGTGCGCCGGGTCACGCGGCCGCTGGCGGCGATCTACAAGCCAAGGGTCGGCGGGATCGTCTTCCTGCTCATCGGCGTGCTGTTCGTCCTCGCCTGCTTCGATCCCAGTTTCCTGCTGATCGTCGGCAAGCCCGACAACGTCCCGATCGCCGGGATGATCTTCCTGGTCGCATTCTTCGTCTGGTTCGCGCTGCAGCAGGGGCGCGAGAACGATCGCCGGCTCGAAGCCGGAGAGCCGGTGATCGAGAAGCGTGAGAGCGGTGACGGCAAGGTTCTCGTCTGGCCCGATCTCGTCTACATCGAGTTCCTCTGCATGATCTTCTGGACCATCTTTCTGATCGTCTGGTCGATCTACCTCAAGGCGCCGATCGAGCAGCCGGCCAACCCGTCCAAGACGCCCAACCCGAGCAAGGCCCCCTGGTACTTCCTCGGGCTCCAGGAGATGCTGGTCTACTTCGATCCCTGGATCGCCGGCGTGCTCCTGCCCGGCCTGATCATCGTGGGACTCTGTGCCATCCCGTACATCGATACCAATCGGAAAGGGAACGGCTTCTACGTTTTTAGGGGACGGCGTCTCGAGATCGGTCTGTTCCTGTTCGGGTTCGTGGTGCTGTGGGTCTGGCTGATCATCATCGGCACCTTCCTCCGCGGGCCGAATCAGAACTTCTTCGGCCCGTTCGAGCCGTGGGACGTCCATAAGCTGGTGCCGCTCATCAACGTCGATCTGTCGCAGATCATCTGGGTCAAGTTGCTGGGCATGGGGCTGCCGAAGAACGCGCTGGTGCGCGAGTTCTTCGGGTTGCTGCTGGTGGCGGCCTACTTCCTCGTGCTGCCGCCCCTGATGGCCAGGCGCTTCATGAAAGGCTTCCACGAGAAGATGGGGCCGGCGCGCTTCCACGTCATGGTCCTCCTGTTCCTGACCATGATGAGCCTGCCCATCAAGATGATGCTCCGATGGATGTTCAACCTGCACTATCTCGTCACCATTCCAGAGATCTTCTTCAACATTTGACGGGGTGAGGGGCTTCCCTGCCCCGCCGAGGCGGCCGTGCCGAAGACGATCGACGAGTACCTGAGAAAGATCAGCGCCCTGAACCTGATCTTCGCGATCGGGAGCCTGGCCCTGCTCGCGGTCATGGGCTGGATGGTTTACGACGACTATGCTCGCGGCTGGAAGGGCTACCAGCAGGCCTTCGTCCGACTCGAAGCGGAAAAGACCCGCGCCGCCCTCAAGGCGGAACAGGACAGGCTCGACACGACCGGGATGCAGGGCCTCAAGGAGGAGCTGGCTTCGGCCCGGGAGCAGGCGGCCCAGCAAGAGAGCGGCCGCGCCCAGGCCGAAGCCCGGCTGAAGGCAATCAACCTCGAGAACTACCGCGATGACCTCTCGTTCCGGACCGCCAAGTCGACCTACGATGCCAGACGCTTCGACTACGAGGAAGCGCACGAGCGCGGGCTGTCCTCCGCGGCGAAGCTCGGGACGGAGATGGCCGCCCTCGACAAGCAGATGGCGACCCTGCGCGTGCGGCTGCAAGAGCAGGAGAAGGACCGCGCCGTGTTCGAGGCCCAGCTGCGCGGCGTGACCGGCAAGGTCGACGAGGCCCAGAAGAAGATCGCCGACCTGACCGCCGGCATCGGCCGCCTCGAGAAGAAGCTGAAGGCCGTGGCACCGACCGGGCTCATGCATCTGGCGACCGAGCTGCTGAACGCGCCGCTGCTCGATTTCGTGGCCCCTTCGCTGAAGATCCAGCAGGTGGTCCTCAACAGCATGCCGATCGACATCAACTTCACCAGCATCCCGCGCGCCGATCGCTGCCAGACCTGCCACCTCGCCGCCGACACCAAGGGATTCGAGGCGGAAAAGCAGCCGTTCCGCACCCATCCCCGGCTCGACCTGTTCGTCGGTGGCAGCTCCAAGCATCCGATCGATCGCTTCGGCTGCACACCCTGCCACGCCGGCCGCGACCGGGCGGTCGAGTTCACCTACGCGACTCATACCCCCGATGGCGAGGAACAGGCGAAGGAGTGGGAGCATGGCTACCGCTGGGAGCGCGACGATCACTGGGACACCCCGATGCTGGCCAGAAGCCGCACCGAGGCGGGCTGCCTCAAGTGCCATCAAGGCGTCGTGTCGGTGCCCGAGGCGCCGGCCCTGAACCACGGGGTGGCGCTCGTCGAGCGCTCGGGCTGCTTCGGCTGCCACAAGATGCGCGGCTTCACCGACCTGCGGCGGATCGGCCCGCCGCTCGGGCGGATCACCTCCAAGACCTCGCCCGAGTGGATGGCGCGCTGGATCAAGAATCCGAAGTCGTTCCGGCCGAGCACCAAAATGCCGCGCTTCTTCGGCCTGGAGAACCAGCAGGGTCCCGGAGACGCCGACCGCGAAGACGCCGAGGTCCTCGGCATCATCGCGTATCTCACCCAGCATGCCGAGAAACAGTCCACTCCTCCCCCGCAGGGCCAGGGGGACCTCCGGCGCGGCGAACGTCTGGTGAAAAACGTCGGCTGCATGGGCTGCCATGCGATCGAGACAGATGAAGTCCCGGTCGAAGCTCTGAAGGCGCGCGACGCGCGCACCGCGCCGGATCCGGTCGCCTGGCAGCGTCGCTTCGGTCCCGACCTGTCGCGCATCGGCAGCAAGGCCCGCCCGGAGTGGATCTACGGCTGGATTCGCAACCCCAAGTCCTACAACCCTGAGACGCGCATGCCGAACCTCCGGCTCACCGAGCAGGAGGCGCAGGACATCACTGCCTATCTTATGAGCCTCAAGGACAACACTCCCCCGGACCAGCGGGTGGCGGCGCCGAAACCGCAGCCGGAGGCGCGCCACCGGGCGCTGATGATCTATCTCTCCCAGCGGATGCCGCCCGAGGACGCCGAGGCCAGGCTCAAGGCGATGAGCGAGCGCGAGCAGGATGTGTTTCTCGGCGAGAAGACCATCGGCCGCTACGGCTGCTTCGGCTGCCATCTGATCCCGGGCTTCGAGACGACGCCGGCGATCGGCGTCGACCTCTCGGAGGAAGGGAGCAAGCACGCCGACCTGCTCTATTTCGGCTACGTGCCGGTCGCGCACACGGCGCCGGCCTGGTTCTTCCAGAAGCTGAAGGAACCGCGCTGCTTCGATCGCGGCAAGGTGGCCGAGTTCAACGAACGGCTGAGGATGCCGCGGTTCGACTTCACCGACGAGGATGCCGCCGCCATCACCACGGTGCTTCAGGCCTTGACCAAGGAGAAAATGCCGCTCGAGAGCATGCGGCGCCTCTCCGCGCGGGACGTCGCCGTCGAGGCAGGCCGCAAGCTGATCCGCGACTACAACTGCCAGGGCTGCCACATCATCGACGGCGCCGGCGGCGCCATCCGCCAGAGCATCGCGCGGAATCTGATCGCCCTAGGCCGAACCGAGGACGAGGCCTCGACCCTCGTACCGGGCCTCGCCCCGCCGCTGCTCGAGGGCGAGGGGGGAAAGGTGCAGCCCGACTGGTTGTTCCACTTCCTCAAGGGCCCAACGCCTATCCGTCCGTGGCTCGCGGTGCGCATGCCGACCTTCGGGTTCACGGACCAGGAAGCGAACGCTCTCGTGCATGGCTTCGCCTCGAAGGACGATCTCAACTTCCCCTTCCAGACGCTGCCGCAGGAGCCGCCCCGCGGCACCGAGCTGCAGGCCGCCGTGAAGATGTTCGGTCCCGATTATTTCAACTGCTGGAACTGCCATCAGCGCGGGGCGCAGAAACCGTCCGGTCCGCCCGAGGGCTGGGCGCCCGATCTGAATCTCGCCCACCAGCGCCTCAATCCCGACTGGATCGGGCGCTGGATCGAAAACCCGCAAAAGCTGATGCCGGGAACGCGGATGCCGACCTTCTACGACCCGGCCGATCCGAAGGGTTCCGCGCCTCCCGACGTGCTGGGCGGCGATCCGCACCGGCAGATCGAGGCCCTGAGGGACTATGTGTTCACGCTTGGCCTGAAACGCACCGGGATCATGGGCGCGCAACCCTGAAGACCGCATTTGCCGCGCGGATGGTTAGGTTTCATAATGGATCTCCCCTTAAGGAGCCGATGACGATGATCACCAAGCGCACCATGGCACTTGTGTCTCCCGCCCTCGTCGTTCTGGCCCTCGCGCCTGCGGCGGCGGGCGAGATCGTGGGCAAGGTCAAGTACGCCGGCAACGCCCCCGCCCCGGCCCAGATCGCCATCACCAAGGACCAGGCGGTCTGCGGCAAGGCGCCCCACCTGGAGGATTCCTTCCTGGTTTCGGCCGACAAGGGAGTGAAGAACGTGGTGATCAGCATCAGCGACCCGAAGGATGGCAAGAAGATGGCCCCCGCGGCGTCGAACCCGAAGATCGACCAGAACGGCTGCAGGTTCGTGCCACGAGTGCAGATCGTGCCGGCGGGCCAGACGGTCGACATCGTCAACGACGACGGCATCCTGCACAACATCCACAGCTGGCCGAAGAACAACGTGCCGTTCAACAAGGCGCAGCCGAAGTTCAGGAAAGTGATGACCGAGACGTTCGAAAAGCCGGATGTCATCAAGATCACCTGCGACGTACACAGCTGGATGCAGGGCTGGTTGATCGTCGCCGGGCACCCCTACTACGCTCTCTCGGACGATAAGGGAAACTTCAAGATCGCCGACGTGCCCGCAGGGACGTACGCTCTCGAGTACTGGCACGAGAAGCTCGGGAAACAGACCAAGCAGGTCACCGTCCCGGCGACCGGCGCGGTGACGGCCGACTTCGAGTTCGCGGCCAAATAACGACGCTTTCGATCAAGGGCCCTGCGGGTCGTCCTGGAGCGCCAGGACGTAGGCTCGCAGGGCCCTTCTGTCTTCCGGATCTGGAACCGCCTCGCCGTAAGTGGGCATCGCCAGGCCGCCCCCGAACAGCGCCCGATCGATCGACGCGGGGCTCGCTCCGCCTCGCAGGGCGCAGGGGTGCGTCAGACGGCCCGATCGAGGGATCGGATTGCCCTCGAGATCCGCCCAGGACGCGTCGGCCTCCCGGCGATCCATTCCCTCCCCGCCTCTGCCGTGGCAGGCGTCGCAGCCGAGCCGCTCCCAGAGCCGCCGGCCCGATCGGAACAGCGCGTCCCGATCGCCATTCCTGGCCGGGTCCGCCGCCGGCGTGTCACCGCCGTGACGAGGAGCGCGCAAGTCGAGCCCGCGCAGCCGCCCGGAGAACTGCTTGATGCGCAGCACCAGCGCCCAGCGGTCGCGGGGCGGCAGCCAATCGAAGGCCGGCATCGCGGCGCCGATCCCGGTGCCGAGGGTGATGGTCCGATAGAGATCGGCATCGGCGACCGGCTCGCCCGATCCGCCGGATCTGAATCGGTAGTGCGCCGTGGTGAAATCGCGCGGCGGGAAGAGCAGGAGCGGGGCGGCCTCACCACGGCCGTCTCCGGCGTCACCATGGCAGGCGGCGCAGTGGCGACCGTAGAGGCGGTCTCCGCGTTCGAGAAGATCGGTTCCGGCGGGAGGCGGCGCCGGGATCTCGGGCTCGCGCCGCCTGAGACGAGCCCGCGGGTCGATCTCGTCCCGTCCGAGAGACTGGAGGTAGGCCACCAGCGCAATGGCCTCCGCTGTCGGCGCCTGGCGACCATCCTGTCCCTCACGGAAGAGGTGCCGGGACGCCGGCATCGGGCTGCCCCGCACCAGAACCGCCGGCGCGTAGAGGTGCGCGTAGTGCCAGTCATCACTACGCCGATGGCCGGTGAGACCCAGGTCCGGCCCCACCCTCGAGATCCAGCCCGCTTCGGGGGGAGCGGTCTCGGCGATCGCCCCATCGGGGGCCACCCGGTCGAACTGCGTGTGACAGCGAGCGCAGTTCTCGCGCGCGTAAATCGTTCGGCCGGCCCGCTCCTCCGGCGTGGTAATTCCCGTGCGCCGCGCGTCATCGCCAACAGAAGGAGCGGGAGCCACGGAGGGAGCGCGCTCACACCCGGCGGCCGCGAGCAGGACCGCGACGAGCCAGAGACTTAGGAGCCGGCCCGCGTCGTGGGAGGGTTCGCGCAGAGAGGCCGCCTCAGCAGCGCTCGCCAAAGGGACACCGCGGATCGGCCCGACGCGGACGGGGCGCCGGAAGGGATATGGGCCGCTTCCAGGGAGCGATTCCTCGCCCAGACCAGGGCGACGAAGCCGGCGACCAAAAGAACGAGGGTCGAGAGGAGGAACAGGACGCTGATACTGAAGCCGCGCGCGAACCCGCCCCGGCTCCCCATCGCCGATCCGCACATGGCGCACTGGGCGGCGGCCTCCGGGGCACGCGCGACCAGGATCGCCAGAGCCACCGCCAGAGACCGTGCACACCGTAATGGCGCGCGCATCGCCTGCCTCCCGAACCGAGCCGATCCTACACGAGATAGAGCAGAACGTACAACGCGCCCCAGATCAGGCCCACGAAGTGCCAGTAGAGGGCGCAGGACTCAATGGCGCGACGTCTCGTCTCCGGAACCCAGTGTTCCCGCTGCCGGACCGCGATCACCAGAAGCCAGACGACGCCGCTGATGGCGTGGACGGCATGGGCGCCGGTGATGACGTAGAAGACGCTGCCATAGGTGGTGCCGGTGAAGCTGAGCCCCAGATGCACAAGCCGGTTCCACTGGATCGCCTGGCAGACCAGGAAGGCAAGCCCCAGGACCGCGGCCAGCGCCAGGCCACGGCGCAGCCCGGCCGCGTCGAGCGTCCGCATCGCCCGCACGGCGCGCCGCAGCGCCAGGCTCGACAGGGCGATGAACACGGTGCTGACTCCGGCCAGGGCGACCGGAAGCGCCGGCATGCCGGGCGCCGGGAACCCGGTACCGCCGAAGCGCAGCACCAGGTAGGCCCCCACCAGACCAGCGAACAGCATCGTTCCGGCCATGAGGAAGACCAGGGTGGCGAACCGGGAGTTGTCGGGGGAGGTCGCCTCGATCTTCGGGCCTCCGGCCGCCGTCATCGGCTCCATCGGAAGACCACTACGGCGCCGGCGAAACGATGCGATCGAACGCCAGAAGTCCCAGCAGCAGCGGGAGGTAGATCACCGACGCGAGGAGAAGCCGGCGCGCCGAGCCCATCGAACGCCGGAAGACCATCGGCAGCGCGGTCCCCAGCAGGCCGAGGCTGAGCAGCAGTGTCCCGAAGAAATAGACCGGTCCGGCGATCCCGAGCACGGCCGGCACCAGGCTGACCGGGAGCAGGACCAGGGAGTGGCTGACGATCTGACGCCCCGTGCTCCCCCCTTCAGGATCGACGACCGGCAGGAGGGCGAAGCCGCCGCGGCCGTAGTCCTCGCGATACAGCCAGGCGATCGACAGCGAGTGAGGGATCTGCCAGACGAACAGGATGGCGAACAGCGACAATCCGCCGGCCGACACCGTCCCCTGGGCCGCCGTGAACCCCATCAGGGCCGGCAGCGCTCCGGGAACCGCCCCGACCAACGTGCAGAGCGAGGAGATTTTCTTCAGGGGCGTATAGGCGAAGAGATAAGAGAGCGCCGTCAGCGCGGCGAGGATGGCGGTGAGGCCGTTCACGCCGACGACCAGGTGCAGGATCCCGGCAAGCCCGAGGCCCGCGCCGAACAGCAGCGCCGGCGCCGGCTCCAGGCGTCCCGCCGGCAACGGGCGGTGGCGGGTGCGGAGCATGCGGCCGTCCTCGCTGCGTTCCAGAACCTGGTTGATGGCGCTCGCCCCGGCCGCCACCAGAAGGGTGCCGAGCACGGTGTACAGGAAGCGGCCCGGGTCGACCCGGGCCCCGGAGCCGACGAAGAAACCGACCGCCGTGGTGACCACCACGAGGGAGGTGACGCGCGGCTTGGTCAATTCGAGGTAGTCGGCGAAGCGGGCGGCGCCGACGCGGGGCACCGGCGGCACGGCCGCGATGGCGGGGCGCTCGGGGCTCACGCGGTCACCTCGTGCGGCGAAGGCGTCCGGCGGACCGCTTCAGACCGACCGGCCGCGACCCGGGCCGCGCGCACGGTCAGCACCAGGCAGGTGGCGAGGAGCAAGGCGCCGGTCACCACGTGAGCGGTCGCGGGGAGAACGGCGAGCCGCGTGGCAACGGTCATGATCCCCAGGCCGATCTGCGCGGCGACCAGGACGAGCGCCAGGCGCGCCGGCCGCGCCAGGTCGGGCCGGTCGTGGTGGCGCCGCAGGACGCGAGCCGCGGCCCAGGCGACGCTGCCCGCCGTCAGCAGCGCGCCGACCCGGTGCGCATAGTGAATCGCGATCTCGAAGGAGAGAAACGGTGGGACCAGACGGCCGAAGGCCAAAGGGACGTCGGGGATCGCCAGGCCGGCCCCCGTGTGCCGCATGATCGCGCCCAGGATCAACTGGGTGTAGACGAAGGCGGTGGCAGCGGCGCCGAGGGCCCAGAGCGGCGGCGCGCCATCGGCACCGAGCAGCCGCGGCGGCTCGGTGGCGAAACGGCGCGATGTCGAGAGCGCCAGCACCACGGTGAGGCAGAAAAACGCCTGCGCCAGACAGGCGTGGGCCACCGAAACCGAGGCGGGCAGCCGGAGCAGGACGGTCAGGCCTCCGAGGAGGCTCTGCGCCAGCACCGCCCCGAAAGCCAGGGTGGCGATGCGGCGCACCCATGGCCGCGCCTCGCTCCGGGTGAACCAGACGGCCAGGCCGAGCGTCAACAGGCCGACTGTCGCGGCGATCAGACGATGCCCGTGCTCGAAGAGCACGCCCCCGACCAGGCGCGGGAAGAAGCGGCCGAACGACAGCGGCCAGTCCGGCACGGCCAGGCCGGAGCCGGTGCTGGTGACCAGGCCTCCGGCGGTCAGAAGAATCACCGTGGCCGAGGCCAGGCCCAGAGCGCACCGGTGCCGCCAGGGATCGAAGGAGACCCGAGCCTGCCCGGTGTCGATCCGATGGCGCGCGCTCATCAGCCGGGATGGACCCTAGGAGGCGCGCGCCGGCGTCAGGACGCTGGGGCGCGTCGGGTGAGGGATCTCGTCTCCGGGGCGATCCTGAGGCAGGAAGTCGTCCGCCAATCCAGGGACGCTGAACTCATACGCTCCGCGATAGACGGTCGGGATGGTCTCGAAGTTGCCATGCGGCGGAGGCGATGGCGCCACCCACTCGAGCGAATTCGCGTGCCATGGGTTCCGCTCGGCCCGCTTTCCCGCCGCCAGGCTCCAGACAAAGTTGGCGATGAACAGCAACTGGGTGGCCCCGAGCAGGAAGGCGTTGATCGAGATGAACACGTTGATCGGCTGCAGCGGCTTGAGGAAGTCGTACTGGGTCGGGTCGTAGATCCGCCGCATGTGCCCGCCCATCCCCAGAATATGCATCGGGAAGAAGGTCAGATTGAAAAAAATGAAGGTCAGGACGGCGTGCACCCTGCCGAGGGAGTCATTCATCATGCGGCCGAACATTTTCGGGAACCAGTAGGTGATCGCCGCGAAGACGCCGAACAGGCTGCCGCCGAACAGGACGTAATGCAGGTGGGCCACGATGAAATAGGTGTCGTGAATGAAGATGTCGACGGGGGTCGAGGCCATGAAGATCCCCGAGAGGCCGCCGATGATGAATGACGAGACGAACGCCAGCGCATGCAGCATCGGAGTGTTGAACCGGATCGAGCCGCGCCAGAGAGTCCCCAGCCAGTTGAACGTCTTGATGGCGGACGGCACGGCGATGACCATGGTCGAGGCCATGAAGGCGCTGCCGAGAGCCGGGTTCATGCCGCTCTGGAACATGTGATGGCCCCAGACGATGAAGCCGAGGCCCGCGATCCCCATGATCGAGAAGACCATCGCCTTGTAGCCGAAGATCGGCTTGCGGGAGAAGGTGGACATGATGTCGGAGACGAATCCCATCGCCGGCAGGATCATGATGTAAACCGCCGGATGGGAGTAGAACCAGAAGAGGTGCTGCCAGAGCAGCACCTGGCCGCCGCCGGCGGGAGCGAAGAAATGCGTCCCCAGCGTCCGGTCGAAGAGCAGCATGCCGAGCGCCGAGGCCAGGACCGGGGTGGCCATCAGCTGCAGCACCGCCGTGATGAACAGCGCCCAGACCGACAGCGGCATGCGGAAGAATTTCATGCCCGGCGCTCTCTGGTTGACGATGGTCGTGATGTAGTTGACCGCGCCCATGATCGAGGCGCTGCCGATGAAGATGACGCTGACGATCCAGAGCGTCTGGCCGAGGGTCACGCCGGTGTATTCCGGAACCGCGCTCAGGGGAGGATACGCGGTCCATCCGGTCGCCGCCGGCCCGTTGGCGACGAACAACGACGCCGCCATGATCGAGCCGCCCGCCGCCCCCACCCAGAACGACAGCATGTTCAATTTCGGATAGGCCATGTCGCGGGCGCCGATCATCAGGGGGATCAGGAAATTGCCGAAGGCGCCAGTCAGGATCGGGATGATCACCAGGAAGATCATGATGGAGGCATGCATGGTGAAGACGGCGTTATAGAACGCCGGGTCCATGTGCCCCTCGGGCATCAGGTTCTCCGGGAAGAGGGTGCCGAGCGGCATCGCCTGATCGGGGAATCCGAGTTGCCAGCGAACCATCATCGCCAGGAGCCCGCCGATGATCATGAAGAACAGGCTCAGGAAGAGAAACTGGATCCCGATGACCTTGTGATCCTGCGAAAAGATGTACTTCCTGATGAACGACGGCTTGTGCTCCGACATCGTGACGGTCTCCGGGGTTACGCGGGCGGCTGTTCCGCCGGCGCGGCCGAGCCGGCCTGTGCGGCGGCGGCCGCCTGGGCATCCTTCAGCCAGGTGCTGTACTCCTGCGTCTCATGCACGGTCAGCTGCCCCCGCATCGTGCCGTGGCCGAAGCCGCACAGCTCGGCGCAGGCGATCTCGAACTGCCCGGTGCGGGTCGCCTGGAGCCAGACGTCGATGGTGACGCCGGGCACGGCATCCTGCTTCAGACGGAACTGCGGCAGGAAGAAGCTATGGATCACATCCTTCGATCGAAGATGGATCCGCACCGGCACGCCGACCGGCAGGTGCATGTCATTCGAGGTGATGACGTCGTCCGGCGTGTCGAAGACGCCATCGGCCCCCCGGTAGCGGATCTCCCAGTTGAACTGCGAGGCGGTGATCATCACCTCTTCGTCGGTCTTGGGAATCGACCCCTTGATCCGGACCCAGACGCTCTGGCTGACGACGGCGATGAAGACCAGCAGGACGGCGGGCACCACGGTCCAGATCACCTCGACCTTCGAGTTGCCGTGGCTGTAGGTCGCCTTGACGCCCTGCCGCTGCCGGTAGAGAAAGGCGAACGCGAACAGCAGAACTTCGGTCAGAACGAAGGCCACGCCGGTGATGGCGAGGATCACGTAGAAAAGATGATCGACGTCGGGACTATAGGTTGAAACACCCTCGGGAAGCGATAACCAGGTGGGCATGAGCGATTCCCATCTCCGCGACGGAACGGCGATTTATACGCGACCGCGCCCCGCCAAGTCAAGCTCCCGCTTCGGTGTATCATGGCGTTTCCGATGACCACGCCGCCCGTCGTGCAGGTGGAAGGGCTTCTCCATGACTACGGCCCGCGCCGGGCTCTCGCCGGGATCGATTTCTTCGTCAACGCGGGCGAGATCTTCGGCCTCCTCGGCCCGAACGGCGGCGGCAAGACGACGCTGTTCCGGATCCTGTCGACCCTGCTGCGGCCGACGGCGGGACATGCCTCGGTCCTCGGCTTCGACGTGGCGCGGCGGCCGCGCGAGGTGCGCGCCGGCATCGGGGTCGTCTTCCAGGCTCCGGCGCTCGATCGCAAGCTGACGGTGCGCGAGAACCTCGAGACTCAGGGACACCTGTACGGTCTCGGCGGCCGGGGGCTGCGCCAGGCGGCCGATGCCATGCTTTCGCGAGTCGGCCTGAGCGATCGCGCCGGCGACCGGGTGGAGACGCTCTCGGGCGGCCTGATGCGCCGGGCCGAGATCGCCAAAGGCCTCCTGCACCGCCCGCGGCTTCTCCTCCTCGACGAGCCCTCCACCGGGCTCGACCCGGGCGCGCGCAATGATCTCTGGGAACAGCTGCGCGAGCTGCGCGCCCGGGATGGCGTGACGGTTCTCCTGACCACCCATCTCATGGAGGAGGCGGAGCGCTGCGATCGCCTGGCGATCCTCAGCCGAGGCGCCCTCGTCGCGTGCGAGACGCCGCGGGCCCTTAAAGCGGAGATCGGCGGCGACGTGCTCGCCATCGCCTCGTCCGACCCCGAGCGGCTCCGCCCCGAGATCGAGCGCCGCTTCGGCGGCCCCGTAAGCGTGGTCGACGGCGTCATCCGGATCGAGCGGCCGCGCGCGCACGAGCTGGTGCCGGCGATCATCGAGGCCTTCCCGGAACAGATCGAGTCGGTCACCATCGGACACCCGACCCTCCTCGACGTCTTCATCCGCAAGACCGGCCACCGTTTCTGGGGCGAGGCGGCGCGATGAGGCGCTTCCTGTCGGCGACCGGCGCTCTCCTGAAACGTGAGGTGGTGCGTTTCCTGCGCGAGCGCAACCGGGTCTTCGGTGCCCTCGCCCAGCCGGTCATTTTCTGGGCCCTGTTCGGCGCCGGTCTGCGCTCCTCATTCCGGCCCCCCGGCGGTGGCGCGAGGCTTGCCTACGGGGAATATTTCTTCCCGGGAACGATCATTCTGATCCTGCTGTTCACGGCAATCTTCTCGACCATCTCCCTAATCGAGGACCGCCGCGAAGGATTCCTGCAGGGGGTCCTGGTCGCCCCGATCCCGCGCGCCAGCTTGGTACTGGGGAAGGTCCTGGGCGGGACGACGCTCGCCCTGGCGCAGGGGACCCTGATCCTTCTGTGCGCGCCTCTGGCCGGAATCCCACTCTCGGCGGGGATCCTGGCCGGCTCCCTCGCGGTGATGGTCGCCGTCGCATTCGGCCTGACCTCGCTGTCGTTCTGCATTGCCTGGCGCATGGACTCGACGCAGGGCTTCCACGCCATCATGACCGTGCTGCTGATGCCGCTCTGGCTCCTGTCGGGGTCGTTCTTTCCCGCCGCCGGCGCCCCGGCCTGGCTGCGCCTGCTGATGGCCGCCGACCCGCTGACGTATGGTCTGGCCCTCTTCCGCCGCGTCCTCTACCCCGCCGGCGGCGGCGCCACCGCCGGCCTGCCGGGTCTGATCGCTTCGGCGGGTATCACGATCGCGTTCGGAGCGCTGGCGTTCGGCACGGCCCTCGCCCTCGCCTCCCGCCCGGGGCGCTCCTCATGACTCTCGCCTCGCTGCCGGCGCTCAACGCGGCGCTGAATGCGACGAGCGCGGTGTTCCTGGTCGCCGGCTTCGGGTTCATCCGGAGGGGCCGGATCGGCGCCCACCGCGCCTGCATGCTGGCCGCGTTCGCGACCTCGACGCTCTTCCTCGTGAGCTACCTCGTCTACCACGCACGGGTCGGATCGGTGCCATACCGCGGCACGGGATGGCATCGACCGCTGTACTTCTCAATCCTGATCCCGCACACCATCCTGGCGGCGTCGATCGTGCCTCTGGCGATCCTCACGCTGAAGCGTGCTCTCGGGGGCGACTTCGCGCGCCACGCCCGGCTCGCCCGGGTGACGCTGCCGATCTGGCTCTACGTGTCGGTCTCCGGCGTCGCCGTCTACCTGATGCTCTACGGTCATTGAAGTCTTGCACCGGCCCGCCCCGCTCCGCCAAGATCACTCCGCAGGCCTTGCAGAGTGGCGACCATGGTCACCATCATCGTGGGGCAAGGCGGAGAACAGCGACCGACCCAACTCTGGATACCCACCCGCGGCGCGACATCGATCGGCGAGAGACCCAGGTGACGGGGGGCGGCGCATGCGGGTCGCGGGGCCGTGTCGGAGCGAGCCTGAGGAGTGCGCTCTTGCGCGACCAGGCGAGTGAGACCCGAGCCGCGCCGCGCGCGTAGGCCCCGTGGTGCCGAGACCGACCTCCCAGCCACTTGGCCGTACCCGCGCGCGGCGACCGCGTGCCCCGCGAACCGCATGCGTCGCCCCCCAGACCCCGGGTCGATCGGAGAGCGCGATATGGCCTCTTGCCCCCCGCCCCCGGACCTGTGCTAATCTTCGCCCTCGTTATTTCCGGACAGGAGCCCAACGCATGTCGCATGCGGCCATGATGAGCGAGGTCGAGGAGCACTACGAGAATCCGCTGACCCCCGGGTGGGGGAAGCTGATGATGTGGATTTTCCTCTGCTCCGACGCCATGTCGTTCGTCGGGTTGCTGGCGGCCTACGGCTCGGTGCGGATGTTCGATCCGAACTGGCCGGTTCCGTCCTCGAAGCTGGACGTGCCGCTGACGGCGCTCAACACTTTCATCCTGATTTGCAGCAGCGTCACCATGGTGAAGGCGCTGGCGGCGATCAAGCGCGGCGACCGGAAGGGGTTGACCCTCTGGCTGTGGGGGACGATCGCCGGCGGCAGCACGTTCCTGGGCATCCAGGCCTTCGAGTGGACCCACCTGATCGTGCACGAGGGCCTGTCGATCCAGTCGAGCCTGTTCGGCGCCACGTTCTTCATCCTGACCGGATTCCACGGCTGCCACGTCCTCTCCGGCGTGGTCTATCTGACCTGCATCATGATCCGGGGCGCGCGCGGGGGGTACGACGCCCGCCACCACAGCCCGGTGGAGATCGCCGGGCTCTACTGGCATTTCGTCGACCTGATCTGGATCCTGGTGTTCACCTTCGTTTATCTGATCTGACCCGGTCCGGAGGAGACGCCCTTGTCGCAGGATGTCAAAGAGCACGCCGAGCCGAATTACTGGGGGGTCTGGCTGGCCCTCCTGATCCTCACGATCCTCGAGCTGGGGGTCACCAAGCTGCCGGTGCCGAAGTTCATCGAGGTCTTCGCGCTCTGCGCCCTGGCGCTCACCAAGGCGGCGCTGGTGGCCGCTTACTTCATGCACCTGAAGTTCGAGAAGGGCGCCCTGATGCTCATCGTGCTGAGCCCGCTGCTGCTGTCGGCGATCCTCTACATCGGGCTGGTGCCGGACGCGATCACTCACATCCGCTGGCTGCCGAACTGACCGCGGCCGCGCCCGCTCCTTCCCCCATTCCGGCTCTGATTCTTTAGGCCGGCGGCCCACGCGAGCGATTTCTCAGCCGACCTCGATCATCCCCAGACGGCCCGACCAGCGCCGCGCCAGATGCTGGGTCAGGGCGGGTGGACGGGCCCCGGTCGCGACGCTCTCGGCGGCCGCGAACGCCTCCAGCCTAGCCGCCTCGAAGATCGCGTGATCGCGCCGGATGTCACCGACCCGCAGATCGGGCAGGCCGGACTGGCGCGTCCCGAGGAATTCCCCCGGTCCGCGGATTTCCAGATCGCGGCGGGCGATCGCGAAGCCATCGTTGGTCTCGCACATCACCTCCAGCCGGCGGCGCGCTTCCTCGGTGCCTTCCTGCCCCGCCATCAGGATGCAGAACGACTCGTGCGCTCCCCGCCCGACCCGCCCCCGCAGCTGATGCAGCTGCGAGAGTCCGAACCGCTCCGCCTGCTCGATCACCATGACGGTGGCGTTCGGGACATCGATGCCGACTTCGATCACCGTGGTGGCGACCAGGATCGGCAGCCGGCCCGCGGCGAACTGGCTCATGACGCGCTCCCGCTCATCCGCCTTCAGGCGGCCGTGCAGGAGCCCGACGCCGAGATCGGGGAAGATGTCGCGCCGGAGCCGCTCCGCCATCGCCACGGCGGCCTTGAGCGCCAGCTTTTCCGACTCCTCGACCAGCGGGTAGACCACGTACGCCTGCCGCCCCGCCCCGATCTGCTCGCGCAGGAAGCGATAAACTTTAAGACGGGATTCCTCGCCGCGCACCACCGTCTTGATCGGTGTGCGTCCCGGCGGCAGCTCGTCGATCACCGAGACATCGAGGTCGCCATAGAGCGTCAGGGCAAGCGTGCGCGGGATCGGCGTCGCGGTCATGACCAGAACGTCCGGGCGCTCCCCCTTGGCGCGCAGCCGCCTCCTCTGGGTCACGCCGAACCGATGCTGCTCATCGATCACCACCAGGCGCAGCGAGCGGAAGCTCACCTCGTCCTCGACCACGGCATGGGTGCCGACGACGATCGGAATGCTGCCGGAGCGGAGCCCGTTCTGAACCTGCCGCCGCGCCGCGCCCTTAACGCCCGCGGTCAGGAGCGCCACCGGAGTCGCCTTCCCGGCCAGGAGCCGCCGGAAGGAGCGATGGTGCTGTTCCGCCAGGATCTCGGTCGGGGCCATGAACGCCACCTGACCGCCGTTTTCCACCACCAGCAGCGCGGCGAGCAGCGCGACCACCGTCTTGCCGGAGCCGACATCGCCCTGAAGCAGCCGGTTCATCGGCCGCGGCCCCATCAGATCGCCGGCGATCTCCTTGAGCACGCGGCGCTGGGCGGCGGTGAGCCGGAATGGCAGGACGGCGCGCAGACGGGCGCGGATGCCTTCATCGACGCGCAGGGGTCCGCCCGGCCGGCGAAGGGCTTCGAGATCGCGGCGGGCGAGGGCGAAACCGAGCTGCAGGAAGAAGAACTCCTCGAAGATCAACCGACGGTGCGCCGGCGTGCGCAACGCCAGCAGGTCGCCGGGATCGGTATCGTCCGGGGGAAAGTGCGCGGCAGCGAAAGCCTCCCGGCGGCCGAGTAAGCGGCGCGATGCCACCAGCCCCGGCGGCAGGGGCTCGGGCAGCGCGTCCGGCAGCGATCCCAAAACCGCATGCATCAACGAGCGCACCGCCCGCGAGGAGAACCCGGGGAGCCTCGGGTAGATCGGTACGACACGACCCGTGTGGATCGTCTCCCGGTCTGCTTCGATCACCAGCTCGAATTGCGGGCTCTCGAGCACCGGCCCCCGCCGCCCGGAGCGCGCCTCGTGGACCTCGCCGTAGAGGATCACCGCGCGCCCGGTCTGCAGCAGGGAGCGCAGATAGGGCTGGTTGAAAAACACCACCCGGATCGAGCCGCTCTCGTCCTCGACCAGGGCCTCGAGAATCGACCAGCCGCGCACCCGAGTGCGCCGCAAGACGGCGTTCACGACGCGGGCGCGGACGGTCCCCCTCACACCGGGCAGCAAGGCCGCGATCGGCAGGAAGTGGCTGCGGTCCTCGTAGCGAAACGGCAGGTGGAAGAGAAGATCCTCGACCGTCTGCAGACCGATGGCAGCGAGATCGAGGGCCCGTCGCGGGCCGATCCCCTTGACATCGTTGAGCGGTGTCGTGAGCTCCAGCACCCGATCCTCGGCTGGTCACCCGCTGCCAGGTCTTGGAGGCACCCCGCGTGGCCGGGGCGATTATAGCCCGCCGTCCGTGGCGGACGACGCGGGCGAGATCGCCCCCTCCTTTCCGAGGACGACGAGCGCGATCCCGGCCACCACCATCACGGCCCCCGGAGCGATCGAGGCCGGAGGGGCTTCCCCAAAAATCCAGAAGGCCCAGAGCGAGGCGAGGACCGGCTCCCCCAGGACCGCCAGGTGCACGACGTAGGCGCGCAGCCGCCGGACCGCCCAGTTGAGCGCGCCGTGCCCGAGCAGCTGGGGACCGGCCGCCATCGCCGCGATCAACGCGAGATTCCGGCCCGAACCGGGCCGCATCGGCGCTCCGAATGCCGCCGCGAACAGCGCCGCCCAGAGAGCCCCGGAGCCATTGACCAGCATGAGGTAGCCCGGAAACGAAAGGCTCCGGCGCAGGGCCCGGCCAACCACGAGGTAGGCAGCGGCGCAGACGGCCCCCCCCAGAGCCAGGAGGTCACCCTCGAGGTGTCCTTCCCCGAGCAGCCGATCCGACCCCGCGATCAAGGCGACCCCCGCGAACGCCAGCACGATCCCCATGACGGAGCGCGGGGCGGGACGTTCACCGAGGAACGCCCACGACAGGACCGCGGAGGCGACCGGCGCCGTCGAGACGAGCAGCGTGCTGGCCGCGACGCTCGTGTGAGCCAGAGAGCTGATCCAGAGAGCGAAATGCAGGGCCAGCAGCAGCCCGGCAGCGGCCGCGGCGCCCAGCGTCCCGGCCCCGGGCCAGGAACGACGCAGCGCCCGCGTCCCCCAGGGCAAAAGCAACACGGCCGCCACCAGGAGGCGCCCGAAGCCGATGGTCAGGGCCGGGAGATCGCACAGCCGGGCCAGAATCGATCCCCAGGAGATCGCCACGACCGCGAGGAGGAGCGCATACCAGGCCATGTCTCAGAATTCGATCTGAACGCCGAGCTGTAACCGGCGTCCGAACAGGATGACCAGCGGACGCCAACCTGGCGCCATGTCACGGAATCTCCAATGAGCGTGTCATTCTATACCGGAGCGGGCGACGTCATGTCGAGCGCCCTCGTCATGCCGCTGCGGCGCCGGAACCGCAGATCCGGACAAGCTGAAACGGCCCAGTTCCTTGACTGACAAGGGTTTATGTCCTATATTCCTGCCATCGAAATGTCCCTTGAGGCGGCTGTGAAACGAACCTGTGCAGCCTTGGTGGCGGTGCTGTCGATTGCCCCGGCGTTTGCGTCCGGGACGGTGGCGCGCGATCTGTCGCTGGCGTCGCTTCTCGCAGCCGCAGGCGAGAGAGGCCTCGGTGGCGAGATCATCGCCCAGGGCCCCGGAGCGATCCTCGCCGCCACGATGGGGGGCGACAGCCTGCCAGTTCCGTGCGGCACGCCGATCATCCTGGCGCTCGACCGTGCCGAGTCTCCCGCCGCCACCCTCCTGCGCCCCGCCTTCACCGCGCTCGCCGCGCGGCCGTCGCTCGATGGCGAGCAGGTGGCCGTAACCCGCGATGGGCACTTCGCGATTCATTATTCGGACGCGGCCACGACCTTCGGGCTCCGTCCCGCCGACCGGGACCGCAACGGCCTCCCCGACCCGATCGATCGGGTGGCGGAAGCCGCCGTGGCGGCGCGTTCGTACCTGGTGGGCCGGCTCGGCTACGCCTCTCCCGCGCCGGAGGGGCAGCGCTACGACATCTACATTACGCGCCTGGGTCACGGGGTCGAGGGTTTCACGGTGCCCCCGGGAGTGAAGTCTCCCGCTGGCGGGTCGTTCAGCGTCCTCGATGCCGATCTGCCGGCCGACCGGGTGATGCCTGCGACGCTTCACCAGCTGGCGCATGCCACCTTCGGGGAGATCGCGACGCGCGTCGAGCCCTGGTGGCCGGAGGCCAGCGCCGGCTTCCTGGTGGCCGCGGCGACGGATGATTTCGGCTCTCTGGGACCGATGCTGGCCGCGCGCCAGGGCGCCCCGGGGCGCGCTCTGGCTTCCGACGATCTGCTGCTGATGCAGGGCGCGCTCCTCTGGCCGCTCTTCCTGGCCGAGCGTTCGGGTGACGCCGGCATCGTGCGCCAGGTCTGGGCCGAGATCGCCTCGAAGGGACTCGATCCCTTGGCCGCCGCCGACCAGGTCCTGCGCCGATCGACGAGTGGATCGCTGGCCGAGGCCTTTCGCGAGTACACCCTCTGGAACCTGTTCACCGGGGAGCACGACGACGGCCGGCACTACCCCTCGGGGCGGCTCATGCCCGAGCTTTCGATCGCGATGCTCGGCGCGGCGCTGCCGATCACCCTCGATCCGGTGGAGCCCGTGGAATCCCTGGGGAGCGTCGCCTTCCATCTGCCCGGCGACCACGCCCGCGGGGGGCTCGATTTGGAGGTCCGGGCGGAGGGCGGAATTCCTTCGGTCGATCTGCTCATCTCCTACCGCGGCGAGTCACAGGGGCCCGTTCTGGTCCCCGTCGCGCTGGCCCCGGACGGGCGGGGTCGGGCTTTGATCCCGTGGAGTGACGCGCAGGAGGCCTTCATCGTTCTCCGCAACGGCGCTCTCCCGGGGACGGCGACGGCTCGTTTCGAGATCCGGGGAGTCCGGAACCCCTACGCGCCCTTCGACCTGGCCGCGCTGACTGCCGAACCAGTCGGTGCGGCGATGCTTCTGCAATGGACCACGGCTTCCGAAACGGGGCTCGTCGGGTGGAATGTTTATCGCGGCGAGTCGCCGGCGGAACCGTTCGTCAGGATCAACGCGGTCGCGGTGCCGGCGTTCGGCGACGGGGCCGCGGAAACCGGCTATCTCTTCGTCGACGGCGGCGTCCGCCCGGGACGCCGCTACTACTATCTCGTCGAAGGGACCACGAGTCTCGGTCTGGTGGAGCGCTCGCAGGTCGTCAGCGGCAGGCTGTAGGATTCCGCCGGAGCGCCGGATGGGCGCTCCACTCTTCTTCTCACCGGACCGGCCGTCCCTTCCCCTGCTGCAGCGTGACGAAATGGTCGATCGGCAGCCCCGTGAACTCCTCCATGGGGAAGTGCCGGCCCGGCCAGCGGACGGTGACCCGCCCGATGACCGCTGCGCTCCCCAGTCCGAAATGGAGACGACGGTCGCCTTGTGAAAGGTACGAGGAGGCGGTGCGGGCGGTGCGCATCAGGCGCAGATCGCCCGCCTCGACCCGCACGACCGCTCCGATGGCATCACGGTTCGGAGGCGCTCCCTCGAGAGTGATGGTCAGCCAATGACCCCGGGGCGGGCCCGCGTTGCGCAGCAGGATGGCGGGGCGGTCGTTCTGGGTCAGCACGATGTCTTCGTCCCCATCGTCATCGAAATCAAACGCCACCGCGCCGCGGCCCACGTACCGGCGGTCGAGGGGATCCCCCGCCGGCCAGGCGGTGAGGGCGAAGCGCCCCTCCCCGAGGTTGCGGTAAAGCTGCGCCGGCTGTTCGAAGGTGATGGTGTCGCTGTAGAGGGCGATGTTGTCGATGATGTGCCCGTTGGCGACGAAGAGGTCGAGGCGTCCGTCGTTGTCGGGATCGAAAAAGAAGGCTCCGAAGCCGAGCATCAGCAGAGACGGAGCGCCGATCCCGGAAATGAAACTCCGATCGGAGAAAACGCCGCCGCCGTCGTTGTGGTAGAGCTCGTCGGTCTCTTCAGAAAGATTGGTCACGAAGAGATCGAGGCGGCCGTCGTTGTCGTAATCGGCCATGTCGGTCCCCATGCCGGCCTGAGGCATGCCGTCTTCGGACAGCGCGACTCCCGCCAGCGCCCCCACCTCTTCGAAGCTGCCGTCGCCCCGATTCTTCCAGAGGAAATTCGGCGTGTCGTCGTTGGCGACGTAGAGATCCTGGTCGCCGTCGCCGTCGTAGTCGCCCCACACGATGCCGAGCCCCTTTCCGGTCCGGTCCACGATGCCCGCCCGCGCCGAGACGTCCTCGAACGTGCCATCGCCGCGATTCCGGTACAAGACGTCGGGCTCGCTGTCGAAGTTCTTCGGGTGGCAGACGGTGCGGTAGCCCGGGCGATTCTCGCCGCAGTAGATGTTGTTCTCCAGATGGAAGTCGACATAGTTGGCGACATAGAGATCGAGGTCGCCGTCACCATCCATGTCGGCGAAGCCGGCGCTGGTGCTCCAGAGGGGGCTCCCGACGCCCGCGGCCGCGGTCACGTCGGTGAAGGTGCCGTCGCCGTTGTTGCGATACAGGACGTTCGGCCCGTAGTTGGTCACGTACAGGTCCCGGTCGCCGTCGCTGTCGACATCCGCGGCGGAGCAACCGAAGCCGTAGCGACCCGAGCCGGCGAGCCCGGCCTCGACCGTGACGTCCCGGAAGCGTCCTTTCCCGAGGTTCCGGTACAGCGCCGGGCGCGGCGTCGTCGGCATCGCGGCGCCGGGCAGCAGGCCGCTCTGCACGAAGAAGAGATCCTGGAGCCCATCGCCGTCGTAGTCGAAGACGCAGACGCCCGACCCGAGCGTCTCGGGCATGTATTTCGAACCGCTGGCCCCGTTGACGTGACGGAAGGCGATGCCGGCCTCGGCGGTCGCATCTTCGAAGCGGACCCACGAAGGCGGCCCGGCCGCGGTTGCGGATGCCCCGGCCGGCGGCGACGTGCCCCGCTCACCTGCCCTCTCACCGCGGTGACCGCAGGCGGCCGCGGCCAGGACGATCGCCGCGGCGGCGAACAGGGGGGCGGCACGGCGGCACGGCCGGATCATGGCCCCGGCTCCGCGCCGGTCGGAACGACCTCGGACGCTGAACCAGGGGCTCGTGCCTGCAGCTCCTGGAAGCGGCGCATCTCGGCGCGCGAACGGTCCTGCTCTCCGCGCGCCATGTAGATCCCGGCGAGGTAATAGTGCGGCTCGGCGAACTGCGGATTGGCGGCGACCGCCTGGTCCAGGACCGCGACCGCATCATCCAGGCGGTTGGCCAGGGCATGCACCCGCCCGAGCTCGGCGAGCGCCCGCTCGTTCCGCGGCTCCATGGCGAGACAGCGCTCGAGAGCGGCGCGCGCGTCTTCGAGCCGGCCGAGCCCGGTGTAGGTCGACCCGAGGTGGAGGTGCACTTGCGGATCATTCGGATCCTCGCGGGCGATCGCCTGAAACTCCTCCAGCGCGGCCGGGTAGTCCTGCCGGTTGAACGCCTCGACCCCCTTCAGGCGGTGCCCCCGCACCCGCTCTTCGACGCGGCGCCGCGCCAGGGCTTCCACGTGGGCCTTGCGGAAAGCCTCGGCCTCGTCACGCCGCCCCCGCCGGATGGCGATGGTCACCAGATGACTCAGGGCGCCGAGGTGAGACGGTGCCAGCGTGACGACCCGCCGCATTTCCCCATCCGCCGCCTCGATCGAGCCCTGCTGCAAAAGCGCCAGACCCAGGACGTAATGCGCTTCGACATCGTCGGGTCGCCGCTGCAGCGCCTGGCGCGCGGCGGCGGCGGCCGCCCCGGCATGACCGAGCCGGGCCTCCAAAAGGGCTCCCTTCACGAGCGCGGCGCCATTCTCCGGGTCGAGGCGGCGGACCCGATCAAGCTCAGCCAGGGCTTCGTCGTACCGACCGGTGTCGATGAGCACGGAGGCCAGGCCGAGGTGGGCCGCTGTGGAGCCCGGCTCGATGGCCAGAGCGGCCCGCAGGCTCTCCTCCGCCTGCCGGAAGCGATCGCTGCGCTCGTAGATGGAACCCAGCGCCTCGAGGATGCGCCGATCCCGGGGCGAGGTCTTCAGGGCGCCGGCGAGGTGAGGCTCGGCTCCCCGGATATCTCCCTTCCGCAACAGGGCGAGGCCGATCTCGACGGAAGGAGTCCGGGGCGGCTCGGCGGCCGACTGCCGGCCGGAGCCGACCGCCGGAGACGAGTCGCCCGGCACCGGAGACGGTGGGGCCGGCCCCGAGCCGGCGCAGCCGAGCACGAGGCCCGCGACGACGGCGAGCAGCGCGGGGCGGACCACCCCGGACGGTGAATCCTGAGATTGGGACATCGAATGATTTTATACCAGCCGGAATTTCGCTATACTTCGCCTTCCCGGAGGATCCCCTTGGAGACGCTGAAGGGCGCGATCGTCGGCGCATTGCGCCGGCTGCTGACCGAGCGGCACGGCGAAGCGCCCGATCGAATCGTCGTCGAGTATCCGCCCCAGCCGGGCATGGGCGATCTGGCCTCCCCCGTCCCCTTCGACCTCGCCAAACGTCTGCGGCGGGCGCCAAGGGCGATCGCGGAGGAGCTGGCCGCGGCCTTTCCGTCGCTTCAGGGGGTGGCGCGCGTGGAGGCCGGCGGGGCCGGCTACCTGAACTTCTTCCTCGATCGCGCCGCGGCGGTGCGCAGCCTGGCGCGCGACATCGCCTCCCCCGTCGCGGCGGCGTCGGGCGGCACGATCATCGTCGAGCACACCAACATCAACCCGAACAAGGCGGCTCACATCGGGCACCTGCGCAACGCGGTTCTCGGGGACAGCCTGGCGCGCTGTCTGCGCTTTCTCGGGCGCCGCGTGGAGGTGCAGAACTACATCGACGACACCGGCGTGCAGGTGGCGGATCTCGTCATCGGCTTTCGCGACCTCGAGCGCCAGGGTCTCGAGGAGGTGCGCGCCCTCGGCGGCCGATTCGATTACCTCTGCTGGGATCTGTACGCCCGGGTCACCGAGATGTACGCGGCCTCCCCGGAGGCTCTCGCCCTGCGGCCGATCGTCCTCAAGCACCTTGAGGAGGGCGGCAATCCCGACGCGGACCTGGCCGCGCACGTATCCCGGCGCATTGTTTCGTGCCATCTCGACACCATGGCGCGCCTTGGGGTGCGTTATGACCTGCTCCCTTGGGAAAGCGACATCCTCGGCAGCCGGTTCTGGGATGCCGCCTTCGATCTTCTGAAGGAGCGGCGGGCGATCACCCAGCTCGAGAGCGGCGAGCGCAAGGGCTGCTGGGTGATGGCTCTCGAAGGCCCCGGCTTCGAGAACCTCAAGGAGGGCGAAAAGATCATCGTGCGCAGCAACGGAACGGTGACTTACGTCGGCAAGGACATCGCCTATCAACTCTGGAAATTCGGCCTGCTGCGCTCGGATTTCAACTACGACGTCCTTCGGCGGGAGGCCGACGGGCACGCGGTCTGGTCGAGCACCCACGAGGCGGGCCGCGCCGACCACCCGCGCTTCGGCGGAGCGGAGCGGGTCTACAACGTGATCGACGCCCGCCAGGCCTATCTTCAAGCTATCGTCGTCGAGGGGCTCAGGGCCCTCGGGTACAACGACCAGGCCGCCCGGTCGATCCATTTCTCCTATGAGATGGTCGCGCTCACACCGAAGAGCGCTCTTACCATGGGGCTCGTCCTGACGCCGGAGGAGCGCGGCCGCCCGTACGTCGAGATGTCCGGGCGGCGCGGGCTCGGCATCAAGGCCGACGATCTTCTCGACGCGCTCCAGCGCCAGGCCCTCGAGGAGGTCGCCGCGCGCAACCCGGATCTCGACGGCGCGGAGCGGGGCGCGATCGCCCGCGCCATCTCGATCGGGGCGCTGCGCTATTTCATGCTCAAGTACACCCGCAACAAGGTTCTGGCCTTCGATTTCGAGGAGGCCCTCTCCTTCGAAGGAGAAAGCGGCCCCTACCTTCAGTATGCTGTTGTTCGCGCCGGCGGGATCCTCGAGAAAGTCGCCGCCGCCGGCGGGACGACCGCGGAGGAGGCCGGGCGGGCGGCGCTCGAGGGGGGCTTCGACCTGCCTGAGGGCGAGGCGGCCGAGGAGCACTGGGCTCTGTTGATGCAGGTGGCCCGGTTCAGGGAAGCGGTTTTGCAGGCGGTCGACGCCCTGGAGCTGTCGCAGATCGCCAAATACGCCTTCGTCCTGGCGCAGCGCTTCAACTCTTACTACCACAGATACCAGGTTCTCAAGGAACCCGACCCGCGCCTGAGGCTCGCCCGTCTCGCCCTGATCCGAATCTTCCGGTCCCAGATGCTGCGGGCGCTCGATCTGATGGGCATCCCCGTGCCGTCGCGGATGTAACACCGCGCCCGCGTCCCGGCTGTCACGGCGCGCGGCCGGGGTGCCCGCATCCCCTGTGCTATCATCTTCGTCCGTCGATTCACTGGAGTGAAGACGCTCGCTCATGACCCTCGCATCTTCAGCAACGGTCCATCCATCGACCTGCGCGCCATCGTCGGTCCGGGCGTGTGGCCGGATGGCGACGGTGCTTTTGGCCTTCTGGGCCACGCTCTGCGCCGCCACCGCCCAGGAGATCCTTCCCTTCAGCGAGATCAAGACGGGCATGAAGGGGACCGGCCGGACCGTCTTTTCCGGCACCCGGATCGATGAGTTTCAGGTCGAGGTCATCGGGACGCTGGAAAACATCGCCCCGCATCGCAACTTGATCCTGGTCCGGCTCTCCGGTGGCCCGCTGGCGGAGACCGGCGTCCTGAGCGGCATGAGCGGCAGCCCGATCTATTTCGGCAACCGGCTCGCCGGCGCCGTCGCCTACACCTGGGGCTTCGCGCGCGAGCCGGTGGCCGGGGTCACGCCGATTCAGGAGATGATCACCATCGAAGACAAGGAGACGTCGGCCCAGCCGGGGAAGAGCCGCGCCGCGCTCCCGTCCGGGTCGGGCGCCAGCGGGCTGCGGCTCCTCGGCACGCCCGAGGCGCTTCCGGCCTACTTCGCGTCCTACCTCGAGGGCCTCGCGTCCCAGGCCCAGGCCACCTCGCCCCTCGTCCCCCTGCGCATGCCGCTCGTCTTCAGCGGCTTCCCCACCAATGTGGTCGATGCCCTCACGCCCGGCTTGATGCGCGCCGGGCTGCTCCCGGTCCAGGGGGGCAGCGCCGGGAACAAGGCCGCCTCCGAAGCGCGCGTGGAGCCGGGCGCCGGCGTCGGCATCAAGCTGGTGCGTGGCGATGTCGAGATCGCCGCCGTCTGCACCGTGACCTATCGCGATCGCGACCGTCTGATCGCCTGCGGCCATCCGCTCCTCAATCTCGGCCCAACAGACCTAGTGATGACCACGGCGACGGTCAATGGGCTCTTCCCCTCGCTCCAGGAGTCGTTCAAGTTCGCCGCGGCCGGCGAGGAGGTGGGAGCCTTCCGCCAGGACCGTTCCACCGGCGTGTTCGGGTACGTCGGCAAGAAGGCGCGGGTGATCCCGGTCCGTCTCGAGCTGCAGGCGGCCAAGGGACCGGCCACCCGCTACGCGTTCGACATCGTCGAGGATCCCTTCCTGGCCCCCTATCTGCTCTACGCCGCCCTGAACGGCGTGCTGAGCAGCTCGCAAAAGGACTATGGCGCCGTCTCACTCGCATACAAGGAGGGGTCGACGATCCGGGTGGCGGGTGAGGAGGAGATCACTCTCAAGAACCTTTTCTCCGGGGACCAGGCGGCGCTCTACACCTCGGGCACGGTCGCCTTCCTGACCCAGATCCTCTTGAACAACGAGTACCATCCGGTGCACATCGAAGGCATCAATTTGATTCTCGGCTACACCGATGAGCAGCGCACGGCCCGGCTGGATCGCGCCTGGCTGAGCAAGGACCGAGCCCGTCCCGGCGAGACGGTGCAGGTCTCGATGAGCCTGAAGCCGTTCCGCGGCCCCGAGGTGACCCGGCAGATCGATCTCAAGATCCCGGAAGAGACGCCGCCCGGACGGCTGCTGCTCCAGGTGGGAGATGGGCTGGCGCTGGCGCGGGCCGACGTCGACGATGACGACTTCGCTCCAAGAGATCTCAGGCAGCTCATCTGGCTCATCAATCATCTGCGCGGCAACAACACCATCTACGCGGTGCTGACCCGCACCGACAACGGGATTGTCTACCAGGGTCAGCGTCTCCCCAACCTGCCTCCCTCCATCGCTCTGGTGATGGCTCGTCCCCAGACGCGCGGCAATTACCTGCGTCTCTGGTACCGCGGGGTGGCGGAAGAGTCGATCGAGACCGGCTACATGATGAGCGGCTACAAACTGCTGTCCCTCGACGTGGAGGACTGAAGTGCTTCGCTTCCCCGCCCGCCTCCGGCGCGCACCCGCCCTCGCGGCCCTGCTCCTGATTCCCTCCACGCTCCTCGCCGTCACTCCGGTCCTCTGGACGACGCAGTCGTTCGATGACTTCGACAAGGGCAAGCCGGAGGGGGTGGCGGTTTCGGCGGCGGGCGAGCTGAGCCTGGCACCCGCCCTCAAGGCGCTCAAGGTGCCGCCCCTCGAAGAATCCGCCGAGCCGTTCCTCTGGTCGGAGGCGGTCGACAGCAAGGGCACCGTTTTCGTCGGGGGCGGCAACGGCGGCCGGGTCTACCGGATCCCCCGGGATTCCGCGGGGTCGGTCTACTACGAGACCGGCGACATGGCGGTGCACGCTTTGGCGATCGACCGGAATGATGTCCTCTACGCGGCCACCTCGCCGCAGGGCAAGGTCTATCGGATCACCGGCGAGGCGAAGGCTGAGGTCTACTACCAGCCCGAAGACCGGTACATCTGGGATCTTGCGGTCGGTCCCAAGGGGGAGATCTACGCCGCGACCGGAGAGCGCGGGGCCATCTACCGGATCACCGGCAAGGGGAAGGCCGACCTCGTCTTCCGGAGCGATGAATTCCACATCGTGTCTCTTCTGGTCGACGCCGCGGGCACGCTGTACGCCGGCAGCGACGGCAAGGGGCTCATCTACCGCATCGGCCCGGAGGGGAAGGCGAGCGTCCTTTTTGACGCGCCGCTGCGGGAGATCAGCGCCCTGGCGCTGGACCCGAAGGGGGTCCTTTACGCCGCCGGGATGGGAGTCCAGGGAGAGCCGTCCGCTGCCAATCTCCCGCCGCTGGCGCCGGCGCCGCCGACCCTGCCGCAACAAGCGACGGGGAACGCCCCGGTTCCTCCGCCGGTGGTGATCCCGGGCGTGGACGGCAGTTCGTCGAGCATTACCGTCACCGCCTCGGCCGCCGCGCCAACGTCCGGAGGACCGGAGACTCCGCCGAAGAGCGAGATCTACCGGATCGATCCGGACGGCAGCGTCGACACCTTCTGGTCATCGCAGAATGAAGCGATCTATTCCCTGGCGATCGATCCTTCCGGACGACCGGTGATCGGCACCGGCGAACCGGGCCGGATCCGCGTTCTGACCGGCCCCCGGGAGAGCACCCTGCTGGCGAGGCTTGCGGAGTCGCAGGTCACGGCGCTGGCGATCGGATCGGGGAAGACGATGGTGCTGGCCACCAGCAACGTCGGCCGGGTCTATGCTCTCGATCCGGCGGCGGGAGACACCGGCAGCTACCTCTCGACCGTGCACGACGCGCGCGCCATCGCCCGATGGGGTCGGATCGCCTGGCGCGCGACCCTGCCGGGCGGGACGAAAGTGGAGATCTATACCCGCTCCGGAAACAGCGGCGTCCCCGACGCCACCTGGAGCGACTGGTCGCCCGGCTACGCCACGGCCGACGGGAGCGCGGTCGCGAGTCCCCCGGCGCGTTTCCTGCAATGGCGCGCCAGGCTCACCAGGACGAGCGGCGGGCCCGGACCGGTGCTCAGCGGCGTCTCGGTGGGCTACGTGCAATCGAACCTGGCACCCCAAATCAACAAGCTGGCGCTCGCCTCTCCCGGGATCATCCGGGAGCGGCTTCCCTACGCGATCGAGATCGATCCACAGGATCTGGCGTTCACGGGGATTCGCACCAGCCCCGAGATCGACGCGGCGGCCGCGGCGAACGCGCCGACGAAGCGCGTCTATGTCCGTGGCATGCGGGCGATCGACTGGGAGGCGGAAGACCCGAACCGTGACACGCTGTCGTTCGACATTCTCTTCCGCGGTGCAGGCGAGTCGGCCTGGAAGCCGCTGGTGCGCGGCCTGCGGGATTCCTATTTCGCCTTCGACTCAACCCAACTTCCCGACGGCCTCTATCGGCTGCGCGTCGAGGCGAGCGACGCGCCCTCGAACCCCGGAGGCCAGGCGAAGAGCGCTGTTCAGGTGAGCGATCCGTTCCTGATCGACAACACCCCACCCGCCGTCCAGGTGACGATCCGCAAGGGCTCCAAGCCCCAGGCGGCGACCGTCGAGGCCTCGGCCAGCGACGGACAAGGTCCGATCGCGCGCGCGGAGTATTCGCTCGACGCGGCGCGCTTCATCCCGCTGGCGCCCGTCGATGGCGTCAGTGACTCGCGTTCCGAGTCGTATGGCCTCAGTCTCGAAGGCCTCCGCCCCGGGGAGCACACGATCATCATCAAGGTGACCGACCTTATGGGGAATGTCGGCGCTGGGAAGGCGATCTACACCTCCGAATAGGCGTCCTCGATGCGACCAAGGATCGTAGGGGCCAGGCCACACGCCGGGACGGCCCTGGCGGCGGTCCTGGTTCTTCTCGGAGCCCTGGGCTGCGCCCGCTCCGGCGAGGCTCCAGCCTCCCGGCCGCACGGGACCCCTGCCCCGGGTGGCCGCTTCGTGTTTCCTCTTCTCATCGAGCCGATGACTTTGAATTTCGTCACCGGAACCGATCTCCCCAGCTCTTATGTGACCAGGCTCGTGGGGGACAGCCTGGTCGATCACGATGCGCGCTGGAACCCGGTCCCCCGCCTTGCGGAAGGCTGGGAATGGACCGATGGCGGCCGCGTGCTGACGTTTCGCCTGCGATCGGGAGTGCGGTTCCACGACGGTGCTCCCCTGACGAGCGCCGATGTCCTCTTCACGTATGAGCGAGCGATTGATCCGAAGACCCGCGCCGTCGGCCGCGTCGAGGCGTTTCTCCTCGTCGACCGGGTCGAGGCTCCGGACGCGCGAACGGTCCGGGTGGTCTACAAGCGGCCATTTGCGCCGGCGCTGCAGGGGTGGGAGATGCCGATCCTGCCGCGGCATCGGTACGAAAAGGAAGACCCGGGGGGAAGCTCCTTGGATCGAGCGCCCATCGGCAGCGGCCCGTTCAAGTTCGCCTCCTGGCAGTCGGCGAGGCGGATCGTCCTCACCGCCAACACCGACTATTGGGGAGGGCGGCCCTGGCTCGATACCCTGGTCTTCGAGATCATTCCTTCTCAGGATACGGCGCTTCAGGCGCTCCTGGCGGGAGAGGTCGACTATGCCCGGCTCACGCCGGTGCAATGGCAGGCTCACGCCGGGGAGGCCTCCTTCGAACGCCGCTTCGAAGGCCTCCGCTATACACCCCCCTTCATGTATTTCATCGTCTGGCGGGGGGACGGCTCGAATCCGTTCTTCGCCGATCCCAGGGTCCGCCTCGCGATGACCCTGGCGCTCGATCGCCAGGGGTATGTCCGATCGGTCCTGCGCGGGCTCGGGGAGGTTCGCTCCTCACCCTTCCGCGCCAGCGCTCTGGGCGAGGCCGGGGAGCTCGCGCCGATCCCGTACGACCCGGCGCGCGCCGCCGATCTTCTCGACCAGGCAGGCTGGCGCGTCGACGGGGGCGGCGGCGTCAGGGAGAGACACGGGATCCCTTTCCGGTTCACACTCCTGATTTATGGCATGAGCGAGGACCATCTGCAGTTTTCACAAGTGGCCCAGGAGGGCCTGCGGCGCCTGGGAATCGTGATGGAGATCGCCCGCCTCGACTGGCCGACGCTCCTGACCCGGATGCGCAAGGGGACGTTCGAGGCGGCGCTCACCGGCAATCTTCCGAGCCCGGACCCGGATGCCTTCTATGGCCAGCTGCATTCCTCGCAGATCGTCTCGGGCCAGAACTACGCCGGCTTCCGCGACCTGCAGGTCGATGCCTGGCTCGATGATGGTCGCAGCACTCTCGACCCCGCGAAGCGGCGGGAAATCTATCACCGCATCGATGCGGTTCTCGGAGAGCGGCAGCCGTACACCTTTCTCTTCAGCCCTGCCGTCCAGGCCGCCGTCTCCCGGCGGGTCGGGAATGTCAGCGCGGGCCCCTCCGGCATCATCGATCAGTATCCAGGCCCCGCCGCGTTCTATATCGTCGGCGGCGACCGATGATCGTCTTCCTCCTCCGCCGCCTGGTGGCCCTCGCGCCGACACTTCTCGGGATCACGCTGGTCGCGTTCGCGATCCTCAACATCCTGCCGGACGACCCGGGAGCGACCTGGGGGGGGGCCGCGCCCTCCGCCGAAACGCTTCAGCGGCTGCAGACGGAGATGGGCCCAGGACGCCCGGCGCCGGAACGGTATTGGACCTGGCTCGGCGCCCTGCTGCGAGGCGATCTCGGCCACTCTGTGCGCGACGGCCGGCCAGTGGCGACGATCCTCTTCGAGTCCCTGCCCTTCACGCTCCTTCTCAATCTGGGCGCGGTCTGTTTGATCTACGGGTTCGCGATCCCGTTCGGGCTCTACTCTGCCCTCGCCCCCGGATCGGTCGTCGATCGCCTCGGGGGCGTTGTCCTCGTGGCTCTCTATGCTCTTCCTTCGTTCGCGGCGGCGCTTCTGCTCCAGGAGATTTTCGCGGTGCGCCTCGGTCTGCTGCCGCTGCAGGGGGTCTCCCGGGGAAGCGGCGGGGGGATTCCGGCGATCACCGATCTCCTGCGCCACCTCGTCCTGCCGACCGCCTGCCTCGCTCTTTCAGGATGGGCGTTCGTGGCGCGCTATGCGCGAGCCAGTTTCCGATCGGCGATGGGACAGGAGTTCCTCCGCGTGGCCCGCTCCAAGGGCCTGTCCCGCGGGCGCGCTGCCCGGCATCTGATCGCGAGCGCCGCGGTTCCCCTCGTCACCCTGGTGACGGTCATCCTCCCCGGGCTGGTGGGTGGGAGCGTGATCGTCGAGCAGGCTTTCTCCTGGCCGGGGCTCGGCCGCCTCTACCTCGCCGCTCTGGAGGCCCGGGACTACCCGGTGGTCCTGGCGCTCACGCTGCTCTCGGCGATCGCTGTTCTTCTCGGCCAGGTCGGCGCCGAATTGCTCTACATGTTCGTCGATCCGAAGCTGCGCCAGCGGCTCCTGAGCGGATCGTCCGGTGCGTGACTCCGCCGACCCGGGGCGGCGCGGTCCCGCCGCTGCGGTCGGGGTCCTTCTCATCCTGACCCTGGCCGGCACATTGGCTCCCCTGGTCGCCAACGACAAGCCGATCCTGGCCACGGTGAACGGGAGGCTGGCCGCTCCCGCCCTCGCAGATCTGCCGATCGCGGGACGGTGGTTCGACACCTCCCTGGCGCGACAGACCGCCTGGGACCTGCCGGGCCCCGGCGTCAGGGTGCTTCTCCGGGCGCCGGTCCCCTATTCCTACCGCGGCATCAATCTCGACGAGGTGCTGCGGCCTCCGGGGCGTCGACACCTGCTCGGCACGGACGCCCTCGGCCGCGATCTTCTCGCCCGGCTGATTCATGGGACGCGCCCTTCCTTATGGATCGGCCTCGGCGCCACCGGCCTCGCTCTCTTGGCCGGGGGCCTGATCGGCGCCTGTGCGGGCCTGCGCGGAGGGCTCGTCGATCTCCTTCTGATGCGCCTCACCGACATCGTGGCCTGCTTTCCGCCGCTGGTCCTGGCGCTGGCGTTCGTCATCGCTTCGGGACACAGCGGCATCGCGGGGATGATGGCGGCGATCGCGCTTTGCCGCTGGACCGGGACGGCGCGGTTCGTGCGGGCCGAGATCCTGCGCCATGCGGACTCGGACCTATGGGCCGCTGCCCGCGCCGCCGGCGGCTCGCTGCCACGCGTGGCGTTGAAACACCTGGCGCCACTGCTCCTGCCGCCCCTGGCGGTGATCGCGGCCTTCGGCGTGGCGCACGCCATCGTGCTGGAGTCGTCGCTCAGCTTCGTGGGCCTGGGTGTTCCGCCGCCCGATCCTTCCTGGGGCTTGATCCTGGCCGAGTCCCGGCCAACCATGGATGCGGCCTGGTGGCCGGTCGTCTTCCCTTCCCTCGCCCTCGTGCTGGTTCTCGGGGCTCTCTGCGTCGTCGCCGAACGGGCGGCCGGATCCTCCGGAGAGCGGGAAACGACACCCCTCTGAAGTCCCGGACCGAACCTAGGAACCATGACGGGGCGAAAGTGAAGCCGGGCCCGGACGGTGACAGACGCGATTCTTGCCCGTCCGCTTGGCTTCATAAAGACCCCGGTCGGCCGCGGCCACGAGGTCACCCGGCGTGGCCGCATCCTCCGGGAACGCGGCGACGCCGAGGCTGACCCGCACGAAGAGCGGATGCGCCAGAGAGGTGATCGAAAGCGCGCTCCTCTCAATCCCCGAGCGCACCGTTTCCGCCGCCTGCAGCGCTCCCTGCAGATTCGCGTCGGGCAGGATGGCGGCGAACTCCTCGCCGCCGTAGCGCGCCACGGAATCGTTCCGACGCAACAGCCTGGTCGTCAGTTGGGCCACATGGCGCAGCACTTGATCCCCCACCGGGTGCCCATACGTATCATTGGTCCGCTTGAAATCGTCCACGTCGATCATGAGCAGCGCCAGGACGCGGTCCGTGCGGCGCGCCGCCTCGACCTCCTGCTCGAGGAGGCCCACGAAGTGGCGATGGTTGAACACTTCGGTGAGGCCGTCGACTTCTGCGAGCCGGCGCGTCTTCAGCAGCAGCCTCTGCGTCTCGACCGCGACCGCGGTCAGGTCGGCACAGCGTTGAAGAACTTCGAAATCGGCGAGATCGAACGCATGTCTGTTGCGGCATGCGACGCCGAAAGCCCCGAGGAGCTGGCCGCGGATCCGGAGGGGGATGGTCATGTCGCTGCGCATCCGCGTGCCCGGAAGGCTCTCCGCAAAGCGAACCTCCGCCCGCACGTCGTTCCGCAACAGCGGCCGGCCATCGCCGATGACGACTCCCATGAGGTGGGAAGCGTCGACGGGCAGCCGCGTCGGGTCGCGCCGCACCGCTTCGCCGCGACGGAGCACCTCGCGCACGACGATCGCCTCGTCCTCCAAGAGCGCCAGAGAGGCGCCATCCACCGGGAAGATCTTGCCGAGAGCCCGGGCGATCGCCGTCAGGGCGGCGTCGAGATCTTCGGCGAGGGCCGTGGCCGCCGCGATTTCGATGAAGCTGGTGAGGACCTGCTGCTCCCGGTCAGCGTCACGTTCCACTTTGGGAGGCGGCACCGCCGCCAGGTAGGTGGTGACCCCGTGCGGCGTGGCCGCTGCCGCCGGGGGGCCGGTCTCCCGGGACGGCCAGCCAAGGCCCACGACGGCGATGATGCGGCCGGTCTCGGGGAGGGGCAGCCCCCTGGGCTGGACCGCCTGATCGTCCCAGGGCATGAGAACCGCCGCCAGACCCACTTCCTCCGCCACGAGAGCCATCTGCGCCGCAGCGATCCAGACTGCGGCCCGGGTTCCCCCGTCGACGACCGAATCGTACAGGGCGATCACCCGCGCCGCGCTGCGCAGGGCATCGAGCGGCACGCCGGCAGGCCCCGCCGCGGCGGCCGCCTCGATCAGGGCGAGCCGCATCACATCACCCTCCAGCACGACCGCGCTGCAGGTGATGGGGCCTGGCAGGGGGAGATCGCGGGCGGCATCGAGCACCGCATCGAGACGCCCACGGTCGATCGGGCCGGATTTGAACGAGACAACCGGGCGCCGGCGCCTCAGGAGGGTTGCGAGATCCAGGTTCGTCCTCTTGTTATGGCCCGCCGGCTCTCGAAGCACCGGCGGCACCGCCGGGCCGATACCCGCGGGGGTCCACGACCACATCCAGGAAGCCGGCACCCCGGACCGCCTCGATCAGCCGGGTCCGTTCGATCGGGTCGTCGGCCCGCCCGAGCCCCTCGGTGTCGAGCTCCAGCCGCGCGTCGGTCCCGGCGTAGCGGACCCGCACCGTCCGGTAGCCGAGGGCGCGCACCGCCGCTTCCGCGCGCTCCACGAGGGCGAGCCTCTCGGCGGTCACTGCCGTGCCCCGGGGAAGGCGCGACGCCAGACAGGCCATCGCCGGTTTGTCCCAGGTCGGCAGCCCGAGCCGCCGGGAAAGCTCTCTGATGGTCGCCTTCCCGAGGCCCGCTTCGATCAGCGGGGCCCGGACTCCCGCCTCGGCCGCGGCCCTCATCCCGGGTCGGTCATCGCCTAGATCGTCGGGGATCGCGCCGTAGATCACCGTCCGGCCACCGGCCACCGCGGCGATCCGTCCCAGCATGTCGAACAGCTCCCGCTTGCAGTAGTAGCATCGCTGCGCGTCGTTGCGTACATAGTTTGGGTTGTCGATTTCCCCGGTCGGGATCAACTGGTGGGCCACACCGATCCGCCCGGCCAGCGCCACCGCCTGGTCCCGTTCCTCAGCCGCGAGAGAGGGGGAAACGGCCGTGACGGCGATCACATTGTCCCTCAATCGATCGTAGGCAATCTTAAGCAGAAAGGTGCTGTCGACGCCGCCGGAGAAGGCGACCACGCAGGATCTCATGTCGTCCAGGATTCGCCTCAACTCCGCGTATCGTTGTTCCATATCTATTATTATCCTCAGCGCCTTGGCTGCATTGTAGGGACCCTCAAGAGTGCTGTCAATCGACCCTTGGGCCGGTTCATATACTTCAACAATGGCGTGCTGGCGGCGGTCTACAGGAATGACGACGACATCGCCCGCACCGTTTCGCACGATCGGACCACCGGCACCACGACCCTGTGGTGCAACGTGCCGCGACCGGCGACGCTCGGGAGCGACATCACCGTGACCACCACGGCATGGCCAGCAGCTCGAGAGGGCCCGCAAGGGTCCCTTCTTTTCATGTCGAGCGTGATCGATGGAGGTCTAGAAAAGGCGGGGCTGCCGACCGCGACCGGACGATAAGCGCAGGTGCTCCACGGCCCGGGGCGTCACCCGCCGGCCGCGATTGGTCCGGTCGAGAAAGCCAATCTGCATCAGGTATGGTTCGTAGATCTCTTCGATCGTGTCGCGCTCTTCGCCCAGCGCCGCCGCGATGGTGTTGACTCCGACGGGACCGCCGCCGAACTTCTCCTGGATGGTCTCGAGAATCTTGCGGTCGAGCCGATCCAGCCCGTATCGATCGACCTCCAGGCGCTCCAGGTAACGCTCGGCCACTTCTCTCGTGATCCTGCCGTCCTCCTGCACCTGGGCGAAGTCCCGCACGCGCCGCAGCAGGCGGTTGGCGATCCGTGGAGTGCCACGCGCGCGGCGCGCGATCTCCTCGGCTCCTTCGGCCTCGATGTCGATCGCCAGGATACGTCCCGAGCGCCGCACAATTCGAACCAGCTCCTCGATGGGGTAGAAGTCGAGGTGATGGACGATCCCGAAGCGGTCGCGCAACGGACCGGTCAGCAGCCCGACGCGGGTCGTCGCCCCCACCAGGGTGAAGCGGGGCAGCTCGAGCTTGACCGTCCGGGCGGTCGGGCCCTGGCCGATGATGATGTCGATCTTGAAGTCCTCCATCGCCTGATAGAGGATTTCCTCGAGCGTCGGCTGCAGACGGTGGATCTCGTCGATGAAGAGGATCCCCACGCCCTCCAGGCTGCTGAGAATGGCGGCCAGGTCCCCCGCCTTCTCGATCGCCGGTCCGGAGGTCGCGCGGATGGCCATGTTCATCTCGCTCGAGAGGATGTGCGCGAGCGTGGTCTTCCCGAGCCCGGGCGGACCGTACAGCAGCACATGGTCGAGCGGCTCGCTTCGCTCGCGAGCCGCCCGGATGTAGACCCTCAGGTTTGATTTCAGCCGATCCTGGCCGATGTAGTCATCGAGAGTGCGCGGACGAAGAGTGATCTCCTCGCTGCGATCGACACCGGTGGGTCCGGGATCCAGCAGCTCTCCGGAGCCGATTTCGATCGCCTCGGCACGCGGCTCGGGCGGCTCCAGTCCGGTCGAGGTCCGAACGGACTGCAAGCGTTCCCCGGCAGCCCCGGGACGCTTCTTTCTGCTTTTCGGATCCGTCGGTCCGCTCACGGCACCTTCGTCGCCCGCGATCCGGGCCCGTCCGGGCTCTCAGCGAGACAGGATCTTCAGGCTCTCGCGCAGCAGCACCTCGAGGGTCGGCGACGGCACCGAGCCCCGGCTCTTGAGGACCCGACCGACCGCCTCACCGGCGATGCGTGCATTGTATCCGAGGTTGACCAGGGCCGAGAGGAGGTCTTCGCGCAGCGCCGCGGCGACGGCTGCAACACCCCCCTCGGCACCCCGCTCCAGAGCGTCGAGCCGGTCGGCCAGATCCAGGATGATCCGCTCGGCCGTCTTCCGGCCGATGCCGGGCACGGAGGACAGCCGGACGGCGTCTCGGCCCCGGACCGCCGCCAGCAGCTCGTCGGGCTCGAGACCGGAAAGAATCGCCACCGCGGTCTTCGGTCCGACGCCACTGACACCGATCAGGCGGGTGAACAGATCCTTCTCCAGGGCGGTCCGAAACCCGAATAGCGCGAGGCTCTCCTCGCGGACGTGGGTGTGAATCTGCAGGGTGACGCGCGAGCCGATCTCGCCGATTTCGTAATAGGTGGAGAGGGGTACGAATACGTCGTACCCCACCCCCCCTACGTCGACGACGATCCGCCCGGGATGTTTTTCAACCAGGTTGCCGGCGAGCCTCGCGATCACTCCCTCACCTGTAAGGAGAGCCGGGCGCCGGCTGAGCGCGCTCGATCTCGGCGCGCAGGCGCAGGGCATCCGGCTGCCGGGGATCTATCTTGAGCGACTCGCTCACGGCTACCAGGGCCTCCTCGCTTCGGCCATTGAGGTGGAGCGCGTACGCCAGGGCATTGTAGTAGAGAGGAACCTTCTTTCCCTCCTCCTCAGCGCGGGTCACTTCGAGGCGGGCGCCCTCGAGATCGTGAGTCATGCCGAGGGCCACGATCAAGTTCGTCCGCGATTCGACGCTCTCGGCGTCCTTGCTCAATGCCTCCCGCAGCAGCGTGACGGCCTCCGGCGCTTTCCCCTCCTGGAGATACAGCGACCCCAGGTTCGCCATTGCTCCGATGAGGCCCGGAGACGCTTTCAGGGCCTGCCTGAGCTCCGCTTCGGCACCGGCGAGGTCACCCCTGCGTCTGATGACGAGACCGAGCCAGTTGTGGTGCATCGCCGAGCGCGGCTGGCGCTGGAGGGCGGCGTGCAGGCGGGGCTCCAGCTCCAGGGCCCGGCCCTGGCCGTCGTAGAGAGTGAACAGCTCCTGCATGGCGGAGATCGACACCGGATCGATACCGAGCGCGCGCGTGAGCGACCGCTCCGCATCGGCAGGTCGCCCGGCGGCCACCTCGAGCATCCCAAGGGCGACCCGAAGGCTGACTTCCGAATTGTCGCCCGTCGAGCGGCGCTTCTCGAGCCCCCGCATGAAGGCGATGCCATCCACCGGACGACCGAGTCGAATGAACAGCTCCGCCATCTTGACCAGGGGCCCACCCTCGCCGACCGTCGCCCTCGCTTCGAGCCCCTCCAAGAGATCCAGGGCCTTCTCGGGCTCGCCTTTGGCCTCGTAGAGGACCGCCAGCCCGAGGCGGGGCTGCGGAGCCTCTGGATCGAGGCGGAGCGCCATCTGGTACTCAGCCTCGGCCTGCTCGTATTGCTTCTTGCCGAGATAAACCGTGGCGAGGTTCATATGGAAGAGAACGGTCGGAATCGCCGTGCCGGCCTGCGTGCTTCCGGGTTGTGGCGCCCAGCCGGATGGAGGGGCGGAGCCTCCCGCGACGTAACCGAGCGACCGGAGCTGTTCCAGCATCTCGGCCTCGCCCGGATCGACCGACGCGCCGCCCGGAGAGGCAGGCGCGCGCCCGGCGCCTCCCTCGGCCACGCCGGGGCCGGAAGTTGAGCCGGAGGCCAGAGGCTCGTAAGAGGGCACTCTCTGGATGGGATAGCGCTCCTTGAAGCCGGAGTTGACGGCCGCTTCCATGACCTTGCCGGGCATGTCGTCGGCGATCGGAAGCCCCAGCAGGTACAGGATTGTCGGTGCGATGTCGTAGAGTGTGACCGTCGGAATCTCACCGGGGCGGATCGACGGACCGGAGGCGAGGAAGATGCCTCCCAGATCGTGCCACAGGCCCGGCTTCCCCTCGATGAATGGCTTGACCTCCTTCGGGCGCCCATCGCCGCTGGCAAAGCCGTGGTCCGACATCACGAGGACCGTCGCGCCCGGCGCCTGGGCAAGGATCTCTCCAAGGATTCGATCCTGGTAGCGATAAAAGGCCCCTACGGCGCCGCGGAAGCGGCGGAAGTCGGCCTCGGAGCAGAGCCCGGCGCGGGGCGCCTCGCAATGGGCGAAGCGGTGGTTCACCTCATCGATCCCCTGGAAGTAGACGGCAAAGAGTCGGGACGGCCTCGAAGCCCGCGAGCGCTGACCGAGGAGATCGAGAGCGATCCGTTCATAGGTCTCGGTCGAGGCCAGGACCCGAAGCATGACGTTGATCGATTCCTGGCTTTCGTCCGGCCTCGCACCGGATGCGCTGCGCGCGCGTGCGGCGCGCAGCTCTTCGGGCGTGATGCGCAGGAATTCTTCCACCTTGCCGAGCGTGATCGTCTCCTCTTTGACCTTGAGGCGGGCCACGGTCGCGGCGTACTCTTGAGGATAGACCAGGCCCCGGCTTTCATCGGGCGCGCCGACGTTAAAGGTGGAGTAGGCGACGCGATCGGAGATCAAGTGTCCGTCAATCGGCTCCGCCGGCCAGGTGGCCCACCAAGCGATGAAGTCGGTGGGTATCTGCCCGTCGCTCAGGATGTTCCAGAGTGCCCGCGTCTTGCGGAAGGTGGCGTTAATGGGGACCTGGCGGCCGGTTCTCGGATCGACGACCAGGAAATCGTTGATGCCGTGACGGTCGGGGGTCTTGCCGGTCGCGACCGTCGTCCAGAGGAGGGGCGAAAGCGTCGGCACGTTGGACCGCAGGCGAGCCCAGGCTCCCTGCTTCTTCAGCCGCGCGAGATTCGGCAACTCACCGCGGGCGATCATCGGGTTGATGAAGTCCCAGTCAGCCCCGTCCAGGCCGACGAGCAGAACCCAGAGGCCGGTCTCCAGGCGTCGCCCGAAGATCGCCTCCCTGGCGAACGCTGCCTGCAGCTGGGGCGACAAGTCCGGAGCCCCGAGGGTCAAGGCCACGCCAGACCCCAGGGAAGCTTCGAGAGCCTTCGGAGCCTCACGGGCCAGGGTCGCCAGGGCGGCCCCGGAGGCCATGTCGTAGGTGCCGGTGGCGGCGGCCGCCTTGCGAAGCTGGGCCTCGACGAGGCGAGTCGCGGCTCCGACGGCACCGTCTCGTCCCCCGTCGCGCTCGAGCTCCAGCAGTCTCTGCGCGCCGGGTTTGGCCTCGAGACGGAACGGCAGCGTGAGAGTGCTTCCTTCACGCGAAGCGACCTCCGCCCGCCCTTCGATCGCTAGGCGACCATCGTGGTAGACGCGGATGATCTGCAGACCCGGAATGCGCAGCGTCAGCCCCGGGCCCAGCAGCGCCGGAGTGCCGCCTCCGCGTGCCGTCAGGATGGCGATGCTGCCCGCGGGGATGGAGACGACGGATGCCGCCACCGCGATCACAACCGGCAGGCCGACGAGCGCCAGGCGAAGGCGGCGGCGCGTCACGGTGTCACGACGTCCGCCCGGCTCGCCGCCGCCGCTGCTCGGCGGCCTGGCAGGGTGACATCAGGCGCCGGCGGCCTCCGTGAGGCGGTGATATTGGGCCGAGTTCGCATGGCAGATGGCGACCGCGAGGGCGTCGGACGCGTCCAGGGTCAGCGGTCTCTCATGGAGACCGAGGAGGAGCCGAACCATCCGGCGCACCTGGTCCTTTTCCGCGGCGCCATACCCGGAGACTGCCTTCTTGACCAGCCGGGGAGCGTACTCGTAAATCGGAATGCCGGCCTTGAGAAGCGGCAGGAGCGCCGCGCCGCGAACGTGTCCGAGCTGCAGGGCCACGCGGCTGTTGCGCGCGTGGAAGATGCCTTCGACCGCCGCGCCATCGGGCCGCACACGGCTGACGAGCCGATCCAACGCTTCGGCAATGGCCGGCAGGCGGTGGAGAAAGTCGAGACCCCTGGGGGGTGAGATCGTGCCGTACATGACCGTGCGCATCCGGCCCGGGAGGGTCTCGATCAGGCCGTAGCCGGTGGCATTAGAGCCCGGATCGATGCCGAGGATCAGCATCGATCAGGATGCCGCTTGTTGCTCGGCGATCTCCGCGTCGTCGATATCGAAATTGGCCCAGACGCTCTGGACGTCATCGTGTTCCTCGAGGGCGTCTATCATCGTCATCACCTGGTGGGCCTTCTTCCCTTCGATCTTCACGGTCGTCTTCGGAACCATGGCGACTTCGGCCGACGTCACCTGGATGGCGCGGGACGTCAGGGCCTCGCGGACCGCTTCCAGGCGATCGGGAGGAGATAGAACCTCCCAGTTTTCGCCATCGTCCCGGACATCGTCGCCACCGGCCTCGAGGACGACCTCGAGCAGGGCTTCTTCGCGTCCCTTGCCTTTCGGGACGACGATGTATCCCTTCTTCTCGAACATCCAGGAGACGCAGTTGCTTTCGCCGAGGTTGCCGCCGTATTTCGAGAAGAGATGCCGGATTTCCGGGAGGGTTCGATTGCGATTGTCGGTGAGCGCCTGGACGTACAGGGCGACGCCACCTGGCCCATAACCTTCGTATGTGATCTCCTCGTAGCTGACGCCCGGGAGCTCTCCGGTCCCCTTCTTGATCGCCTTTTCGATATTGTCCTTCGGCATGTTGGCGGCCTTGGCTGCCAGGATGACCGTACGCAGGCGGGGGTTGCCTTCAGGATCACCACCGCCGACGCGGGCGGCAACGGTGATTTCCTTGATCACTTTGGTGAAGAGTCGCCCGCGCTTGGCATCCGCCGCGCCCTTCTTGTGCTTGATCGTGTGCCATTTTGAATGTCCGGACATGAACCCTCTCCTGCTCCGAAATCGGGCGCCATTCTATCACGCGCCCCCAACTAAGGAAGAAGCCCGCGAAACTTCCGCGGGCTTCTTGGTATTTATCCCGGCGATGTCCTACTCTTCCACACCGTTGCCAGCGCAGTACCATCGGCGCTGAAGGGCTTAACTTCCGTGTTCGGAATGGGAACGGGTGTGACCCCTCCGCTATAGTCGCCGGGAAACTTGAATCAACATGGAGCTTTATACCACAAAAAGTTCAAAAAGTGAACTTGAAACCGACGCCGAGGCTGAAGCCGCCGAGCCGGATCTTGCCACCCTGGACGAGCACCGTGTCGGCGGCGTTATCATTCGATGTGCCGGTCAGGACCTTCTGGGTAGTAATCGGGGACTGCGGAGGAGGACACCCTTCCGGATTTTGGCCGGGACCGAAATCGGTCTTGGCAACCTGGTCGCAGCCCTCCGGCCAGACATATCGAGTGGCCATCCCGCTCGTGTACTTCTCGCCCGAGCGGGCGCATGCAGCGCTTCCGACCGATTCGGGCGTGGTGCAGAAATCAACTCCGTACAGAAGCCATCGGTCCATGTAGAAGTTGTAGTTGTGATCCTCGGTATAAGGGAACACAACTTGATTGGCCACAGGATCCGGCAGGGTTGCGGCACAGTTGTCGCAAAGGGCTGTGATGTTCTGGATTCGATCGTTGACCACGACACCGTTGACCTTGATCGGGCCCGGTGCGTAAACGTAGAGAACTCCATCATTTTCGGTCGGTTGGTCCTTCAGATGGTCGAGGAACCCATTCAAATTCTTGTCCTCGGTCTCGAAGAGGCCGTCGCCGGTGCAGCTCTGCGGGGGCTTGCCGCTGCCGTCATTGAAAGTCACGGTGCAATCCAGGGGAGTCGTCGGTGCACCGGGGTTGGGGTTCCAGAGACCGAGCTTGTCCTCCCAGAGATACATCGTGCTCTTGGGATCCGACGGGTCAGTCATCTGCTTGCGAAGCAGGAGCTGGCCGTCGTCGATCATGCCGAAGAGGGCCTGATGAGCACTATCCGCGGTAATGTTGACTTGACCGGAGGTCCAGACGTATCGCGCGTCGACGTAGAAGGAGATCCGGTCATTGACGTAGTAGTCAACGCCACCCACCGCGTGCCACTCGAAGCTGTCCCGGACGGTGGCCTGCAGCGGCTTGGGGGAGAACGTCAAAGCTGGAAATGGGGCGATTTTCTTTTGACTGTCGCTAGTGACGTTCGTGAATTCACCCTCCCAGGCACTGCGCACTTCGAGCTGCGAAACTTCACGCGCCCGCGCGTTGAATGCGCTCGCGTTATCCAGGCTCGCATAGGTGTACCCGACGCCAAGACCAATATAGGGATCGAACGGGCTCTCGGGACGAAACCGGACCAGACCGCTGAACTGGATCGGGATCTTCGTGATTTGCCCGACAGGGACGAAGGCGTTCGTCCTCTTCACGGGCTGGTCAGTGAGAGGCGAGTAAATGGTGCAGTCGGTGGCTCTCGTGGGGTCCGGGTCCGGCCCGCACCCGAAGAATTTCGATTCGGAGTGATTCGGCAATGGCTGCCTGGTGTTATCCACGGTGAAGTACTCGATGTTCCCGACCGCAGATTTCTGGTAGGCGCCCGCGATCTCCAGCGCGAGCCAGCGCGTCAGTCCATAGCTGCCGCTGAAGTCGATCTTGAAGTCGTCCGCGATGCTCGCTTGGTTGAGTATATTGATGTCGGGCCGTTCATCGACGATACCGACGGCATCTAGCCCGCCTTGCGTGTTGATCGTCGTGACGAAGGCCAAATCGGAGTTGCTGCGGATGTAATCAGAGGTTGCAAAGTAGGATAGGCCGAATCCGAACTGCCACTTCCCCTTGGTATCCTCGGCGTTGACGGAAGTGGTAAGCAGGAGTGCGACAATCGCAGACGCTGTCAAAAATCGGACGATTCGTCGTGTCATGGCCCCTCGGATGAAGCGGCTTGAACTAAGCGCCGAGTCATTCGGAGAGTACGCTGAACAGCCTGCCGGTTCAACAGTTTTTTCTGGGCCCCGCTGCACAGCTACAGCGCGAACCGATCACACTACAGGAGACACCGATGAAGCTTGCCAATCTCTCGGGTATCGCATGCCCAACGGCAGGTCCTCACGCCTGAGCAGCGGGAGGCACATAAGCCCCACGAGGGTCTCTGACAACGATCCGGTAAACTCGCAAAGGCGCGGGCGAACATTTATGGTCAAGCCTCACGGCCGATTAGTACCGGTCAGCTGAATGGGTTGCCCCACTTACACCTCCGGCCTATCAACCTGGTCGTCTCCCAGGGGCCTTCAGCCCGCCCGAAGGCGGGAGGGATACCTCATCTTGGGGAGGGTTTCGCGCTTATATGCTTTCAGCGCTTCTCCTTTCCGGACATAGCTACCCAGCGCTGCTCCTGGCGGAACAACTGGTACACTAGTGGTCCGTCCATCCCGGTCCTCTCGTACTAGGGACAGATCCCCTCAAGTATCCTGCGCCCACACCAGATAGGGACCGAACTGTCTCACGACGTTCTAAACCCAGCTCACGTACCGCTTTAATGGGCGAACAGCCCAACCCTTGGGACCTGCT
>JBGPLZ010000010.1:0-46930 GCA_041486695.1 Acidobacteriota bacterium | reverse complement strand
CAAGAGCACGCTGGTCAACGAGACGCTCTACAAGGCGCTGGCGCGCGCCCTCTACCGCACGCCGATCCGGCCGGGCCACCACCAGACCTTGAAGGGGATCGAGCAGGTCGACAAGGTGATCGACATCGACCAGTCGCCGATCGGCCGGACGCCGCGCAGCAACCCCGCCACCTACACCGGCCTCTTCTCACCGATCCGGGATCTGTTCGCCTCGGTCCCGGAGGCGCGCGCCCGCGGCTATCGTCCCGGGCGCTTCTCGTTCAACGTCAAGGGAGGGCGCTGCGAGTCGTGCGAGGGGGACGGCATCATCAAGATCGAGATGCACTTCCTCCCGGACGTCTACGTCACCTGCGAGGCCTGCAAGGGGCGGCGTTATAACCGCGAGACGCTCGACGTCCGCTACAAGGAGAAAAACATCGCCGACCTGCTGGAGATGTCGGTCAAGGAGGCGCTGGCCTTCTTCGAGAACGTCCCGGTCGTGCGGCGCAAGCTCGAGACGCTCGACGCGGTCGGGCTCGCCTACATCAAGCTCGGGCAGTCGGCGACGACCCTGTCGGGGGGCGAGGCGCAGCGCATCAAGCTGTCGAAAGAGCTGAGCCGGCGCGCCACCGGCCGCACCGTCTACATCCTCGACGAGCCGACCACCGGCCTGCACTTCGAGGACATCCGCAAGCTCCTCGGCGTGCTCGACGCCCTGGTCGACGCGGGGAACACCGTCATCGTCATCGAGCACAACCTCGACGTCATCAAGACGGCCGACTGGATCATCGACCTCGGCCCCGAAGGGGGCGACGAGGGCGGCCGGGTCGTCGCCGAGGGCACGCCCGAGGAGGTCGTGCGGGTGGCGGAGTCGCACACCGGCGACTTCCTGCGCCGGATCTTTGGACGCGGCTCGAAGACCGGTGTCGCCGGAACCGGCGTCGCGGGAACCGGCATCGATCGCCGGGCCGTCGGAGAACGCGCTACAATTGCTCGCGTAACCTAGCCGCTCGCTTGAGCCGGCTCTCTGAAGGAGGACGCCGATGGTCGCCGCACCTTTCACCGCGTCACGCTTCGCCGCCGCATGCCTTGCAGCCGCTCTCATTATGGTCGCGCCCCTGTCCCTGACCGCCGTTTCCGGTGAAACGGACGCGATCGAGCCGACGATCGAGCCGATGCTGCTGGTCGCTCCGGGACCGAGCGCCACCTACATCGACTTGTTTCCCCAGGACATGAACAGCTACCAGACCGGCGGCTGGCATGACACCGTCAATGGCGACGGCACCGGCGGGACCGTGCAAGCCGGCCTCGACGGCACCTCGATCCTGCTCGATGGAACGATCAACGCCCTGGCCTATGCGGTGCGCAACGCTCCCGACGCGCGGGACTTCGAGATGAGCGTCGATTTCACCATCGTCAAACAGCAGATGAGCCCGGAGGATCGGCTGTCGTTTCTGCTGCGCTTCAAGGATCCGACCTTCCCCACCGGCTGCTGCTTCGGCGGCAGCGGGCAGGTGCATGCCACGAGCGGGCTGCGCCTCGAGTTCAACGTCGGCCGCGGCACGGTCACGCCTTACCGGGAGCGGAACGGCGCCCAGGGCTCGGCGCTGGCGCCGCCGACCCCCGTCTCGATCGGCTTTGGCCAGCCGCACCGGATGGTGATCTCCTATCTGGGCGGGGTCCTGACGGTGACGCAGGACGGGCTTCCAGTTGGCAACTGGCGGACGCCGAACTTCTCTCCGGGACGGGTCGGTCTCGAGATCTACCGGCTCGATCTGACGGTGAGCGGCCTGAGCCTGACCGTCTTCTGACCACAGACGGGCCGGGTCATGCGCCGGAGCTGACGTCGCGGACGATGTTCCCGTCCCGCACCTCGATCACCCGGGCGGCGCGCCGCGCCAGGGCGGTGTCGTGGGTGATCACGATCAGCGTCCGCCCCTGCTTCCAGAGATCCTGGAACAGCCCCATGATGTCGCCGCCCGAGCTTGTGTCGAGGTTGCCGGTCGGCTCGTCGGCCAGCAGGATGTCGGGGTTCATCGCCAGGGCGCGGGCGATGGCGACCCGCTGCATCTCTCCGCCCGAGAGCTCGGTCGGCTTGTGGTGCATTCGATCCCTTAGCCCGACCTTCCCCAGGACCTCCTCCACCCGCGCGTGACGCCGCGGCCGCGGCACGCCGCCGAACAGCAGCGGCATCTCGACGTTCTCGTAGGCCGAGATCTGCGATAGTAGATTGAAATTCTGGAAGACGAAGCCGATGCGGCGATTGCGGATGTCGGCGAGGGCGTTCTTCCCCAGGCCGGCGACCGCCTCGCCTTTGAGGTGATAGCGGCCGCCGGTCGGCGTGTCGAGGCAGCCGATCAGGTTCATCAAGGTCGACTTCCCCGAGCCGGAAGGTCCGACGATCGCCACGAACTCTCCGCCCCCGACCGAAAGGTCGATCCCTTTCAACGCCTCCACCTTCACCTTGCCGGTGTCGTAGATCTTGGTGATGGCGCGCATCTCGATCACGGCGCCATCGGGTCGTGCCTCGATCACGCTCGCCTCACTCATAGCGCAGCGTCTCCGCCGGGTCGACCGAGGCCGCCCGCCGCGCCGGGAAGTAGCCGGCCAGCACGCCGATCAACCCCAGGATGGCGGCGGTGGCAATGCCGATCGGCAGCGACAGCGTCGGCGTCCCGAGGAACTGCAGCGCCTTGTTCCCCTCGGTCGGGATCAGCCCCAAGAGGGTGATGAGGACCACGGAGATGATCATCCCGAGCAGGCCGCCGACGAGGGTGTAGGCCAGCCCCTCGAGGATGAGCGGACCGGTGATCCAGGAGGGCCGCGCCCCGAGCGCCATCTTGACGCCGATCTCCCGCGTCCGCTCCTTGACGACGGCGTACATGATGTTGGCGACGCCGACCCCGCCGATCATCAGGGTCAAGCCGCCGATGATCCCGAGGAAGATCTGGATGCCCAGCAGGATGTTGCGCATCATCCCGGAACTCTTGACCGTGTCCCAGACGCCGAAGGCCCGCTCGTCCTTCGGGTCGAAGCCGTACTTCCCGCCCAGGATCTGCTTGACCTCGAGGATCGCCAGCGCCATCCGCGCCGGATCCCTCGGCTTGATCACGATGTTCTGCAGGCGGTCGTCGCCGAACTGGGTCCTGTAGGCGGAGATCGGCACCACACCGTGCCCGCCGTCGGGACCGCCGTACATCCCCATCTGCAGCTTCTTGACCATGACGCCGATCACCGTGTACGGCAGGCCATTCACCAGGATCGACCGGCCGACCGGCGGCTCCTTGCCGAACAGGTCGGTCGCCAGCTCGTCACCCAGGAAGATGACGCGGCGCTTGCCGATCTCGTCCTGGGTGTCGAGGAACCGCCCTCCGGGCTGCGCCACGTGATTGCGGATCTCGCCGTACTGGACGTGGGTGCCGGTGAGCCGCGCGTTGATGGTCTTGCGGCCGTAGGTATAGCCGACCCTGTAGTTGGTCACCTCGCCGATGACGTTGCGCAGCAGCGTGCTGCGCTCCTCCAGGAGGGCAATGTCGTCGATCCGCGGCCGGATCGGCCGGCCGGCCGGCAGACCGCGCCAGGTCAGGCTGGTCTCGCCCGGCCAGAAGATCGCCAGGTTCTCGCCCATGCCGGCGCTGGCCACGGTCATCTGGCGCTTCATCCCCTCACCGAAGGCCAACAGGAGGAGCAGCGAGACCGAGCCCCAGGCGATGGCGGCGATGGTCAGGATCGCCCGCTTGCGCTGGACGCGCGACGAGCGCAGGAAAAGCACCAGCACCAGGCCGAGCCGGGGACCCTCCATCAGAGCTTCATCGCCACGATCGGGTCGAGGTTGGCGGCGTCGCGCGCGGGAAAGTATCCGGCGATGAGGCCGATCGCGCCCAGCAGCGCCGCCGTCGTCAGGGCGACCCCGGCCGAGATCTCCGGTTTGCCGACATACTCGGTGAAGCCGAGGGCCGGGAACACGGCGCACAGGCCGGCGGCGATCGCCAGGCCGATCATCCCTCCGATGACCGTGACGGTCAGCGTTTCGAGGAGGAACTGCGCCAGGATCGACCCGGATTTCGCCCCGAGGGCCATCTTGATGCCGATCTCGCGCGTCCGCTCCTCGACCACGACGTTCATGATGTTGGAGACGCCGATCCCCCCGACCACCAGCGTGAGCGACCCGACCACGCCGAGGAAGAGCCGGAACGCCAGCATGAAGGTGTCGAGGAACTGGAACATCTCGGTCGTGTCCCACATCGACAGCGCCTCCTTGTCGGTCGGATCGAAGCGGTGGCGCCTGGCGAGGGCCGCGATGACTTCCTTCTTGAGGGCCCCGGTTCGATCGGAGGTCTTCGCCTTGAAGATCAGATTCTCGATGGTCTTGGTGCCGGTCAGCGCCCGGAAGGTGCTGCCCGGGATGAACAGCTTGTTGCCATCCGGACCGCTGTAGTTGGAGTCCTGCTCCTTCTCCTTCAGGACCCCGACGACGGTGAAGGGAGATCCGGCCAGTAGGATGGTCTTGCCGACCGGGTTGGCCAGCTTGAACAGATCCTTGGCCAGCTCGTTCCCCATGAAAACGACCAGGCGCTCGCGCCCCAAATCGATCGGATTGAGGAAGCGTCCGCCCGATTGGGGGATCAGATTCCGGAGCTCGCCGTAGACCGGCGTGACGCCGGCGGTGTCGGCCGCCAGCGTCCGGACGCCGAACACCAGCTTGAGGCTGGCCGAGTACTCGCTCGAGATCGCCAGCAGGCTCCCGGCCTGCGCCCGGATCCGGTCGACGTCCTCCTCCACCAGGCTGATCCGCCGCCCCTTCCCCAGGCCCTCGAACGGCATCGAGGTGAGGGAGGGCCAGGCGATGACGATGTTCTCGCCGATGCCGGCGGAGTTGCGCACCACCTGCTTGTGGAACCCCTGGCCGAAGGCGAGCAGGATGCTGACCGCCGCGGTCCCCCAGACGACCCCGAAGATGGTCAGGAAGGTCCGCAGCTTCTGGCTCTTCAGGTCCCGCAGGAGCGACTTCAGGATGGTGAGCAGCGACATCGGGACCTCAGGAGGTGATCTCCTTGGGCGGGCGCTGCACGACCTTGTCACCCTTCTTGAGGCCGGAGACGATCTCGATGTTGAGCCCGTCCGACAGACCGGTCTTCACCTCGAGCCGGCTCGGCGGCGCGTCGGACAACTGGCCCGGCACCTCGACGAAGGCCTTCTTGCCGTCATCCTCGAACTGGATGAGCCGTTCGGGGATCGTCAGGACATCTTTCTTTTCGCGGATCACCAGGTCGGCATTGGCCGAGTAGCCGGCGCGCAGGACCAGGCCCGGCGTCGGGTCGAGCTCGATCTCTACCTCGAACAGGCGCGCCCCTTCCTTTTCGGTCGCCTGGGGCGCGATCCGGTGCATCCGGCCGGTGACCTGGCTGTCGGGAAGCGCCCCGATCTTGATCCGGGCCGCGGTGCCGACCTTCAGCTTGCCGACGTCGATCTCGTCGACCGTCCCCTTGAAGATGAGATCGCTCATGTCGGCGATCGTCGCCAGGTCGGTGCCCGCCTGGTAGGAGGTCAGGGGAACCACCGGGTCGCCGGGGTTGACGAGACGGGTCAACAAGATGCCGCCCGCCGGCGCGCGCAGGATCGACTCCATGCCGACGCCGCGGTTGGCGATCCGCCCCTTGCGGGTCAGCTCCAGATTGTCCTGCGCCTTGCCGAGATCGATCTTCGCCTGCTCGAAGCCGGCCCGTTTCGAGTCGATCTGATCGCGCGACATCACCCCTTCGCTCCAGAGCTGATTGGCCCGGTTGTGCTCCGCCTCGGCCAGCTTGAAGGACGACTCGGCGCTCGCCACCTTGGTCTCGGCCTCGATCAGCTCGAGAGGCGTCGGGTCGGGGACGATCTCGAACAGAGGATCCCCGGGCTTCACCCGGTCGCCCACTTGAAGATAGCAACGCTTGACGATGCCGGAGATCTTCGACTTGACGTGGAACTCGACCCGTGGCTTGATCTGTCCGACCGCCACCGCCTTCTCGGTGATCGAGCCCATGGCGACGTCGATCAACTCGATCCCTTTCTCCCCCTTCTTCCTCTTCGACAGCCAGGAGTAAGCCCCCAGGGAGACCCCGGCGACGACGAGGAGGAGCACGAGGATCTTGAGAATCTTGCCCATGACCGACTCCAAGGGCGCAACGGCCTGCGCTCAGCCTGCCCCCTGTTAAACGGGGCAGTTTTGCTCTGGGTTTCATAGAAGATACCATGCCCGGGGGTTGCGGGTGTAGGCTTAGGGGTCCGGCCGGGCCGGATATCAGGGAGGTGAGAATGTACGTCATCATTTGGGAGTATCGCGTCCGCTCCGGGTCGGAGGCGGCCTTCGAGCAGGCCTATGGACGGGAAGGCGACTGGGTCCGGCTCTTCGAGCAGGGTCAGGGTTACCGGGGCACCGAGTTGCACCGCGATCTGGCCGGCGGCCGGCGCTACGTGACCATCGACCGCTGGACCTCGCGGGCTGCCTATGACGCGCTGCACGATCGAAACCTCGCTGAGTACGCTGCCATCGATCGCCGCTTCAAGTCGCTGACCGAGCACGAGGCGCTCGTCGGCACCTTCGAAGGCGTGAGCGCGGTCCCCGCGCCCATCGTCGAGCGCCCCTCAGGAGATCGGCCCCGCCGGGCGAAAGACTGAGGATGTCCAAGCCGCAGGTCGGATTCATCGGCCTCGGGATCATGGGCGCGCCGATGGCCGGCCATATCCTCGCGGCCGGATATCCTCTGTCGATCTTCAACCGCACCCGTGCGAAAACCGCCGTCCTGGCGCAGCGCGGAGCGACTGTGGCCGGTTCGCCGGCCGAGCTGGCGGCCGCCTCGGATCTGATCATCACCATGGTCTCGGACACGCCCGACGTCGAGGCGGTCGTGACCGGGCCGCGGGGCGTGATCGAGGGGATCCGCTCCGGCTCCCTGGTCGTCGACATGAGCACCGTCTCGCCCGAGCTGGAGCGGCGGCTCGATGAGCAGCTGCGTGCCCGTGGCAGCGCCCTCGTCGACGCGCCGGTCTCCGGCGGCGATGTGGGAGCGCGCAACGCCACCCTCGCGATCATGGCCGGCGGCGACGCCGCCGCCTTCGAGCGGGTCCGGCCGCTTCTTCAAGTCATGTGGAAGACGATCACCCACTGCGGCCCGGTTGGCAGCGGCCAGCTCGCCAAGCTGTGCAACCAGATCCTGGTCGGGGTCACGCTCTTGGGTGTCTCGGAGGCGATCCTGTTCGCGCGCCGCAACGGGCTCGACCCGATCAGGATGATCGAGGCGGTCTCCGGCGGCGCCGCCGCCTCCTGGCAGCTCCAGAACCTCGGCCCGAAGATCATCGCCTCCGACTTCGCCCCCGGTTTCATGGTCGATCTGATCCAGAAGGATTTCCGCATCGTCCAGGAAGCCGCGACGGCCGCCACCGCGCCCCTGCCGGCGACGGCGCTGGTGCGGCAGCTGTTCGCTTCGGCCCAGGCGCATGGCGAGGGGCGTCTCGGAACACAGGTCCTCGGCCGGGTGGTGGCGCGGCTCGCCGGCGCGCCGCGGCCGAAGGACTGAGGGCCGCATGCGCGGGATGGCGCACTGGGACGACGTCGCGGCGAAACGGCGGGACGCCGGCGACATCGGGGCAGGCTGGAGCAACCTCGGCGAGGCGATCGGCAGCGTCACCGCCGGCCTGCGCCTCATCCGGATCGACCCGGGGAAGCGCTCGACGCCGGTCCACGTGCACGGCGCGGAGGAGGAGATCTTCTTCATCCTCGGCGGGCGGGGGTTGCTCTGGCAGGGCGGGGCCGCTCGACTTCCCCGCCCCCGGCCCCCGCTCGGCCGGACGGCCGGCGCGAAGCGGACCGGTCTCAACCATGTCACGATCGCGGCGGGGGCCGAAGGCTGGCCGCCCCACTGCCACTCGGCCGAAGAGGAGATCTTCGCCGTGCTCGGCGGAGATGGATCCTTCCGGCTCGGGGACGAGGAGCAACCGGTCCGGCGCGGCCACCTGATCTCCTGCCCGGCCGGGACCGGCGCAGCCCACTCCTGGCGCGCCGGCACGAAAGGGCTGACCTACCTCGCCTACGGAACCCGCGAGCCGAACGACATCGCCTACTATCCCCGTTCGCGCAAGATCTCGCTGCGCGGCATCGGGGTGATCGGCCGGATCGAGCCGGCCGACTACTGGGACGGCGAAGCCTGATCTACCGCCCGCCGGTCGTCTTCAGATAGCGCAGGATCTCGGAATCGGTCGACAGGATGAGCCAGGTGTCGGCGCCCAGGCTCGCTTTGAGCGTCTCCATCGATTTCATGAACTGGTACAGATCGGGGTCGCGCCCGTAGGCGCGGGCGTAGATGGCCGTCGCCTTGGCGTCGGCGGCCCCCTTGAGCTGCTGCGCCGCCTTGTAGCCGGAGGACGAGGCGGCGAGCATGTCGCGCTGCTTCTGACCGTGGATCTCCGCGGCGCGCCCCTGCCCCTCGGAGCGGCTGCGCTCGGCGATGCGCTTGCGCTCCGAGATCATCCTCTCGAACACCTTCTGCTGCACCGAGTCGACGTAGTTGATCCGCTTGAACCTCACGTCGACCAGCTCGATGCCGAACTCGGGGGTGATCTTCGCGGCCTTCTCGAGGATGATCTCGGAGATTTTCTGGCGTCCCGTGGTGACGGGCGCCATCGCCTCCGCGTTGCCGATCCCCTCGAGCTCCTCCATCTTCTGGAACTCCCGGTTGGTCGAGCGGACCACCTCGATCAAGTCGAACGAGGCGATGGCGTTGCGGGTCTCGCCGTCGACGATGTCGTCGAGACGGGTCTGGCCCCCGATCTCGTCGCGCACCGCCTGGAAGAACCGCAGCGGATCGTTGATCCGCCAGCGGGCGTAGGTGTCGACCCAGATGTACTTCTTGTCCCTGGTCGGGATCTCGTTGGCGTCCCCGTCGTACTCCAGCCAGCGCTTGTCGAAGCGGTGGACCACCTGGGTGAAGGGGACCTTGATGTGCAGGCCGGGCCCGCCGACCACGCCGCCGACCGGTCTGCCGAACTGGGTCACGATCACCTGCTCGGTTTCCGAGACGGTGTAGAGCGACGACCACAGCACGATCGCCACCAGCAGGACCCAGGCGAGAGCGAGGGTGCTCTTCACGGCTGCGCCTCCTTTCCGGCGGACGGGCGCCTTTCATCCTGAAGCTGCAGCAGCGGCAGGATCCCCTTCGCCTTGTCGTCCACGACGATCGTCCTTCCAACCTTTGGAAGGATCTGCTGCATCACCTCGAGGTAGATCCGCTTGCGCGTGACCGCGGGAGCCTTGCGGTACTCCTCGTAGAGCGCCTCGAACCGTTTGGCGTCCCCCTCGGCGTTGTTGACCCGCTCGAGGGCGTAGCCTTCCGCCGAGCGCACCGCCTGCTCCGCCTCGCCCTTCACCCGCGGCACCGTCAGGTTGTAGTCGGCCCAGGCGTCGTTGATCGCCCGCTCTCTCTCCTGGATCGCCTGGTTGACCTCGTTGAACGCCGGCTTGACCGGGTCGGGCGGGTTGACGTCCTGCAGGACCAGCTGCTGAACCTCGATGCCGATCCCGTAGAGATCGCACAGTCGCTGCAGCTCGACCTTCGCCATACGGGCGATCGATTCCCGCCCGACCGTCAGGACCTCGTCGACGCTGTGATCACCGACGACCTGGCGCATGGCCGCCTCCGACATATAGCGGAAGGTCAGCGGCACGTCGCGCACGTGGAACAGATACTGCCGCGGGTCGCGGATGCGATATTGAACGATCCACTCCACCACCGCCACGTTGAGGTCACCGGTCAGCATCATCGACTCCCCGACGGTCTGGGTCGAGGGCCGCTCGAACTGGGACTGGATCCCGGGGCGGCTGGTGCGGAAGCCGAACTCCATCTTGAGCTGGCGCTGCACCGGAACCTTGGTCGCCGTCTCGATCCAGAAGGGGATCTTGAGGTGCGGACCCGGCTCGGTCGTGCGCACGAAGGCCCCGAAGCGCTGCACCACCGCCACCTCGTCCGGTTCGACCTGGTAGTAGGAAGTCCCGAGGATCATGATCAGGGCCAGGGCCGCGGCGGCGCCGAGCGCCATCCGCGCCGCCGACGCGGGCAGCCCGCCGAGCGGCGGCCAGGGCCATTGCGGACCGGCGCGCCTCCCGAACCGATCACCATCCTCGCTGTCTTTGGGCATCGGAGCCTCCCCAGGAGCGTGTCCGAGTCATCGCATGGGACCCATGCTATGACTCGGACACGCTCCTGGCGCCAGTATACCCGCAGCGGGACCGGGGTGTAGAATGCGCCACGTGAACAGCGTGTTCGACAACGTCGTCGCCGCCATCGGCCACACCCCTCTGGTCCGCCTCAACCGCCTGGGGAAGGAGTCCGGCGCCACCTTCTACGCCAAGCTCGAATACCTGAATCCCGGCAACTCGGTCAAGGACCGGATCGCGGTCCAGATGATCGAGGATGCCGAGAGGACCGGGGCGCTCAAGCCCGGCGGCACGATCATCGAATGCACCAGCGGCAACACCGGGATGGGCCTGGCGATGGTGGGCGCGGCCCGCGGCTATCGCACCATCATGGTGATGCCGGACAAGGTCAGCTCCGAGAAAATCAAGGCGCTGCGGGCCTTCGGCGCCAAAGTGATCACCACGCCGACGGCGGTGGCGCCGGATGACCCGCGCTCCTACTATTCGGTGGCGAAGCGGCTCACTCGGGAGACCCCAAACTCCTTCTTCGGCAACCAGTACCATAACCCGAGCAACCCCGAGGCTCATTTCCGCACCACCGGACCGGAGCTCTGGGAGCAGCTGGGGGATCGGCTCGACGCCGTGGTGGTGGCGACCGGCACCGGCGGCACGCTGACCGGCATCGCTCGCTATCTCAAGCCGAAGAAGCCGTCGATCCGGATGGTGCTGGTCGACCCGGTCGGCTCGATCCTGTACGACTATTTCAAGACGCGCACCATCATCTCGTCCTTCAAGACCTACAAGGTCGAGGGGTTCGGCGAGGATTTCATTCCGACCAGCCTCGACATCGACACGGTGGACGACTGCTACCAGGTGACCGACAAGGAGTGTTTCCTCACGGCGCGCGATCTGACGCGCACCGAAGGGTTGTTCACCGGCGGCTCCGGGGGCGGCGCGGTCTGCGGCGCCATCAAGTTCGCCGGCGAGCATCCGGAATGCCGGACGATCGCCGTGATCCTGCCCGACTCGGGCTCGCGCTATCTCAGCAAGGTGTTCGATGACGACTGGCTTCGGGAGAACTCGTTCCTCGACGAGGAGGCGACCTACGGCCGGCTCAAAGATTTGCTCGATCGCCGCAAGCACGCGCTGATCACGGCCCGGCCACAGGACGGTGTGCAGCAGATCATCGCCTTGATGAGGACCCACGGGATCTCACAGCTGCCGGTTCTCGATGGCGACCGGCTGATCGGCATCATCTCCGAAGTTGATCTTTTGAAGGCGCTGCTGGAGGACCCGGCGAGCGTCGATCGACCGGTGGCCGGCCTCGTCGATCAGAGCTTTGTCCTGGTCCCCGCCGGGACTCCGGTCCGCCGCCTGGCGGCGATCTTCGCCGAGGGCAAGGTGGCTCTCGTGCAGGAGGGCGGGAAACTCCTCGCCGTGGTCACCAAGATCGATCTCATCGAGCACGTCGCCGGGCTGATGCGCTAGGAGCCTGTCCGAGTCATAGCATGGGCCCATGCTATGACTCGGACAGGCTCCTAGCCCGATTCCTGGTTAACGACGACCCGCACCGGCAGATCGGTGGCCGGTAGGACGACCGCCTGGCCCGGGCCGGCGGCCCCCAGTTCGCTTCCGGCACCCGCTTCGCCTCCAGCCCCCCGCGTCTCGACACGGCAGGAAACGACGATCTCCTCCGCGCTCCGGGTGACGGCCAGGACGCGCAACCGGGCCGGGGGATCGCGCGCCAGGTCATCCCGCAGGACGACCAGCATCTCCGCTTCGAACGAGACAACCGGCGCCGGCCGATCCGCAACTCCGACGAAGGCCGACCAGGCGTCGGCCGAGCGGATCACCATGTGATCGCGTCCGAGATCGGGCCCCGCCGGCAACGGCACGACGCGGAACGGCACCGGTCCGGGCACCGGGGCGGCCGGCTCGCTGACTCGACCCTGCGCCAGCCACGGCGCGGGCGGGGCGACCGCCGGGGCACGGACCCTGGCGATTTTCGTCTTCCCAGGCGCGGCCGCCGGAGTCTTCCCCGGCGTGGCCGCCGGGCGGCCGGACGAAATGTAGCCGAGCGACCGCAGGGCCTCGATGGTCTCCTGGTCGGCCTTCGCCTGCTCCTTCATCCGGGGTGCGTCGAGGTCGGGGGGCGCCGAGCTCGGGTTCGAAGCGACCCGCGCCGGAGAGCGAGGCCGGAGCAACGATCCCGGGCCGACGATCGCCACGACCGCGATCACCAGCGCCGCCGACGCCGCGACCGACAGGCCGATCGGCCCGCGCCACCAGGGTCTGGCGACGGAGAGCGGGCCGACCCCCTCGAGCCGGGCCCGGGCCCGGTCGGCGTAGCCGCGCGGCAGCGGTGGCGCTTCTTCGTGAAACTCGAGGGTCAGCCCGCGGTGAAACTCGAGCGCCTCGCGCAGGTCGCGATCGGCCTCGATACGCCGCTCGAACTCCAACCGTTCCGGCGCGGGCAGCCGACCGTCGAGATAGAGGCTCAGCCGCGCCTCGATCTCCGGGCTCAATCGTCCCTTCATCGTCCAGCTGCTCCTCGCCGCTGCATCAACTCGCGGATCCGGCTGCGGGCGCGCGCCAGACGCGAGCGTACCGTGCCGATCGGCAGGCCCAGCGCCGCCGCGATCTCCTCGTACTCCAGACCCTCCGCCACGCGCAGTACCAGGACGACCCGGAAGTCGGGGTCGAGGTCCGAAAGCGCCCGGCGCAGCGTTTCGCCCTGCTCGCGTCCCACCAGCCGTTCGTGCGGCCCCGCCGCGGGGTCCGCCGGCTCGCGATCCGCTGTCTCCCTCTCCTCCCCCCGTGTCCCTCCACCCAGCGGCACCATCTTCCAGCGGCGCCGTGCGCGCAGCTGATTCTTCCAGAGATTGAGGAGGATGCGGTAGAGATAGGTATAGAAGTCGGCCTCGCCACGGAAATCCCGAATCGCCCGGTACCCTCGCATCAGGGTCTCCTGCGACAGGTCCTCGGCCGCCGCCCGATCGGACGTCAGGCGATAGGCGAGATGGTAGAGCCGGCGCCCATGCTGCGCGATGATCGCGTCGAAATCGGGCCCAGCCATGGCCGCGGTGGCCGGCGTGGCATCCGAGACAAGACCACCCATCCAGTCCTCGGTCGGTTCGACACCCGGCGCGGGCCCGAGTTCCCGGGGAGATGGAGGATCGGCCGGTGTTCGCCCGTCGTGACTCATGCGGATAGGCCTCAGTGGAAGTCCGAGCGCGGAACGGTCTACTTCGGGCCCTTGCCGCCCGTCGTGCGGCGGATGGTGTAGAGCCGGCGCTGGGTGGCCGGCGGCGGCGCCGGCGGCGGCGTCTCCTCCCCCTCCGCCTTGGCCTTCAGGATGTCGCGGAACAGCTTGTCCGCCTCGTTCTTGCGACGTGCCGGGAGCTGTCCGTGACGGAAGAGGTGCTCGGAGAGACAGGTATTGCAGCGAACCTTCTTGACCTCGTCACCCACCATGCCGACGACGCCGTGATTCATGACCAGACGGCAGCGCGAACAATAGTCATCGATGACGTCGCCCAGGCGAACGCGGCGCGGGTCCATGAGGCGCGTATGATAACACGGTCTTGGGGCCTGTTTGGGAGCGGCGCCGCCCCGCCGCGACCCGGAGCCGGCCCGGTCATCGACGGGGATGGGGCATGACCTCAAAAACGGACCCGACCGAAAGGGACGGCCGCCCGGCTCGCCACCCCGTCGTGGCGCGGGCCTGCTTTCACCTCGACTGGATCTTCGCGCTTTTCTGGATGCTCTACCTGCTTGGGCCGGACGCTCTCGGCCTGCTCGGCCGGAGCCGTCAAGGCCTCGCCTACGCGCTCTTCTCGGCCGCCTTCTTCCTGATCCACTTCATCCTGATTTCGACCGCGATCATCGCCCTGTTCGTGGTGATCATCGAGATCCATGCCGAACGGCCGGTGCGGGGGTTCCGCAGCATCCTCGTCGGTCTCGCCCTGCCGATCCTGTCGTTCCTCTATTTTTCGGGACGCTTCCTGGCGCAGGTCGACCGCTGGCTGAACCACTAGGAGCCCGTCCGAGCCCGGATTTCTCACCGGGGTTCGTCGCGAAAAGGTTTCTAGAGCAGGCGTTCGATCTCGCGCGCGATGGCGTCGGCGCCGACCAGCCCGACGAACTTCCGGCGCACCTTGCCGTTCCGATCGACGACGAGGGTGATCGGGATGGCGCCGCCGCCGTCGAGCCCGAACAGCCTCTCCGCCTCCGGGTTCATCAGCGCGTTCGGATAGCGGATCGGCACCGACTGGGTGAAGCGGACGACGTCGGCCGGGTCGTCATCGACCGAGATGCCGACCACCACTACGTTGCGGTTCCGGTAGCGGGCGTACAGGTCGTTGAGCTCGGGGATCCCCATGCGGCAGGGGCCGCACCAGGAGGCCCAGATGTCGAAGACCCGGACTTTCCCCTTGAAATCGGCCAGCCGCATCTTCCGTCCCTGCGTGTCCTGCAGGATCGGCCTGAGGAACGGGTCGTGGACGGCCGGCGGGGCGGCGGCGGACGGGGCGGCGCGGAGGATCGCGGCAGGGGTGAACCCGAGCAGCGCCGCCAGCACGAGCGATCCCGCCGCGGAGGCCCCTCTGATCGGGCTGCCGCCTCGGCGGCGGCCGCCGGCGTCTTTTCGAAGCTGATTAACTACGCGGCCGGCGGCTTCCAGTTAGGGTGATCGTGGATCCGGAAGCCGACCACGAAGTCGCCCTTCAGGCCCGGATGGGTCTTCATCAGATGCAGGAACTCTCCGTCCTCGAGCAGCTGGTAGGAATAGGCCGTTCCCGGCACCCGCAGCAGGATCCGCCCGGCCGGGGCCATGATGAAGCGGGCGCTGGCCAGCACCTCGTACTCGCCGCCCACGCGGAAGCCGGCGCGCAGGATCCGGTCTCGTACTTGTTGGAGCACCAGCGACTTGCCTTCCGCCGCCTCGATGGTCACTCGGCCCGAGGCGAGGTCGGCCGTGACGCCGCCGACATCATCGAGGTTCTTCACCGATGCCTCGACGCCGCGGGTGCACAGCGGACAGGTCATGCCGCGCACCGGCACCACGATTCGCTGCACCCCGGCGCTGGCCGTCTCCGGCGGCAGGATGGCGCAAGCAATGGCGAGCGCGCCCAGCCAGCGCAGCAGACGCGCAGAGATCGGAACGGGCGAGACATCGAGCCGCTTCTGCGTTATTCTCATCGCGACCGGCGCTCCCTGGGGCGGCCTGTTCGACGTACAAGGTGACGTTGGCACAATAATTCCCCCGGCCTCCGAAGGCAAGAGCGCATCCGCCGGGGGCTAGGAGCCTGTCCGAGTCATAGCACCGGAGAGCCGATGGGGAAGGCAAGCCGGACCAAGAAAGGCCGGCCCGGCGCGGGCGGCGGGGTGGCGGCCGAGCCGGCAGGCCCGGGCGAGGCCGCGTCGCGCGGCCGCTCCGAGGCCGGCGCCCGGACGCCCGGGTCACCCTGGCATGTCCCTCTCGGGCTGGCGGTGATCCTGGTTGCCGCGGCGATTTTCCGCGCCGTCTATTTCTTCCTGGACTCCAGAAGCTCGATCTTCTTCGACGGCCTGTTTCTCGACTCGTCGGTCTACGATGGCTGGGCGAAGTCGATCGCCGCCGGAGAATGGATCGGGCGGGAGGCTTTCTACTTTCCGCCCCTCTATCCGTATCTTCTGGGCCTGTTCTACCGCCTCTTCGGTCACTCGTATGCGCTGGTCTACCTCGCCCAGCAGCTGCTCGGCCTGGTCAACCTGGTCCTCATCTTCCGCATCGGCGAGGCGGTGTTCAATGCCCGCGCGGCCCGGTACGCGGCCGGGCTGGCGGCGCTCTACGCCCCGTTCGCATTCTTCGAGACCAAGATCCTCGGCACCACCCTCGGTCTGACGCTCAATCTGGCCGCCCTGCTCTTCCTCGTGCGGGCGGAGCGCAATCGTGACAAGCCCGGGTCCGGGTCCTGGCGGCCCTGGCTCGTCGCCGGCCTGGCGATCGGCATCGCGGCGCTCTGCTTGCCAGGGTCCATCCTGCTGGCAGTCCTCGTCGCCCTCCATCTTGCCCGGTGGCGCAAGGGCGCTGCGGTGGCCCTGGCCGCCGGCGCTCTCGCGGCGCTCCTGCCGGTTCTGGCGCACAACCTGTACGTCGCGGGCGATCCGCTCCTTCTTTCGGGTCAGGGGGGGATCACTTTCTACCAGGGCAACAACCCTTCCGCGCGCGGCGTGTACAACGTCGTGCCGGGCTTCAGCGGCGCGCCGGAGCGCCAGGCGGCGGAGGAGAAGACCATCGCCGAGCGCGACAGCGGACGCCCGCTGCGACGCTCCGAGATCAGTGCCCATTTCTTCCGCAAAGGGCTGGCCTTCATCCTTGGATCGCCCCACCGGTGGCTGCTCCTCGAGGGTCGCAAGCTGCTCGCCCTCTTCGGCACCTACGAGGCCTCGACCGAATACAGTCTCTACCGGGAGCGTGGGGCGATCCCCTGGCTCTGGGTGGCCTTCCTGCCCTACGCGGCTCTCGCCGGTCTGGGGCTCGCCGCGTTCGTCGGCGCTCCGGGTCATTCCGGAGTCTCTTCCCTGCTGGCGCGCCGGTCGGCGCGGCGCGCGGCGCAGAATGAATCGTGGGCGCTCCCTCTCTACACCCTCTACGCCGCCGGAGTGCCCCTGCTCTTCTATATTTCCTCGCGCTACCGCCTGCCGCTGGTGCCCGCTTTGGCGATCTACGCCGGCGCCTTGCTCGATCGCGTCGCCTCCGATCTGCAGCGGTTCGGGGAGGTGCGTTTCGAGGCGGCGCGCGCCATCGGCGTGGCGCTCGTGGCCGGTCTCGTCTCCTTCTTCCCCCTCGGGGCGAAGAACGTCACCGCCGAGGCGAACGTCAACTACAACATCGGCAATCTGCTCGCCGACCGGGGGGCGCACGAGGAGGCGGTGCGCAGCTTCGACGCGGCTCTGGCGGAATGGCCGACGCACGCCTTCGCCCTGATCAATCGAGGCAACAGCCTGGACAAGCTCGCTCGCCCCGAGGAAGCGATCGCCTCATACCGGCGCGCTGAGGAGGCGCAGCCCGACTTCTGGAAAGCCTACGAGGCGCAGGGGATCGTCCTGCACCGGCTGGGCCGGTACGAGGAAGAAGCCGAGGCCTACCGCCGCGGCCTTCAGGCGGGAGGCGCCCAGGCGCATTTCCTTCTCGCGGGTGCGTTGCAGGCGGCCCATCGGAACGAGGGCGCGGAGCGGGAGATCAGCGAGGCGATCCGGCTCAATCCGCTCGACCCGCGCTTCCACAACACCCTTGGCACGATCCGCGAGGGCCGTGGCGACCGGCACGGGGCCATCGAGGCCTACAAGCAGGCCGGGAAGCTCGATCCGCGCTACGCCAAGCCACGCATCAACCTGGCGCTCCTCTACCGTGAGATCGGCAACGTGAACGACGCCGCGAAAATCCTCCAGGAGGCCCTGGCGATCGATCCACGCGATGCCCGCGGGCATGCCCGGCTGGGCGAGGCTTACGCCCTGATGGGCGAGACCCGGAAGGCCCGGGACGAATTCCACACGGCGCTCTCCCTCGACCCGCGCGAATCGCTCGCCGCCGCCGGACTCGCGCGCCTCCCCCCCTGATCGAGCGCTGTGCTACGATCGCGCTCATGGAAACCCTGACGCCGCGTCCCGTTACGGAGCCCCGGCCCGACCGGCTGCCCGCCGCCGAGAAGGCGGCGATCTACCGCTCCTTCTGGCGGAAGCTCGACGCCGCGCTCCGGCTCATCGAGACGGCGTCCGATCTGACCAGCACGCTCGACACGATCCTCAAAACGCTCCTGCAGGATTTTCGGCAGGAATTGAAATTCGTCGCCGGCCGGCTCTACGAGAGGGTCGACGAAAACCGTTACGTCCTGCGGCGCTGGCACGGCGACAACCCGCCGGACAAGCTCGGGTATACGGTGCCGATCACCTACCCGGCCGTCCAGCTCCTGCTCGAGCGCGGCATCCTGATCCTGCGCGAGACCGATGCGGAGTTCGATCCCCGCATCGAGGACCCCCTCGGCGTGACCGTGTTCGCGGCCATGACGCTCGGCGAGGACAACCACTATATCGTCTCGTTCAGCCTCGAGGGGGAATTCGACCGCGAGCGGACCCTCTATCTCCTGTCCGCGATCCAGCACGTGGTGGACCAGAAGATCCGCCAGAAGCGGTTTCGCGATGTCATGGAGGAGGCCCGGCTCATCCAGGTCTCGTTGCTGCCGAAGGCCTCGCCGGCCTTCCAGAACTACGATATCCATGGGCGGCAGGTGCCGGCCGACGCCGTCAGCGGAGACCTGTTCGACTTCCTGCCGATCTCCAATCGCATCCTGGGCATCTCGGTGGCCGACGCTTCGGGGCACGGCTTGCCGGCTGCCTTGCAGGCGCGCGACGTCATCACCGGCCTGCGCATGGGCATCGCCGAGAACCTCAAGATCGTCAGCACGATCGAGAAGTTGAACCGGGTGATCCACCGCTCGACGCTGGTGACCCGGTTCGTGTCGCTGTTCTACGGCGAGCTGGAGAAGAACGGCAACTTCATCTACTGCAACGCCGGTCACCCGCCCGGGCTCCTCTATGACGACGGCGTCTTCGCCGACCTCGACCTCGGCGGTCTGGTGCTCGGGCCCGATCCCGATGCCCTCTACGATCGCGGCTATGTGAGCCTCCGGCCGGGCGGCGTGATCGTCCTGTACACCGACGGCATCACCGAGGCCACCAACCTCGCGGACGAATCGTTCGGAGTCGACCGCCTCAAGCAGACGATCGCGGAGAACGCCACCCTGCCGGCGAAGGCCCTCGCCGAATTGATCTTCCAACGCGTCGAGACCTTCTCGGGCCGCACCCGGCCGCGCGACGACCAGACGGTCGTCGTGGTGCGCCGGCCCGCGCCCCACTGAGCCCCGGCCTCGTGCGCGACTACGCTTCGACGAGCTTCTGGCTGGAGACGGCCGGTGACGACCTGACGCCGCGCCCGGCGCTCGAGGGGGCGATCGACTGCGACGTCGCCATCCTCGGCGCCGGCACCACCGGCCTGTGGACCGCCTACTACCTCCTGGCCCGCCGTCCGGCGCTGCGCGTGGCGGTCCTCGAATCGGAGATCGCCGGCTTCGGAGCCTCGGGCCGCAACGGCGGCTGGTGCTCCTCGAAATTGAACCTCGGGCTCGACGTGCTCGCCGAGCGTCACGGGAAAGAGGCTGCGGGCGCCGTGCAGCTGGCGATGTACGACAGCGTCGACGAGATCGGGCGGGTCTGCCGCGAGGAGACGATCGACGCCCACTATGCGAAAGGCGGGGCGCTCTTTGTCGCCCGCGGGCCGCACCAGCTTCCGATGCTGCGCGACTACGCCGCCACCCTGGAGGAGCACGGCTTCGGAGATCGCCATCGCCTTCTCGACGCGGCGCAGACCGCCGAGCGGATCCGGGTGCGCGGCGCGCTGGGCGCCATCGAGTTCCCGACCTATGCGACGCTCCACCCCGGCCGGCTGGTGCGTGGCCTGGCTCGCGCCGTCGAGCGGCGGGGCGGGACGATCTACGAGCGAACCCCGGTGACCGAGTTCGCCGGCGGCGGGACGCCGCGGTTGCGCACCCCGCGGGGCGAGGCGCGCGCCGGCATGATCGTGCTGGCCGGCGAGGCGTACCTGACCCGCTTCCCGGCCCTGCACCGGCAGCTCCTGCCGATCTACTCCCTGATCGTCCTGACCGAGCCGCTGTCCGAGCGGCAATGGGACGCAATCGGGTGGCGTGCGCGCGAGTGCGTCGCCTCGTTCCGCCTGAGCGTCGATTACCTCTCCCGCACCGCGGACGGCCGGATCCTGTTCGGCGGCCGCGGGGCGCCGTACCACTTCGGCTCGGCGATCCGCGACGAGTACGACCGCGACCCTTCGACCCACGACCTGCTGCGGCGCATGGCGCGCGACTGGTTCCCGGCGCTCGAGACGGTGCGCTTCACCCACGCCTGGGGCGGTCCGCTCGGGATGCCGCGCGACTGGATGCCGACCATCACCTGCGATCGCGACCGCGGCGTCGCCTTCGCCCGCGGCTATACCGGCCACGGCGTCACGGCCGCCAACCTGGCCGGGCGGACGTTGGCCGACTTGATCACCGGCACCGAGTCTGCGCTGACCCACCTGCCGATGGTCGGCCACCGCTCCCCTTCCTGGGAGCCGGAGCCGCTGCGCTGGCTGGCCGTCCGCCACATCCAGGAAGCGTACGCCCGCCTCGACGCCCGCGCCGAGCGGACCGGCCGCCCTCCCACCGGGCGCAGCCTGGTCGAACGCCTCACCCGCCACTAGGAGCGTGTCCGAGTCATAGCATGGGCCGCGAACGCGACCCATGCTATGACTCGGACACGCTCCTAGTGTCTAGCGAATCGCGGGCCGGGCGAGGTCGCGCCTGCGCCGTTCCAGCGCCAGGCGGAAGAGACCGCGCTCGCGCCAGAGCCGCAGCAGCACTCCGGGAGAGGTCAAGAGGAGGAGCCCGATCATCCCGAGGTCGCGGGCCAGGACGAACGGCAGGTTCACGAGGTAATCACGCGGGGTATCGTTGCGCAGGATCGTCAGGTAGCGGTTCTTCGCCACGTGGAAACGGACCTCCGGCGGGCGCCCGAGCAGGGCGGCGAAGCGTCGCCTCACCCCGCGACTCCGGGACGTTCCGCCGCGGGCATGGAAGCCGATCGCCCGGTGCCTGTAGACCGCCTTCCAGCCGCGACGGCGCCCGCGCCAGGCGAGATCGAGATCCTCGTAGAAGGCGAAGAACGTCTCGTCGAAGATCGTACCCTCCTGGTCGGCGAGGTCCGTGAGCATTGCCCGGCGGTAGAGCGCCGCCGCCCCGCAGACGCCGAACACCTCCTGATCGCGGTCGAATTGTCCCCTGTCCTTGCGCCCGTAGCCGCGATCCTTCGGCTGCCGCGACCGGGCCAGATCCTGCCCGGCCGAGTCGATGGTCCGGCCGTCGAAGCGCAGCAGCTTCCCGGCCGCCATTCCGACCCGGGGGTCATCGAAGGCCGGCAGGAGCACCTCCAGGAAGTCTTCGCCCAACCGGGTATCGGGATTGAGCACCAGGACGAAGGGGCTCGTGGTGCGGGCGATCCCGAGATTGTTGGCCCGGCAGAAGCCGAGGTTGGACTCGCAGCGGATGAGGCCGACCTCGGGGAAGCCGCGGCGGACGATCTCGAGCGTGCCATCGACGGAGGCGTTGTCGACGACCATGGTTTCGGCCGGCGGCCGACGCAGATCGCGCAGGCTCCGAAGGCAGTCGGAGATGAAGGGCGCCGCGTTCCAGGTGACGATCACGACCGCGACCGGCGCCGACGGGTGCTTCCCGCCGGACGGGCTGCGCTCTGGGTCGGATGGATGCGGGCGATCGGTCACGGCCGGAATACTAATCCAGGAAGGCCGCCACGGCACCAAACCGTGGCATGATCGGCGCCGCGATGAACCGCCTCGGCGTGCGGGCGCGCACGGCGCTCATGGACCTCATCTGCCATCTGCTCACGGGGCGCGGCATCGCGCCGGATGAGCGCTCGGAGATCCGTGACGATGTTCGCCTCGCCGGCTTCCGCCGCGCGGCGCGCGCATGCATCTTGCGGAAACTGACGAGCGGCGGCTCCGGAGGGGACGGGGCGCTGCTCCTGGTGCCGGCCCTCGATGGGGCGTTGTCGATCTTCGTCTCGGCCCGCGACTCGGCCGTCGGCCAGGAGATCCTGGAGACCGGCACCTACGAGCCGCACCTGGTCGACCTGTACCGGCACATTCTCCGGCCCGGAATGACGGTGCTCGACGTCGGGGCCAACATCGGCTTCCACGCCTTGCACGCCGCACGCCTGGTCGGCCCGGGCGGGCGGGTCATCGCGGTCGAGCCCGATCCGCAGAATGCGGCGCTGCTGCGCCTGAGCCTGGCGATCGCAACCACGCCCCTTCCCGTCGAGGTGATCGAGGCGGCCCTCTCCGACGCCTCTGGCACGATCCTGCTGTCGGACCTCGGCAACCGCGGCAACAGCGGCGCCCGCTTCACCCATCGCGACCGCGCCCTCCTCGAGCGGCTGGTCCACGGCGCCTCGGCGTCGTTCCGATCCGTTCCGGCCCTGCGCTGGGACGACGATCATCTCGACACGCGGATCGACGTGGTGAAGATCGATGTCGAAGGCTCCGAGCCCCAGGTGCTGCGCGGCATGGAGCGCTCGCTCCGGCGCCACCATCCCATGGTCATCGCGGAGTTCGCGCCCGCCAACTTGAAATCGATCGGCGGGACCGACCCCGGCGAATTCCTGCGGTGGTTCGAGGCGCGCGGCTACGACGTCGCGGCCGCCGGGGCCCCCGGGCACGGAGCGCCGGCGGCGATCGAGGCGCGCTTGCGCGGCCGGCACCATGTCGATCTTCTCTGCACCTTCCGGGAGAGAACGTGAGCGCGCCGGCCCTGTCGATCGTCATCCCGAGCTATCAGGGAACGGAGCGCCTGCCGCGGACCCTGGGCTCCCTGGTCGATTCGCAGCTGACGGGCGGCTACGAAATCCTGGTGGTGGACGACGGCTCCACCGATGCGACGGTCGAGACCGCGCGCGGGTTCGCGGATCGCCTGCCGCTGAGCGTGGTGCGCCATCCAGCCAACCACGGGCGGGCGGCGGCGCGCAACACCGGCCTGCGCCAGGCCCGCGCCCCGATCGTGCTGCTGCTCGACGATGACATGCTGGCGGATCCCGGGCTTCTGGCGCGCCATCTCGAGGCCCACGGCGGCGGCGCGCGGATCGGCGCCATCGGCCGCATCGTCCAGGACGGCCTCGACGACCGCGACCCCTTCCATGCCTATCTGCGCCGCGAGGAGTTCCATCGGCGCCGGAGGCTCCAGTCGGCGCCGCACCCCTCCTTCGGCGATATCTGGACCGGCCAGTTCTCCCTGCGGCGCGAGGACGCCCTCGCGGCCGGGCTGCTCGACGAGACGATCACGAGCTACGGCCTGGAAGACGTGGAGTTCGCCTACCGGCTCGCGGGTCTCGGGGTCCGTTTCACCTACCTCGACGACGCGGTCACCCATCACGCCGCCTACGCCGACAACCTGGAACGGTACTGCGCGCGGCACCGCGGAGTCGGCGAGGTGGCCGCCTATATCCTGAAGCAGCACGACACGCCGGAGATGCGACGCTATCTGAGGATCGAGCGGCCGGAGCGCCGGCCGACGACATATTTCCTGAGGTTGATGGATGCTTCGAGGCTGCTTCTGCGCCGGCCGGGCGTCGCGGCCTTCCTGTCGCGTCCGCCGGCGCGGACTCTGCTGCGGGCCGGCGTGCGCGGCTTCGAGGCGGCGCGCTTCGACCGTCCCCTGTCGTTTCTCTACAGCCTGCTGCGCGACATCGAGTACTTCGAAGCCCTGGGGCACGCACTCCAGTCCGATCGGGGGGAACGCCGCTGAGCCGCCCGGTGTCGATCATCATCCCGACCTGGAACGGACGGGCGCTCCTCGAGAGGAATCTTCCTTCCGTCCGCGCGGCGCTCGCCGCCCACCCGGCCGGGGGCGAAGTGATCGTGGTCGATGACGGCGGCGACGACGACAGCGCGGCCTGGATCAAGGCGACCCAGACCTGGGCCCGTTGCGTCGAGCGCGCCGCGAACGGCGGCTTCGCGGCCGCGATCAACGACGGCGTCGCCGCGGCGCGCCACGATCTCGTGCTCCTCCTCAACAACGACATGCGGGTCGAGCCGGCCTTTCTGGCGGCGCTGACCGCTCCCTTCTCCGGCGCCGCGCCTCCGTTCGCCGTCGTGCCGCGGATCATCAATCGCACCTACGGCGGCGACGAGGCGATTTCCGCCTGCCGCTTCCGCTTCGGATTGCTGGAGACGATCTTCCCGGAGCGGAAGGGACGCTCCGGCGACGCCGGAGCGACGGTGGCCCCGATCGCGGCGTGGGCGACGGGCGAGGTCCTGTTCGCCTGCGGCGGGGCGGCCGCCATCGATCGCCGCCGCTGGCTCGAGCTGGGCGGTCTCGATCCCCTGTTCGCGCCCTTCTACTGGGAAGATGTCGACCTGTCGTGGCGGGCGCGCAAGCGCGGCTGGACGATCCTGCACGTCCCGTCGAGCGTCGTGCATCACGAGCATGCCGCCACTATCGGCGCCCGCTTCGACGCGGCCGATGTGAGGGTGATCTTCGAGCGCAACCGGCTGCTGTTCCAGTGGAAGAACCTGACCTCGGCGCGCCTGACCGCCTCCCTCCTCGCCTGGCTGCCGTTGCGCCTGGCGCGGGCGCTTTACGGACGGCCCGACTTCCTCCGGGGCTTCCTGGGCGCCGTGCGGCGCCTGCCCGCCGCGCTCGCCGGCCGGCGCCGGGAACGAGCCGCGCAGCGCCTCCGCGACGAAGCGATCCTGGAGCGCTTCCGCGCATGAGGGAGGGCGGCGCGTGAGACGATGGGTCCACCGGCTCGCCTCGCGGACCGCGGGGATGTTCAGTCGGCTCGCCCAGGCCGCCTGGCGCTCACCGCAGCAGGAGCGCGTCGCCGCCTGGCAGCGCGACCGCGGCGACGCCACACATCGCCTCGACTACGATCTCGACGCGAACGCGATCGTCTTCGATCTGGGCGGCTACGAAGGACAATGGTCGAGCGACATCTTCGGACGCTTCGCCTGCGCCATCCACATCTTCGAGCCGGTGTCGGAGTTCGCCGATCGGATCGCCGCGCGCTTCGCGGCCAACCCGAAGATCCGCCTGCATCGCGTCGGGCTCGCCGCCCGCGGCGGGACGGCCACCTTGACCCTCGCGGCCGACGCCTCCTCGCTGCACGCACCCGCCGCGGCCGGAGCGCCCCGGCGGCCGATCACGCTGGTCGCCGCCGCCGACTTCTGCCGCGATCAGCGGATCGAGACGGTCGACCTGATGAAAATCAACATCGAGGGAGGCGAGTACGATCTCCTCGAGCACCTGATCGACAGCGGTCTCATCCGCCGCATCCGCCAGCTGCAGATTCAATTTCACGACTTCGTCCCCGACGCCGCGCGGCGGATGGAAGCGATCCAGGCTCGTCTCGCGACGACCCACGCTCCGACCTGGCAGTACCGATTCGTCTGGGAGAACTGGCGGCTCAGGGAGCCGGAGTCACGCGTTCCCTGAGAGCGGTCGCACCGATCAGCGTGCGACGGCGAGGCACGCTGCCAGGACCTCCTCCGGCGCGACCCGCGGATAGCCGTGGTCGGAGTCGCAGCGCAGGTCGAAACAGGGACGCGGATGATCGATCGGCGCCGCCAGGCTCCGGAAACGGCGGTCGTCCGTATAGGGGAAGGTGAGGGCGGGATCGCTGGGTCCGAAGATGGCGACCGTCGGGCAGCCCACGGCCACGGCGAGGTGGCATGCGCCGGAGTCATTGCAGGCGAGAAGCGCCGCCCGTTCCAGGAGGGCCGCCAGGTCGGCGAACTCCATCCGGCCGGTGAGGTCGAGCGGGGCGCGGCGCAGGCGCGCGGCGACCGCCGCCGTCGCCGGCGCGTCGGCCGGGCGCCCCGAGAGAACGACGCGCAGCCCGGACTGATCGAGACCGTCGCCGAGGGCTGCGAAGCGCTCGTGGCCCCATTGATTGTTCGGCCGGTTCGAGCCGGGCGCCAGCACCGCGAACCGCGCCCCGGAACCGAGACCGACCTCGTCAAGAAGCCGGGCAACGGTGCGGCGCGGTCCCTCTCCCACTTCGAAGATCGGTCGCCGGGACAGCTCCGCCGGGGCCGCCCCGCCGAGCGCGCGCCGGACGAGGTCGAGCGCCAGATCGAGCGGCGGCCGGCGTCGGTCGAACGGGAGGGCGTCGGTCAGCAGCCTCTCGAGGCCCAGACCGGCGAAGCCGAAGCGCCGTCTCGCCGCGGGCAGGAGGTAGAGCAGAACGACACGCGGGTCGCCGCGCATGTCGAAGGCCCAGTCATACGGCGTGCGGCGGAGGCGCGCCATCCCCCCGAGAAGATCGGCCGCCGACGCCGGCTCGCCGCGGCGCGGGTCGTACCAGGGGGCGAACGCCTCGATGATCCGGTCGACATCCCGGTTCCCCCGGGCCGCGGCCCGGCCCCAGAAGGCGGCCAGCAGATCGATGCGGGCGGCCGGATAGGCCCGGCGGAGCGCGGCGATCGCCGGCGTCGTCATCAGCACGTCCCCGAGGTGATCGAGACGCACGATCAAGATCGATCGCGGCGGATCCGCGGCAGACCCCCGGGGTGCCGCCAGGCGCAGGAGCGGCGCGAGGGGGAGGGCGGCGCAATCCATCCCCCACGCGAGGGTGCGGGCGCGGCGCGAATAGTTGCGGTAGTCGCGAAGGGGCCTCATCGCCGCCGGCTCTCCGCAAGCGCCGCTTCGTAGGCCGCGAGGGTGGCGCGGGCGGTCCGCTCCCAGGTGTATCCGGAGGCCCGCGCGCGTCCCGCCTCGATCCGCCCGGCCCGAAGCCCCGCGTCGCGCAGCACGCCGACGATCGAGGTCGCCCATCCTTCGACGTCATCGGGAGCGGCGAACAGAGCCGCGTCGCCCAGCACCTCGCCGAGGGAGCCCTCACGGGTCGAGACGACCGGACAGCCGGCGGCCATCGCCTCGACCGGAGGCAGGCCGAACCCTTCGTACCGGCTCGGGAACACGAAGACGGTCGCGGCGCGATAGGCGGCGGCCAGGCGGCGATCGTCCAGGCGCCCCGCCAGATGCAGGTGCTCGCCGAGCCCGAGCCGGGCCGCCTCGTGTCGCAGAGCCTCGAGACGCGGCCCCTCCTCCCCGATGACCACGAGCCGCATTGACCGCTCGTCGCGCCTCACCCGCTCCAGCACCCGCAGCAGAAACGGCACGTTCTTCAGCGGGTCGAGGCCGCCCACGTAGAGCATGAAGGGCGGCGCGAACTCGCTTGCGCCCCGGCCGCGGCCGGCGGCGAGGAGATCGGGAGCGACACCGATCGGGATGGCGATCACCCGCCGGGCGTCGACCGGGAACCGCTCGAGGAGATCCTTCCGGGTCCGCTCGGAAATCGTCACGACCCGATCGGCCATGCGGGCGCTGCGGAAGGCGCGACGGAAGGCGAGCCGCTGCCGCCAGGTCACGGCCTCGGGATGAACCTCCGGCACGAGATCGAAGATCGTCAGCACGAGGGCCACGTCGCGGACGCCCGCGGAAGGCAGGGCGTAGGCGGTCGAATGATACAGCTCGATGCCGTGCCGGCGCAGAAGCCCCGGCAGCAGGTAGCGATCGGTCACGCTGATGCCGCGTCGCGGCGAGCGGCAGCGGACATCCTCGATCCCGAGCGTCGATCCCAGTCCGGACCAGGAAAGGCCGGCGAGGCTCCAGCCGGGGGGCGCGGCGGCCCGTATGGCCCGCGCCAGCTCGCGCGCGTAACGGCCGATCCCGCGGGTGGCGCTGAAGGTCTCGAGGCAGCGCAGGTCGAGCAGCACCCTCATGCGGTGGAGCTCCGGCGCCGGGACAGCGCGCGCAGCAGGTTGGCGGCGAAGGCCGGTCGGGCCGCGAGGGCGCGCAGGAGCCGGGCCGCGCCGCGCGCCATCCTCCCCTGGCGGATGGACACCTTGCCGGACAGCCAGTCGGCCTCCGCCGCCAGCCTCCGGCGCCCCGCGCCGGCGAGCGGCAGGCGGCGCATCTCGGCGGCGAGGCGCTGCGCGTCCTCCAGGGCCCCGAGTCCGGCGAGAAAGTTCCCCCAGGTCACATAGCGATCGATGATCGCCGCGTCGATCGTCTCCTCGGTCCACCCCAGCGCGATGAGATCGTCTCGCGTGATCGCTTCGCGCCCCTCGAACGGGTCGGCGCCCGCCTCCCGCCTGAGGCGCGCCGCCGCCTGGGCGCCGAGCGTGTAGATCACCTGCTCACTGATGTGCATGAAGCTGATCTGGTCCTGGTGCAGCCGGTAATAGAGGACCGGGTCGGGCAGGTTCGCGAGCCCATGCCGATCGGCGATCCGCAGCCAGAGGTCGTACTCCTCGCCGTGCATGAAGGCCCTCCGGTAGCCTCCGACCGCGTCGTAGACGTCGCGGCGGAAGACGGCCGTCGGGTGGGCGATGCAGTTGTAGTGCGGCAGCGCGTCGCGCACCGCGTCGGCGGAGGTCGGGTGGCGAAGGAAGCGCGGCAACGGGCCCTCGTCGCCCAGGTATTGCAGCGCCCCGCCCACCACGGCGATCTCGGGCCGGCTGTCGAGAAAGCGCACTTGCCGCTCGAGACGGTCGGCGAAGGCGACGTCATCGGCATCCATGCGGGCGATGGTGCGGCCGCGGGCCGCGGCGCAGCCGATGCGCAGCGCGACGCTCAGGCAGGGCCCGCGACGCTCCTGGCGCAGCAGCCGCACGCGCGGATCGCGCCGGGCGTACCCATCGAGGATCGCCGGCGTGCCGTCGGTCGATCCGTCATCGACGATGAGGAACTCGAAGTCGGCGAAGCTCTGGGTCAGGATGCTGTCGGCGGCCGCGCGCAGGTACCGCTCACCGTTGTGCACCGGCATGACGACGCTGACCGCGGGCGTTCCCACCTAGCGGATCTCCATCGTCTCGCCCAACGCCTGAGGAGCGGCCAGGATCGCCTCGGGCTGCTGCGACGGCAGCCCGATGGCGTCGAAGATCGCACCGAACCGATGCACGTAGGTATGCTCCCGCAGGGTGCGGGTCCGCCCCGCCTCGGCGATGGCGCGGCGCTCCTCCTCGTGCCCCAGATAGTGTCGCGCCTTGTCGATCAACTCCCGGACGGTGCGGAAGGTCGCCAGCTCCCTCCCCGGCTCGTAGTACCGTTCGAGATCCTCGGCCGGATCGGTCAACAGGAAACCGCCGCACCCCGGCACTTCGAAGTTGCGCCCCTTGAGCTGGCCCGGCAGGGCCCCCGCGGTGAGATCCTCGTCGAGGCCGGGTGGGGGGGGCGCCGCCGGAGCCGGCCGCAACCCGGGCCCGAGACGGAGGAGCCGCGCTCCCCCAGGCAGCCGGCGCAACGCCGCCGACACCACCCGGCGCGCCCGGCCCCGCGAGGCGTGCGCCCCGGGCGCGCTCGAGACATTGGCCAGGTTCAGGTTGATGCGGCTCTGGTTGAACAGATCGATCATCGCCTCCTGCGACAACCGCCCCGACTCCCAACCCTGGCCCCACACGGCGACTTCGAGGCCCGCCGCCCGCAGCGCTTCGATGATGGCGCGCCTTTGGCCGTGCGGCTGGCCCACGAAGCTGAGGTCGTGCTTCATCGGCAGGTCCGGGCGCCGGGTGTAGAGGAACTGGTTGCAGGCCCACTCGCTCTTGATCACGTGCCGCACGCCGAGCGCCTCGTACTTCGGCACCGCCGCCGCGGCGGTGGTCACGACCCAGTCGAAGCAGGGGGCCCAGTGCCGCGAGAAGTCGTCGAAACGCCACTGGTCGTCGCAGAACCAGTTCAGCGTGGCGGTCCCGCCGGCCTCGCTGACGCGCCGGAGCGCGCGCGGCTCGAACTCGTCCCGGAACAGGACGGTGAACATGAAGGCGGGCCGCTCCGCGCGAGCCACCTCGACCAGCCGACGGTTCATTCCGGCGCGCCCGTGCCGCGCCAGAAGCGTCGGGAAATCGAAGTAGAGGATCGCGTGCCCCATGCGGACCAGGGCGTCGTAGAAATTCCAGTGCTCGAAGCTGTGGCCCTGCTCCGGCTTGCCATAGTCGTGCTTCATGGCCACGTACAGGATGAGCATGTCCGGTCCTTACGGAGGCTCGAGGTTCAGAAGTGGCGGGAGGCGCCTCGCGGCAGCGTCGGCAGAACCTCGGCGCGGAAATATTCGACCGTCGCCCGCAGCCCCTCGGCCAGCGACACCCTGGCCCGGAAGTCAAACCGCGTCAGGAGCCTCGAGGTCTCGCAGTGCCGGCGCGGCTGTCCCTCCGGCTTGGAAACGTCGAACTCGACGCGCTTGCCCGTTCCCGCCAGCGACGCGATCGTCCGCGCCACCTCCTCCATGGTCGTCTCTTCGTCGGCGCCGAGATTGGTCGGCTGGCTGTCGGCGGCCCGCTCGCAGATCCGCACCAGACCGTCGGCGAAATCGGTGACGTACAGGAAGGAGCGGCTCTGCCGGCCCGAGCCCCAGACGGTGAGGACGTCGCTCCCGGGCTCGAAGGCGCGGCGGACGAGCGCGGGGATGACATGCGACGACGCCGGGTCGAAGTTGTCGCGCGGTCCGTAGGCGTTGTACGGACGCGCCACGGCGACGCGCAGGCCGTACTCACGCGCGTACGCCTCGCCCAGGAATTCCTCCATCCGCTTGCTCCAGCCGTACCCTTCGTTGGTCGGCTCGGGCCGGTCGCGAAACCCTTCCGACTCCGGCGTCGGGATGGCGCAGTCGCGCGGGTAGACGCAGGCCGAGCTGACCACCAGCACGCGGCCCACCGAGGCGCGGCGCGCCGCCTCCATCGAGGCCAGGAAGACCGACAGGTTGTCGCGGAAGATGCCGGCGTGGTGGGCCATGTTGTATTCGATGCCGCCGACCGCGGCGGCCAGGAGCAGCGCGACGTCGGCGCCTCGGAAGGCCTCGTCGGCGACCCTGGTCTCGCGGAGATCGCCGCGCACCAGCCGCACCTGCCCGTCGACCGCGCGCAGGAAGGACGGCGTGCCGGCGCGCCGCGTCGGGACGATCACGACGCCGCAGTAAGGCAGGAGGCGATCGACCAGGTGGCTGCCGATGAAGCCGGCGCCTCCGGTCACCACCACGCGCTTGCCCCGCCAGAAGGTCGGGTCGGCGATCGGCGCGGCGGTCACGGGGCCCCCGGATCGCGGGCGAACTCATGGAGGAGAGGCGGCAGCGAGGCGATCTGCTCATCGGTCAGCCGCGGATGGATGCCGACGTAGATCGCCCGCTCGTGCAGCAGGTCGGCGCCGGTCAGCGGGCCGGCGACCCGGTGCGGCAGGCGGCGCAGCGCCGGCTGGCGCGCCAGGTTGCCGGCCACCAGCGGCCTGGTCTCGACGCCCCGGGCCTCGAGATGATCAATCAGGCGCTGCCGGGTCGCCGGCGCCCCGGGCCGCAGCACGAGCGGAAAGGCGAAGTGGCTGCTTCCGGGGGCCGCGATGAACGGCAGAAACAGATCGCCGTGACGATCGCGGGCCGCGCCCCAGGCGGCCGCCGCCTGCCGCCGGCGGGCGAGAAATCCGACCCGACGCTCGAATTGCACCAGCCCCAGGGCCGCCTGGAGATCGGTCCCGCGCAGGTTGTAGCCGACGTCGACGAACAGGAACCGCGGATCGAGATCGGGGTGAGCCTGCTCGACGGCGCGCCGCGCGGCTTCCGGCATCTGGCGCGTCCAGCCATGCGCTCGAAGGATCCGCAGCACCTGTGCATCCTCGGCGCCGGCGCAGGCGACCATCCCGCCCTCGATGGTGCAGATGTGATGCGAGAAGTAGAACGAATAGCTGCCCATGCGGCCGAAAGCGCCCACCTTGCGGCCGTCGATGTCGGCGTCGAGCGCCTCGCAGCAGTCCTCGATCAGGACCAGCCCCTTGCGGCGGCAGAGATCGGCGAGCTCGTCGACCGGCGCCGGATTGCCGAGCAGGTGCACCGCGAACACCGCCCGGGTCCGCGGCGAGAGAGCGCGCTCGACCGATTCGAGGGTGAGATTGAGGGTTGCGGTGGAGACATCCGCCAGGACCGGCACGGCGCCGACCTGGGCCACGGGCCAGATCGTGGTCGACCAGGTGACCGCCGGCACGATGACCTCATCGCCGGGAGCGAGCGCCGGCCGCGCGCCACCGTCACGGGGCCGGGTCAACGCGGCCAGCATTAACAAGTTCGCCGACGAGCCGGAGTTGCAGAACACCGCGTCGGCAAGGCCGTGGGCCCGGGCAAACTCCGACTCGAAAGCGGCGACCCGCGGACCCTGGGTCATCGGTCCGCGCACCAGCACCTCCAGGGCCGCGGCGATCTCCGCCTCGCCGAAGGTGTTCTGGGTCAGGGGAAGGCGATACGGCGAGGCTGGCTCCGGAAAGGCGCGGCGCAAGCCCCGGACGGCCTCGAGGAACGGCTCAGGCAGGTCGGTCGGCGCCCGTTTCATCCGGCGGGATCATACTGCACCTGCGCCGCCCCTAGGAGCCTGTCCGAGTAATAGCATGAGTCGCGTTCGTGCTAGAATCCGCGCCATGGCCGAAGTGAAAGTCATGTACTGGCGAGACATCCCCTACGCGGTCCGCGCCACCGACACGAACGGGCGCGCCAGCCGCAACCTGCCGGATCGTTTTCAGGAGGCCGTCGATGCCGCGGCGATGGCGGCGGGAGCCACGGCGCAGGAGGCCTACCAGGCCGGCTTCGTCTGGGGTCCGAGCGAGGACCGCACGGGCACCGCGGCCGAGGCGGCCGACAGCATGGTCGCCGAGCTGGTCGCCAGCTATTCCGCCGAGCGACTCGCGGAAATGGCCGCCAAGGCCGGATCCTAGAATACCGGCCCGATCGCCTAGAACGCCTGCCCGATCGAGATGATGAATTGGCCGCGCGACTCGTCCGGCCGGGGGTCGATCACCGAGCCATACTCGAAGCGGAAGGGCCCGATCGGCGTGGCGATCCGCAACCCTGCGCCAAGCACCTGACGCAGATGTCGGAGCGAGTAATCGCGAGCGGTCCGGTAGACGTTCCCCGCGTCGTAGAACACGGCCCCCTGAAAGCTGCGGTAGATCGGGAATCGCAGCTCCTCGTTCAGGACGAAGACCCCTTCTCCTCCGATCGGGTCACCGGTATCGTCGAGCGGCCCGACCCGATCCCGGCGGAACCCGCGCAGGGTCGTGTCGCCTCCCGCGAAGAAGCGCTCGGAGGGAGGCAGACCCGAGACCATGTCCCCCGTCGAGCTCGGGTCACGGTGCGATGCCCCGAGCGTGACGGCAACGCCCGCGCGGACCGCCTGCGCCCAGACGGTATTCGGGAGCACCTCCTTGAAAAAGTACGCCTGGGCGAATCCCTTGCTGAAGTCGGCCTCGGAGCCGAGCCCGTGTCCGTAGTACTGCACTTCCCCGCTCAGGTAGTGGCCGCGCAGCGGCTGGAAGGCCGAATCGCGCGTGTCGTGAACCACCGAGGCCGCGAGACCCGACAGACGCAGGGTGGAGCCTTCGAAATCGGCCGAGGCCTGGGAGAGATCGACGTCCCGCAGCGTGTAGCGATAGAGGTTCCTGGTGGCCCGGGTGGTCTGACGGCTGATCTGGACCGCGGCTCCGATCGTGCGCACGTCGAAGGCGGGACGTCGCTCATTCTGCCAGAAGGCGGTCGCCAGGCCATCGTACCTGCCACCGAAGATCCCGAGCTCGCGGTAGAGCAGGGATGCATTCTGTTCCAGCTCACTCGCCCGGGTGTGCAGCCCGAGCGACCGGCCGCTGCCGAAGACATTGCGGTGATTGATGTCGTATCGCACCCGCGTCTTCTCCACGCTGTCGTACCCGATGCCGAAGACCTGGCTCAGCGGCGCGGTCTCGCGGACCGAAACCTGCACTGGCCGCGCCGGCGTCTCCGTGGGGCCTGTCGAGTCGGCGGCCGTGGCGGTCGCCGGACCGACCGTCGTGGCGCCGGTCGGAGCGGTGGCGGTCGCCGGATCGGCCGGCGGAGCCGGCTCCAGCGAGACCGCGTCGAAAATGCCGCGCTGATAGAGACGCCTCTGGCTCTCGAGGAGATTCGCCCGGCTGAGAGGATCGCCCGGTTTCACGACCAGGGCCCTGCGGATCACATCCTCGTTGGTGATCAGGTTTCCTCCGACGTCGACGTCTCGGACGATCTGCCGCTTGCCTTCCAGGATCGAGAAGACCACGTCGACCGCTTCGGCGCCGCCATTGGCCCCGGCGGGCTCGATCTTCGACTCGACCCGCACGTCGTAGTATCCAGAAGCGTCATAAGCGCGCCGCACGCGGACCAGAGCGGCGGCGATCTCCTCGGAGACGTACGGCACCCCTCGCCGCAGCGCCGCGGCGGCCTCGAGCCGGCCGGGGGAGATCGAGGCCGCTCCCTCGAACCGGACTCCCCCCAGCACGACCAGCGGCCCCTCTTCGACGTGCAGGACGACGCTCGCCCGCTCCCCGGAGGCGTCGATCCAGACCTCCGGCGCGGCGATCGCAACCCGGGCGAAGCCGCGGGCCAGGTAGAGCCGTCTCACCGCCTCCAGATCGTCGCGCAGCTTCGAGTCGCGCACGAGCCCCCGCCGGAAGGAGCCTGCCGGCCGGGTGCGCACAACCTTGAGGATCTCCGCTTCGCTGATCTGCCGGGTCCCGACGACCCGGACCTCGCCGGCCCGAACGCGCGGCCCATGCCGCACGGTGTAGAGGACCCGGAACTCCTCCGCATCGTTCAGCAAAACCTTCGCTGTCACCTCGGCCGACTGGAAACCGCGGTCGTGCTCGAGCGCCATCAGGCGCAGGCGCGCCGCCTCGACGATGTCCTCGAGAAAGATCCCCTTCTGCCAGTAAGGCGCCAGCCTCTGCCGCACCCCCTCGCGGCCGCCGATCCCCTCGATGTCGATGACGATGCGCGGCCCGGAGCGGGCCCGGACCGTCAGGTCGACGGTTCCGGAACCGCCCGGCGCCTCGACGACATCCACTTCCGCCATCAGGAAATCGCGCTTCTGATAGAAGCGCAGCAGTCGATCGACCCCGTCGTTCACCGCGGCCCGGCTCCGCACCCGTCCCGGCTTCAGCCGCAGCCGTGCGAGCACCCGGCGCTCCTCGAAGTGAGGATGACCCTCGATCCGGACGGCGCCGATGCGGCGATCGCCTTGGTGCGCCCGGGCGCGGTTCTCGAGCCCGGGCAGGGAGGGCGGCTTGCCGCGCAGGATGTAGCCGAGATCCGCTCCGAGCGATCCGGTGCGATCGCGCAGGCTGGTGAGAATGATGTCCCGGCTCAGGGAGTAATCGAGCTCGTAGATCGACCCCTGGGCCGAACCGAGATCGCTCGAATAGGTGAGCATGAGGTCGGGTGTGACCTGCTTGGCGAGCGTGACCCGCGTGGTCGGGTCCCCCTGGGCGCTGGTCTGGAACGGATCGATCGCCAGCACGTCGAGGCCGGCCCAGCCGGCCACGCGCCCGGAGAGCTCCTCGTTGAACATGCCTCCCAGGTAGGCGGCGGCGGTTTCCTCGCCGAGGTTGCCCGATGTTCCGGCCACCTGACCGAGCGTACGGCCGGTCAGGAGCAGGGCGACGATCTCCTGTTGCGGCAGCGCCGGGCTGCTCGTCAGCTCGTACTTGAAGTCGTCGGCCGTGCCCTCCACGTGCAGCGTCACCTGGTACTCCTTGACGGTGGTCGTCGCCTGCACGTCGAAGATCGGGTTGATCGCCACCGGGTCGGCGAAATCGACCGTGCCCCGATCGACGCGGTAGCGGACGCCCCGGAAACGCAGGGCGCCGCCCTCGGTCGCCGTGATCCGCCCGGCGACCGATGGACGGGCCGCGGTCCCGGTCACCTTCAGCTCCCCCGAGCCCTCGAGGTTCCCCAGGTCGTTGCGAAGCCACACGTCGCCGTCCGCGCGGATGAGCAGGTTGATGCCGAGGGTCGCGACAAGGTCGGGCAGCGGCGACTGCGGCAGAAGGTCGAGCCCGGTCCCGCCGCGGACGATCGCCGAATTCACCCTAAGACTGCGGCTGTAGACCCCCTTCACGAGCCCGATCGTGCCCTCCAGGCGCGCCCCTTCGGAATCGAGGCGGAAGGTCAGATCCAGATCGGCCACGGAGACGAAACCCTTGGGGAACTCCGACTTGACGTTCTTCCCATGCAGCCGGAGATCGACGTCCCGGATCGCCAGACCAGTGTGCCGTCCGGGGACCGCTCCGATCCCGACCCGGCCGGTTCCCTCGACCGGCCCGCCGCCCGCCTCGAAGCTCAGCGTGTCGATGGTCATCCCGGAGGCTTCGAACGTCCCATGAGCCTTCAGATTGTTGATGGGGAACGGCAGATCGGGATAGCGGATGGCATCACCGACAACCACCAGGCTCCCCCGGAGGTCGGGATCGTCGAGAGTCCCCGTCACTCGAAGCTCGACCTCCCCCCGCCCCGTCGCCTGGAGATTCTTGAGAAGCGGACGCAGCAGGCGCAGATCGAAGCTCCCGTGCGCCGAGAGATCGAGCCCCCGCTGCCCGGTGGCCGCGAGCCCGCCGCTCATCTCGATCCGCGTCCCATCTCCGGCGAGGACCAGGGGGTCGAGCCCGAGACGCCCGTCCTCCAGGGAAAGCACCACGGGAGCCTGCGCATCGACCGTGACCCCGGCGACGCCGGCCTCGAGACTGGAGAGCACGGCGCGCGCGCGCAGGTGAAGGGGATCGCGGAGCGGGCCGTGGATCTCGACCTCACCGGTGAGCATCACCCGCACCTCTTCGAGCGCTCCGATGACGGGCCGAATCCGTCCCTCGCTCCCGGAAAAGGCGGCGCGCAGGTCGGCCGGCCAGCCGGGCGTGAGGTGCACCGTGCCCTCGAGAACCGTGTTCCGTTCCGGGACCCGGAAGGTGAGCGCCAGGGCCCCGCTCGCCAGACGGACCTCTCCCTCGATCGGACCGACATCGGCTCCCTGGGCGCGAAGCTGGGGCGACCGCAGAGTCAGGCTGCCGCCCGGATCGGCGAGGCTTCCCGTGAGATTTCCCTCGACGTCGAAAGTTCCGGAGAGACCGAGGTCGGCCGCCGTCCGGCTCCACAGGGGAAGATCGAGATCGTGACCCACCGCGGTCAGGCCGGGCTCGGACGTCCCTGCGTCAACGGGCTCGCCCTCGGCCCCGGCGTGGTATGGCAGGCGGCCTTCGACCGAAAGCACGCCCGGTCCCGTCGACACGACGAGCGAGCGCACCTCGATCAAGTCGGGAGTGGCGAGGATCTCGCCCTGCACCCGATCGAACCTCAAGTCGCCCAGGCGGACCTTCCCGGTCTCGAGAGTGGCGTGGGCGGCCGGCGCTCCCGGCCGACCTCCGACCCCGACCCGAGCGCTAAAGCGGCCCTCGGCCGGCCAGGACGCGCCGGCGATGGACAGGGCCGGCGCGATCGGGCAGTCGGTGGCGACGATATCGAGGTTCACCGCTGCCTCGACTCCGAAATCGACCCTGCCCCCGATGCCGACCTCCCCTCCGTCCGGTGGATGGAGGGTGGCTTCGCGAATCGTCAGGATGTCGTTGCGGTAGAGGATCCGGGAGGTCAGGGCGCCGATCGGTGTCTCTCGGTAGGTCAAGTCGCGTCCGGAGAGCGTGCCTTCGAAGCTGAGACGGCCCCGCCGATACTGAAGATCTCCGTCCCACTCCCACGTTCCTCCGAGGGCCCGGACGATGGCTTCGAGGGGGCTTAGACCGGAGGGATCGGGATGCCAGGCCACGAGACGAACCGGCCGCATCCCTCCGGCGGCCGCGGCGGGAGGCCCGGCCCCGCTCGGCGCCGGCGCCGGGGATTTTGGCTGCGGCTTTGGCTTCGCGGGCGGGTTGAACAGCGGCAGGATCTCGCCGATGTCGCCGGTGGCGCCACGCAACCGCAGCCGGATGCCCTCTCCCTCGGCGACCGTGCCCGAGAAATTGCCGCGCACCGAGCCGGCCCGGATCGTGCCGCCGGTGAGACGAACCGTGGCGCCCTCGGTCGCCAGCGTCGAGGTGACCTCGAGCGGCAGCGGGGCGCCCTTCGACAGGACGTAATGGCCGACCGCGTCGAAGACGCCGGAGCCGCTCAGGCCGGGCAGGCCACGCGCGTCCAGAACATGCCGGCCGCGATAATGCACCGTGCCGCTCACCGCCGGACCGTTCCAGCCGGCGAGGCCGAGGAGCTGCGCCAGATCGACACCATCGATGCTCGCGTCGATCTGCGTGGTCCGTTCGGGCCGCCGCCAGTCCGCCTCGAGCGCGCCGGTCGCCTCCCCGCCGAGCAGGTGCGCCTTGATCCCGGTGGCCTTCAGGCTCTCACCCAGCTCGAGATCGGAGCGCAGGCTGTCGATGGTGAGGCCGAAGATGCGCAGGGCCCCGCCATTCAGGTCTCCCCGCAGCCGCGGGCCGTCGCTGCCCCAGGTGCCCTGAAGCCGCGCCTCGAGGCGTCCGCCCGGCGCCGCGGCCGGCGGCAGGAATCGCGTGAGGGCGACCATCTCGATCCCGAGGCGCGCTTCGCCGGTGAGCCGCGGCGCTTCGCCAAGCGCCACGGCGAGGCGACCGGTGAGAGCGAGCCCTTCCGCGCGGATCGAGACGGGATCGAGCCTTAGACCGCCGGCCGAAAGATCGAATTCGGCCTCCGCGCCGAGCTTGCTCCAGCTCCCGGCGAGACCCTGGGCCGTTCCCGTCGCGATCGTGCCATGGCCGCTGATCGATGCGGGACGATCACCGACCAGGAGATTCGCCTGTCCACCCTCCAGATGCAGTCGCGCCCCGCCGGACATGTCGAGGTCGAGCGTGGCATCACGAACCTTGAGCGACGAGCCCCGGGGAAGGACCTCCACTGCGGCCAGCGTGTCGCCCCCCCCATCTTGCAGCCCGAGCGGATGGCCTTCCGCGAGGGCCAGGCTCACGTGTGGACGCTCGATGGCGATCTGAAGAGGCCCGCGACGCAGCCCGATCCAGGTCAGGAAACCGGCATGGACCGTCGTCGTGTCGGCGGTCACGGCCAGTTCCGAGCCGCGATTGCCCCGGCGCCTCAGCCTCAGATGATCCAGACGAACCGAAGGAGGCAGAATACCGAGGCGGAGCCGTTCGACGACGACCTCGGTTCCGAGCGCCTTGGTGGCCCGCCTCTCCACCAGCCGCCGGAGCCGATCTTCGAGAACGCCGCTCCAGAGCAACAACGCGGCCGTCACGACGGCGAGCAGGATCAGGGTGGCGAGCGTCCAGACGAACCGCTTCCAGCGCTTCAATTAGGGACCTGTCCGGCGCGCGCCGTGACTCTTCCAGAGATGATGGAAGGCGACCAGGGCGTCCAGCCGCCGGCGCACGACGATCGTCATGAAGAGTTCGTAGCACACCCAGACGAAATAGAGCAGGGTCACTTCCTCGTGCAGGTTCGGGCGGACGAACTGCAGCCCCCACAGACAGAAGATGCCGGTGGCCTCGAAGATGTGGAAAGACATGTTTGCCAGCAGCAGCATGCCGAGCATCGACTGCGCCACGGTGAGCAGGATCTCCTTCCTCTGGAATTCGTCGAACGGGATGAAGGACGGCCCCCCGACGCTGAAACTGTAAACCAGCGGGATCATCGCCGCCAGCATCGTCCACTGATTGATGTTGGCCGACACCATGTTCATCAGCGCCATCGGAGCCTTGTTCCGCTGCCGGGCCCAGTACAGGGCGCTGATCTTTTCCGGGAACTCAGACAGGAAGGGCGCCACCCACTGGATGAACAGGTACTCCGACACTCCGAAGTAGACCGCGAACCGGAGCATGCTGTGCAGGAACGGCTCGGCGGCGAGATAGAGAATCACCCCGCCAGCGATGAAAAAGGCGAGGATGGCGGAGGCGCGCGGGATCCGCGGCAGGCGCATGACCGCGCGCGGGATCGCTTCGAGATCCTCGACATGCTCCATCTCCCGTGGCGGCGCCATTTTCAGCATCCAAAGATAGACCATGTAGATCGCCGCCAGAATCGCGGCGTCGAGAAGCGTCAGTGTTCCCTTGGCGTAGATGATGAGGAAATAAAGGATCGGCAGCCCCAGGGCCAGCACCTCGACGCAGTGCTCGTCGTCGAGTTGGATGCGCATCAGCAACCGCCGCTCGCGCCGCCAGTGTCCGAAGGCCGCGACTCCGAAGATCAGCGGCCAGCCGAGCCCCACCAGGAGGCGGAGAGAACCGGTGAAGTTGGCGGTCATGAAATGGATCTTCTGCGACCAGGCGATCACCGCCTCGACGGCGAACTCCGGGAGCGCCTGCATCCAGGCGAGGATGGCCAGCGCCAGCCCCTGCGAAACCAGGAACTGGGCGCACTCGGCGCCCCAGGCGATCAGAAAGGCGGAGAAGACGACCGCGGGGAAAGGCCAGGCGTTGACCCAGAAACTGCCGAGCTCGGGTGCGGCTGCGCCGGCAGGCAGGACGGCCACGAGAAGAGCCGCCGCGCGCCGGCGAACCCTGTCAATCGTTCCTGCGGAGCCGGTGACGGGCGCCGCGCTCCCGGGCGTCGGCTCGCTCATGGGGCGCGTATCTTAAGTCGCGCCCCGGGGAGTGTCAATCATGGCTGCGGCGACGCCGGATCGGAATGATCGGGAGCCGCCGGCGTCCCGGGCTGGAGACCCCGTCCCTGCAACGGCCGGCCGTCGGGACCGAGCATCTCCGCCGCGGAGACCAGGACGGTCGCTCCGCCAGGCAGGACCCGGGAGACCTGGGCAAGGCCCTTGCCTCGAGTCCGCTCGCCGACGATCGCGCCACGGCCGGTCGCCTCGATCGTGCGGGCCAGACGCTCGGCAGCGCTCGCGGTCTGTCCGTCCACGAGCACGGTCAGCGGACTGCCGGTGAGGGCCCCGTCGCCGCCGGTGATTCGCGTGATGGCGCCGTCCGGGCCGACGTCGACGCCGGCCTCCCGGCCTGGACCGACGAGCAGGTCCCCGATCGCGTCGGCAGAGCGCGCGAAGCCGCCCGGGTTGCCCCTCAGATCGAGGATGAGACCTTCTTTCTCGCGCATCGCCAGGAGCGCTCGCCGGACCTCCTCGACGACCCGAGGGTCGCTGAGATTGCTGAGACGGATGTAGCCGAGGCCTCCATCGAGGTCCTTGACGACCACGCTCTGGCTCTGTGAACGGTTTCTCCCCAGCGCGTCGACCGTGACCCCCTCCCCGCGCCTGGCCAGATAGACGGCGGCGGTTTCCTCGGCATCGCGAAGGCGGGTGTACGGATCGCCGAGCGCGGCGAGCATGCCGGCGATCGCCCGATAGGCATCCGCGGGCGTTTCGAGGCGGCCGCGATAGCGATCCTTCCACGCCGCCCAGTCCTGGCCCCCGTAGCTCTTGTCGCGGAAGGCGTCGCGCGCGAAGCTCCAGGCCTCGCGGTAAAGGGCTTCCGGGATCGGCGGGATCTCGCCTCTCAGGGCGTGGCGGGCTTCGACCTGCCGACCGAGGGCGGCCAGGACGAGGGGGTACTGGGTGCGCGCCAGACCGAAGTTATCGGCCGGGTCGCTGCGCAGCGCGGCGGCGTAGGCCGCTGCCGCCCCCTCGGCGTCGCCCCGTTCCATCAGAGCCGCCCCGACCACCGAGAGGGCGGGTGCCGATGAACCGTCGAGCGCCAGCGCCTTGCGGGCCGCCGCTTCGGCCTCGGGACCGCGTCCCGCCCGGAGGTGGGCCAGCGCCAGATCGACCCGGACGGTCGCCGAGGCTGGAGCGAGGTCGACGGCGCGCTCCAGCTCCGCGAGCGCCAGCGCGTCGTTGTGCCCGACAGCCTGATAAGCCTCGGCCAACGCGGAGCAAGCCTGCTCCGACCGCGGATCGATCGCGACCGCGCGCCGGAGGAGCAGGAGCGCATCGCCGCCCTGTCCGGACCACCAGGTCAGCCGGGCCAGAAGAACCAGTTCGTCCGCCGTCGGCGGTCGCCCGTCTTCCGGGGACGCTCTCGCGCCCAGCTGCTTCAGGAGAGAGGGATGGAGCGCCAGGATCTCGGTCGCGATCTCCTGGGTCCACGGGTCGGTCGGATCGTGACGGAGCGCTTGGTGCAGATCGTCCGCGGCCTCGTCCAGGCGTCCCGCGGCCGCCTCGAAAAGCGCCCGACGCCGCAGGAGCGCCGTGGGGCCGCCGTGGCCGCCGGCCCCTTCCCCCCCGATCGACCGGCGCAGCGCCGGCGCCCCCGAGGTCTCGAGGAAAGCGAGGAAGGCGCGCACCCCGAACAGATCGTCGGGACGCGCCTCGATCAGCGCCCACCAGGCTTCCTCCTCGGCCTCCGCGTCGCCGGCGGAGCGCGCGAGTCCGACCAGATTGTAGAGGGCGACGCCATCCTGCGGCCGCTGCCGCAGAAGGCGGCGGAACTGGGAAGCGGCGGCGCGCCGATCGCCGCGGTCGCGCAGGGCGAGGGCCAGTCCACGCCGGGCGTCGGCGTCGTCGGGATCGGCCGCCAGCGCCCTCTTCCAGTCCTGCGCCGCTCCGGCGGCGTCACCCGCCACGGCCAGCAGCCGCCCGAGTTCCGAAAAGACGGCCCCTTGTGGACGGGCGCGCGCGGTCTCGCGCAGCGCGGCGATCGAGGCCTTCAGCTCCTTCAGCTCCTGGCGGCGCAACAGCGCGGGCTGATCGTCCGGCCTGGCCTCGAGGTAGCCGCTCCAGAGCCCCACCGCCCCGTCGAGATCTCCACGCGCCTCCGCCACCTGGGCCAGGCCGGCCAGGGCCGGCGGATCGCCGGGGCGCGCCCTTAGCACCTCGCGGAGCAGACGCTCCGCCTCCTCGAGGCGGCCCTGCCGGCGCCGCGTTTCGGCGATCGTCAGAATGAGATCGGGGCGGCGCCCTGCCGGCACGCGATCGATCGCCGGCTCGAGAAGGGCGACGGCGCCCTCGTAGTCGAAGCGCGCCCTCCGGATCATCGCCGCGCCCGTGTACGCCTCGACGCGGCGGGGGTCGAGGCTCATCGCCGCGGCGTACTCGACCTCGGCCTGGTCGAGGCGCCCGATCCTCCGCAAGGTGTCGGCGAGCAGAAGGCGCACTTCGACACGCTCCGGTGCAAGACGGCGCGCTTCGCGATAGGCGGCGAGCGCCGCCTCGATCTGTCCTTGTCCCCGCGCCGCATTGCCGCGCCGGATCAGATCGGTGGCGCTCGCGGCGCCAGCGCTCTGCGGGGATGCCGATCCGCCGGCGGTCCCCAGAAGCAGCATGGCTGCGATCAGCGTCGCGGCGGCGCCGCGGCGGCGCCGCCGCGGCGGCAACCGGAGGAAAGGAGTCACGGAATTGCAAAGGTACGGTGGAGCGCCGCTTCTGTCAACGAGCGGGTGGCGCTCTTACGCGGCGCGCAGCTTCCGGACGACCTGATCGATGACCTTGAGGACCGACTCGAGCTTGAACGGCTTGCTGAGGTAGGGACAACCGCTGACCTGGAAGAAGGTTTGAACTTTGGGGTTGGCGAGATCTCCCGTCGAGAAGACAAAGCGCCCTGCCATCCAGGGCTTCACCATGTTGAGCTGCTCATAGAAGCCCTGACCATCGAGTCCCGGCATCTTGAGATCCGAAAGGATGATGTCGTAGTCGCGGCTGGAGGCCATCGACAGGGCCTGGCGACCGTCGCGCGCCTGGTCAACCTGGTGACCGACGCTTCTCAGGAAATCGCCCAGCAGCTCCGTGAGAACCTCCTCGTCGTCGACGACCAGGAGACGCAGCGGCACCGGCGCGCGCGCGGACGCCGGCTTCTCCTCGTCCGCCCTGGGCGCGGCCGTGTCGGCGACGAGGGGAAGATCGAGGGTCATCGTCGTGCCCTCTCCCAGCACGCTCCCGGCGCTGATGGTCCCCTGGTGCTCTCGAATGATGGCGCGCGAGACGCTCAGCCCGAGGCCTGTGCCCTTGCCCTCGGCCTTGGTGGTGTAGAAGGGATCGAAGATCTTCTCGAGCCGTTCGCGCGGAATTCCCGACCCGGTGTCGCTGATGCGCACGCACAGGCGGTCGCCTTTCCGCTCCGTCGCGATCGTCAGGCGCCGCGGCCGATCGGCAACCAGCATCATGGCTTGGTGGGCGTTGTTGACCACGTTCAGGACAACCTGCTGGATCTGGTGGACATCGACCATGGTCGGCGGCAGGCTCGGGTCGTAGCGACGTTCGACGGCGACGTCGTCCACCTGCAGCTGGTAGGCGCGCAACTCCAGGACGCTCTCGATCACTTCATCGAGCCGCCGGCTCGTCTTTTCAGGCTGGTGGCGCCTCGAGAACGACAACAGGTTGTGAACGATTTTCTGGCAGCGAACCGCTTCCGTGTAGATGCGCTCGAGATTCTTCTTGGTTTTCGGGTTGACCTCGGCACCGAGCAGCAGCTGCGCGAAGCCCATGATTCCCGACAGAGGATTGTTCAGCTCGTGCGTGACGCCGGAGATCAGCTGCCCGATCGCGGACATCTTCTCGGCCTGCATGAGCTGCTCCTGAACGGTGCGCAGGCGCGCCTGGGCATTCTTCACCGCGACATCGAGCCGCTTCTTCTCGATCGCATGCGCCACGCCGCTGGCGAACAGCTCCAGGGCGGAGAGGGCCTCGGCGCTCGGAGGATTGTCCTCTGCCGGTTCGTCGAGCATGACCGTGCCGATCATGGATCCCCGCCCGCCATAAAGAGGTATGAACAGCAGCCCTGCCGACCCGGCCGCGGACGCCCCCGCACCGCCGGGGCGCAACCCGACGAGTTCGGTCGCTGCCTCCGCGGGCACCAGATAGGAATTCCCATGGCGGTGGCGATCGTGGAAAATCGCCCGGCGTTGTGTCGGCGTCAGCTTGTGCCGGTGGAAGGCGTCGATATCATCGTCGCTGAACCCGGTGAAGAACGACTGCGAGTCCTTCCCCTCGGCATCCAGCAGGGTCAGCACGGCCCGGCGGTACCCGGAGTGCTCGCGAATCGTCTCGAGGAAGAGCCGGCAGGCCGCCTCCAGATGATCTTCCTGGACGATTCGGTTCGAGACGCGGCTGAAGACCGCCATCTGCCCAAAGGCCTGCCGCAGCGGGCCCGAAGGCGGGGCCGACGGTTCTTGGCTCGTGGCCGCGACGGCGAGGGCGAGCAGGCCGCCGATGCGCTCGAGAAAGCGCAGTCCTTTCCCCTCCAGGGAGCGCGGCTCCCTGACCGCCAGGATCAGCACGCCGTACGGCTCGCCGGCAAGGAACAAGGGCACAAAGGCGGCGGCGCGCATCCCCTCCCGATGAAGCGCCTCCTCTTCGGGAAAGTGGAACTCCGCTCCCAGGCTGGGGAATAACTCCGTCCTCCGCCGCTTCAAGACAAGCGCCGCGCAGGAACCGTCGCGTGGCACCTCCCAGCCGGGGGCTTCCGAAGTCTCCGGATAGACGGAACAGACGACGAAGCGCTCGCCATCGGGGGAAGGCAGGGCCAGGCTGATTTGATCGCTGGGGACCAGGCTGCCCACTTCTCTGAAGACCGTGTGAAAAAGCTGGCGCGGCGTGTCTTGCATCAAGCCTTTCATCGGCAAGGGTCTACACCGGAAAGCTTCGAGCGCCTGGAGCCACCGGTACATCAACGGATTAAATATTAGGTGCCGATGAAACTTAGTCAAGATTACGAAAGTCAGTCTTGACTCGTCCAAGCGCGAACCACAGCTTGTCGGGTGTACGCATAGACTATTTTCCATAATTACATATTTGCACACCGGTTCTCGTCTCACGACGGGCTGGCGAGCTTGGGGGGGGGGCGATGCGTCGGCTGGGGATGATCGGGACAGTGGTCGCAGGGGGTGCGCTGTTACTGAGCCTGGCCGGCGAAGGCGACGCCTGGGCCCGCGGGCCCAAGGCATCCGGCCCGGGGCTGTTCATCGTCGCCAACCGGATCGTCGGCTTCGTTCCTTTCACCGTGTCGATCTACGGCAAGGTGCGCGGCATCGAGCCGGGGCAGGTCGAGCTGTGCCGCTCCGAGGTCGCCTGGATGACCGACCCGGCGCGCGCCAGCGCGGTTGGCGGCCGCACGACGCCGGAGGAGCCGTTTCGGGGCGATGGCGGCGGCGCCGACTGCACGGCGGGCGAGGTCGTGAAGACGTCCGAGGGGTTCGACTACGCGCGCGACCTGCGTTTCGATCGGCCCGGCGTCTATCAGGTGCGACTGCGGATGGTCGACCCGTCCGGACATCGCGTTCTGTCGAACAGCGTCCAGGTCAACGCTCTCTAGAAACGGGCTCTACTTCTTCGGCAGCGGTTTTTTCAGGATGGCCTGAACTTCCTTCCGGTTCGCCTCGTCGGAGGTCACCGCGGCGATCACCTCGGCGCGCGTGGCCGCATCCCCGACCAGCTTCTGCAGCAGCGCAGCGCGCTGAACCTGGTCGGCGGCGATCTTGTCGAGCGCCAGCGCCTTGATCGAAGTGTCGCCCAGGAGGGTCTCGGCGATCTCCTTCTTCGCGGCGTCTTCGGAGGTCAGCCGGGTCATGATGTCGTGCTTGGCGACGTCGTCGGCGAGGAGCTTCTGCACCAGTTCGTCCTTGGTCGTCGGGTTCATGATCATCTCGTCGACATCGCTCTTGCACCCCGCCAGGACGGCCAGCCCCACCGACGCCGCGACCACCGCCAACAGCCTGCGCCCACCCTTCATGCTCGTCTCTCCTTCCTGATCTGTGTCCGGGACGATCCGAAGACCCGAATCCCCATACGCGCGGCCCTGCCAATACTCGCCCAGGCTCCTAGGCGCCGGGCGCCGCCGCGGCATCGCCGGACGGTTTCGCCTCGGTCGCCGGTCGGGGATGGCGCTTCTTCTCCGCCGCGAGCGCGACCCGCCGCGACCGTTGCAGCCTCCTCAGCCTCTTGTGGGCCTGCCGTCGCCGCTCCGGAGTCAGGGACGCTCCCTTCTCGGCGATCTTCTTTTTCAGGAGATCGATCTTCGCCTTCAACTGGCCTGGAACGGCCATGGGTCACCTCCAGCGACGCGGTTTGGAAAGGGGCGGGAGCGTAGCATCGCGCCGAGACCCGAGTCAAGCGGCCGTCCTGAGGCATCCCCAGCGTGAAGCGCCGCGCCCTGCAGTCGCCGGGCACGGGTCCGGGTCGCTGCGCGAGCCTCCCCTCGGCTCGCCTCGCTCCCACCCACCGCGCTGAGGACCGCGCGGCGGGGCCCTGGTCGCTCGGTCTCGCACGACCCGGCGACTGCAGGGCCCGGCGCTTCACACCAAGGTTCCCTCAAGCGCCTCACACCAGAACCAGCGCGGGTCGGAGCAGCCTGATACCGCTCGCCAGGCGGCGTCCGGGGGTCGACGCGGAGCGCGGCGCGGTGCCTGCACCCGAGGACCGTGCGAGACCGAGCGACCGGGGCCCCACCGCGCGCT